>CAYOWF010000082.1:0-9054 GCA_964407585.1 uncultured Qipengyuania sp.
ACGGCGTCCGATGCGTCGAGGCCGATGATGTCCTCGATCTCGGCGCGGACCTTGTCGGGCTCGGCGGCGGGGAGGTCGATCTTGTTGATGACGGGGACGATTTCGTGGTCGTGCTCGATCGACTGGTAGACGTTGGCGAGCGTCTGGGCTTCCACGCCCTGCGCGGCGTCGACCACGAGGAGCGCGCCTTCGCAGGCGGCGAGGGAGCGCGAGACCTCGTAGGCGAAGTCGACATGGCCGGGCGTGTCCATGAGGTTCAGCTCATAGGTCTCGCCATCCTTGGCGGTGTAGTTGAGGCGCACGGTCTGCGCCTTGATGGTGATGCCGCGCTCCTTCTCGATGTCCATGTTATCAAGGACTTGCTCGGACATCTCGCGATCGGTGAGGCCGCCGCAGAACTGGATCAGCCGGTCCGCGAGCGTGGACTTGCCGTGGTCGATATGCGCGATAATGGAGAAATTGCGGATCTTGGAAAGGTCGGTCATTGCCCGCGCCCCTTAGCCTTGCTGCAAGGCGCTGTCAGCAGCAAAGCGTCGGGTCAGGCAGCTTCCTGTGGTCCGCCGCCTTGCTTGGGCGCATTTTCCGAGAGCTTGAACTGCGCGAAACTGCCCACAGGCGCCTGCGGTGCCTGGCTGTATTTGCCCGGGGGAAGCGCGGTCAGCGGCGCGCCCGCCGCAGCAAGCGCATAGGGGCTGACGCGGTGGCGGGTACACAGGCCCCCTGCCCCATCGTCGACCAGTTCGAGCTCGAATTCGACGCCCTGCGCATCGTCCATCGAACGGCGAACCGTAGCGACGGCGAGCTGGCCCTGCCCGAAGTCGAGCACGAATTGCGTGCCCACGGGGACCTCTTGCAGGCCCTGGATCATCGCCCCCGACCGCGAGAGGTTGCGCAGTGTCACATCGTAGTAATGGTCTTCGTGGATGAGGCCTATCTTGCGGAACACCGTACGGCGGCTTGCGCGCTGGCTGCCCTGGTCGGTCGGTTCGAGAGTCCAGTCGCCCTGCGCGATTTCCTCGAGCACCACGTCCTGGCTGACGGCTTCGGAGAACACGAAGCCCTGCACATGGCCGACGCCGATCTTTTTGAGTGCCGCCATCAGGTCCATCGCATGGACGCCGGTAGCGACGGTTTCCATTCCCATCGCGCCCGCGAGCGCCACGACCGCGCGGACGAGTTCCATGTCGCCCAGATCGTTGCCCATTACCGGTTCGAAGAAATTGGCGCCGATCTTGAGCGCGTTGAAAGGTGCCCGCCGCAGGTAGCTGAGCGAAGATAGGCCCGTACCGAACTGATCGAGCGTCAGGCGAACGCCCAGCTTGAAGAGATGCCCAAGCGCCGCATCCACTTTCGAGGCATCGCCAAGCAGGACGGATTCGTCGAATTCGAGGTCCAGCCGTGCCGGGTCGAACCCGGTTTCCTTGAGCACCTTCTCGACCATTTCCACGAAGCCCTGTGCTTCGAACTGAACGGGCGAAACGTTCATCGAAAGGCGCAGCCCATCGGGCCACTGGCGCGCCTCTTCGCAAGCCTTGCGCAACGCCCACTCGCCGATCGGGATGATCAGGCGACTGCCCTCTGCGACGGGGAGGAAGGTTTCCTGCGAGACGCGTCCGCGCTCTTCGTCTTCCCAACAATACTGCGCCTCGAGCGCGACGACCTTGTTGCTGCCGAGCTCGACGCAGGGTTGGTATTCGAGAGTGAAATGTCCTGCCTCGATGGCCTCGGCCAAGTCTTCTTCCATGCGCTTGCGCAGGTTCGCTTCATGCTCGAGATCGGCAGCGTAGAAGCGGAATTGGCCACGCCCACCATTCTTCGATGCATAGAGAGCGAGGTCGGCTGCGCGCGTAAGCTCTTCGCGCTCGACACCGTCATAGGGAGCGATGGCGACGCCCACCGAACAACCGATGGTGCAGCGTCCTTCCTCAACCGAGTAGGGCTGCGAGAGCATCTGGATGATCTTCTTCGCGATCTCGCCCAGTTCGCCCCGGTCGTCCATGTCGGGAACGAGGATCTGGAATTCGTCGCCACCGAGACGCCCGATTTCGCCTCGGCCAGCAATGACCGTATTCAGGCGTTCCGCAACCTGCTGGAGCAACTGGTCGCCCGCTGCGTGGCCGAGCGTATCGTTGACCTGCTTGAAACGGTCCAGATCGAGCATCAACAGCGCAGCGGCCCGCTTTGCGTTGCGGAAAGTCTGCAGCGTTGAATCGATGCGCTGTTCCATCCGGTGTCGATTGGCAAGGCCCGTCAACGAGTCGAATTTGGCAAGGCGGCTCGCTTCTTCCTCGCTGCGAAACTCTTCGGTGATGTCGGTCGCGGTGCCGCGGAAACCGACGAATTCTTCGGTGTCGTCGTAGAGCGGGCGTCCCGACATGCGCAGCACCAGATCCGCATTTTCATCGCCGGTTTCGACATTGAGGCCGGCAAAGCTCTTTCGTGTGCCCAATTTCAGGCCGAGCGAACGCGCATCGCCATCTCCGGGCACCGGTTCCAAGATATGCTGAAGCGGTTGTTCGAAGGCGTGTGCAGCCTTCTTTCCGAGCCGTTCGTAGATCGCAGGACTGAGATAGCTGAGCACACCGCGTGCATCGGTCGCCCAGAAGCAGGCGACGCCCGAGTTTTCGAGCTGTTCGACGATCGCAAGCTTGTCCGAGCCGGAAAACTGCGGCGCGGGAGGGACTACGCGTTCTCCCTCCTCCCCCGGCTCTCCGGTTTCGGAGGGTTTGCGGCCCTTGAAAAATTCGGTGAAGGGCATGGCCCCCATGTTCTCTCAACCTCGTCGACGCAGTGCTTGGTTGAACCGGACTAGATAGAAATGGTTAGCATCAGCCTAACGCAGACCGGAAAATGCCCGTAAATCGGCCGTCGCAATCAACTTGCCGAAGCATCCATTTCTGCGAAGCGGGGTATCGAAACGACATGGGGTGCGCCGCTACCCTGAAGCTGGCCGTAGGCATCGTGGGTAAGAGCGGCGAGAGGTCGCCCGGCTGCCTCGATGGCGTAGGGTGAGACCCGGTGTCGCGTGCACAGGCCATCGGCACCATCGCTGATGAGCGGGGTCTCGAATTCGAGCCCCTGGATATGCTTGCGCGAATTTCTGACCGTTGCGACTGCCAATTGGCCATCGCCCAGATCGAGCACGAATTCGGTGCCGACCGGGACATCGAGCAAGCCCTGGATGCGGGCACCGCTCTTGGAAATATTGCGCAAGGTCACCTGGTACCGGTGGTCTTCGTGGATGACGAATATCTTGCGCAACACCGTTCTTCGCTCCGAGCGATACTTTTCGGGTCCGCGCGGTTCATACACCAGATCGCCCTTTTCAAGGCGATCGAGCGCCTCCTCATTGGTGATGGGACGCGAGAAGATGAAACCCTGGATGTGGCTGGCGCCGCGCGCGATGACGAGCTCGAGCTCGTCCTTGGTTTCGGTACCTTCGGCCACCGTTTCCATGTTCAGCGCCTTGGCGAGGCTGACGATGGCGCTGATGATGGCGGAATTGTTGTTCCCGTCCTCGGTCGATCCGCGCACGAACCCCTGGTCGATCTTGATCTTGTCGAAGGGGGCATTGCGCAAATAGCTCATGGACGAATATCCCGTCCCGAAATCGTCGAGCGCAAGCCTGACGCCTAGCGCCTTCAATTGATTGAAGATTTCGAGCGTATGCCCATCATCGCCGGCAAAGACGCTTTCCGTTATTTCAAGTTCGAGCCGCTCCGGCGAAATGCCCGAGGATTGCAGTGCCCGTTGTACGATCTCGACGAATCCGTCGGTGACGAACTGTGTCGGCGAAACATTCACGGCTACGCGCAATTCGATGGGCCATTGCGCCGCTTCTTCGCATACCTTCCGCAATGCCCACTCGCCGATTTCGGAAATCATGCCAATGTCTTCCGCACAGGCGATGAATATTTCGGGCGAGACGAATCCCCGTTCCGGATGCTCCCAGCGGATAAGCGCTTCGAAACCGGACAGCTTGTAGTCCGCGGCTTTCACGATGGGCTGATAATGCATCACCAGCTCATCCTTATGTAACGCGTCGCGCAAGTCTTCTTCGAGCAGGCGGCGAAGCTTTGCCCCCTCCTTCAGATCGCTCGAATAGAAACGGTACTGCCCTCGCCCGCCGCCCTTGGCTGCATAGAGCGCGAGATCGGCCGCCTTCACCAGCTCTTCGGCATCGAGCCCGTCATATGGTGCGACGGCAACGCCGAGCGAAACACCTATGATCGCGCGCGATCCGTTTACCGAATAGGGTTGTGCGATCATCTGGATGACACGCGCCGCTAGGTCCCCCAGCTCGCCCCGGTCGTCGACATCGGGCAGCATGATGAGGAATTCATCGCCGCCCAATCGCCCGATCTCGCCCCTGTGACCGAATATCTGGCCAAGGCGCGCCGCGACTTGCTTGAGCAATTCGTCGCCGGCGGGGTGACCAAGCGTATCGTTGACCTGCTTGAAGCGATCGAGATCGAGCATCATCAGCGCACACACGCGCTTGTCGTTGCGGAAATGCCTCAGCCTGGAATCCAGCTGTTTGTGCATCCGGTGCCGGTTGGCGAGGCCCGTCAGCGAGTCATATTGCGAAAGGCGCTCCGCATCGCGCTGCGTCTCGCGCAATTGCGTGACATCCTTGGCGCTGCCACGAAAGCCGTTGAACCGGTTCTGCCTGTCGAAAAAGGGCTTTCCGGCAAGCTCCACGATGATGTCTTCGCCCCCAGCCGAGAGCCGTACATGCAAGCCGGAGATGGAATTTCGCGCCCCGACGTAATAGGCCAAGGGTCGCTTTTCGGTATCTTCGGTGGCCGTGTCATCGTCGCCCGACAAAAAGAAGTCGGTCAGCGGCAGGCCGATGATATCCTCGTCGGTTAGACCGAGACGCTTCTTGGCGTGTTCGGAAAGATAGTTGATACGCCCCTGGCTGTCGGTCGACCAAAACCAGCCAAGACCGGCGCTTTCGAAACTGTCGAGAAGTTCGATGCGGCGTGCGTGGTCGTCCAATGCGATCGGGCGAACCGAAGCGCTTTCGGCCTCGACCTCCAAGGCTTTCGCATTTCTCGAAAAGAATCCTGCCATCCGGTTCCCGACCCCGACGAGCGGCCCTGTCCGCAATCTAAACGCTAGTTCGCCGGGTCTGCTAAGTGAAAAGCCTTACCAAACGCATAATGAATGGCCCCGGAGAGAACGAGGGCCTCGCGACCATGCTTGCCACACATCGCCCATCGCGGCATGGTGGCGACACCGGCCGGGAGAGGTTATAAATGCGCCATATCGCTATCGTGGGTTCGGGACCCGCAGGATATTACACTGCCGAAGCGGCCGGAAAACAGTGGGGCGAGGAAGTACGGGTCGATGTGTTCGATGCCCTCCCCGTGCCCTATGGTCTCATTCGCACAGGTGTCGCGCCCGATCATCAATCGATCAAGAAGGTTTCGCTGCGCTACGAGAAGACCGCGCTCACCGACAATGTGCGCTTCGTCGGCAACGTGAAAATCGGCGAGGATGTTTCCGTCGCGGAACTTCAGGAGCTTTACGACGCGGTGATCTTCGCCACCGGGGCCCCGCACGACCGCCAACTGGGCCTCGATGGAGAAAGCCTCGGAAACGTCTTCGGCAGTGCGGCATTCGTCGGCTGGTACAACGGCCACCCGAAATTCGCTTCGCTCGGACCCGATCTGGCGGGCAAACATGCCGTGGTGGTCGGCATGGGCAATGTCGCCCTCGATGTCGCGCGGATCCTCTCGAAGACCGAAGCCGAAATGTCAGGCTCTGACATCGTTGCGCATGCTCTCGAAGCATTGCGTACCTCGGGCCTCGAAACCGTGACCATTCTTGGCCGCCGCGGGCCGCATCAGATCATGATGACGCCGAAGGAACTGGGCGAGCTCATGCGTCTCGAACGGGCCAGCCCCTATGTCGACAAGGCGGACCTTCCCCCCGAAGACGACGACGCCATACTCGAGCCCGGCCTGCGTAAATCGGTGAACCTGCTGCGCGACTTCGCCGCAATACCGGAGAGCATTCACGGCGAAACTCCGATTACGATCGAATTCGATTTCTTCGCCAATCCGAAAGCCTTCCTCGGACAGGATGGTAAGGTGCGCGCGGTGGAGGTCGAGCGAACGATCATCGAAAAGGGACGAGCCGTCGGCACGGGCGAGACATACGAGGTTCCCGCAGATCTCGTCATTACCTGCATCGGCTACCGATCGTCGCCCATTGAGGGAGTGCCGTTCGACGAGAGAGCCGGCCGTTTCGCAAACGACGAAGGTCGCATACTGCCCGGTCTTTATTGCGTGGGCTGGGCCAAGCGCGGGCCGACCGGAACCATCGGCACGAACCGGCCCGATGGCTACGGCGTGATCGAACTTGTTGCGGAAGACATCGGAATGGGCTCCCGCAAGGCCGGACGCGATGGATTCGATGAGCTTGCAAAGGAACGCAGCCTCGATATCGTGACATTCCGCGATTGGCAGAAGATCGAGGAAGCCGAAACGGCGGCTGCGCGCGAAGGCAGTCCGCGCGAGAAATTCGTCGATATCGAAAGCATGATCGCTGCGCTTAGATAGTTCCGACAGAACGGCACGTTCGCCCAACCAGTTGGCTGAAAACAACATTTGAAGAAGGACAGGTCCCGCCCATGCCCAAGCTCGAAGACGAAGCCGCCCAGCACACCAGCGCTCTCGGTCCGCTGATCGGGCTGACGCGCGAGGATATCTTCGGTGCAGTCGCCGTCATGCTGCGCGAAACGGCTTCCGATCCCCAGCGGCTCATCAAGCACGGCCAGGCGGTGGGTGAAGACATGATCAAGATCATGACCGGCAAGAGCGAGCTTGCCCCCAATCCCAAGGATCGCCGCTTCCAGGACCCGGCATGGCAATACAATCCCTTCATGCGCGCCGGGATGCAGTATTACCTCGCCGTCCAGAAGGGCGCCTCGCGATGGCTGGAGGATCTCGAACTCGACGAGCTCGAACGGGACCGCGCGCGCTTCATCTCGACCATCATCATCGACAGCCTTGCCCCCACCAATACGCTGATCGGCAATCCCAGCGCGCAAAAGATGGCGATCACGAGTGGCGGTCTCTCGCTCGTGAAGGGGCTCAAGAATGCCTATGAGGACATGGTCAACAACAAGGGCATGGTCAGCCAGGTCGACAAGAAGCCGTTCAAGCTTGGCGAGAATATCGCCACTTCGAAGGGCGATGTCGTCCTGCGCACCGAAATGATGGAGCTGGTGCACTACGCACCCACCACGGACGAGGTCTACGAAGTCCCCCAGCTCACAATCCCGCCCCAGATCAACAAGATGTATATTAACGACCTGAGCCCGGAAAAGTCGGTCGTGAAGTATCAGGTCGACAACGGAATCCAGACCTTCGTCATCAGCTGGAAGAACCCGACCAAGGATCAGGGCCATTGGGACATGGCCGATTACGTCAATTCCTGTCGCGAAGCGATGGAAGCGGTCAGCAAGATTACCGGCAGCAAGAAGGTCAATGTGTCGGCCGGCTGTTCGGGCGGGCAGACCGCCGCGATGCTTGCCAGCAAGCTGGCCGCAGAGGGTGAGAGCATCCTCGGCAGCCTGACACTGATGGTGTGCGTCCTGCACCCCAAGCAGAACGATATCGAGGCGGGTTCGCTGGTCAGCGAGAACGGCCTTGCCCTCGCCCGCCGGCGCGCCGCCAAGAAGGGCGTGATCAAGGGCGATGATCTCGCACGCGGTTTCGCGTGGCTGAGACCCAACGACCTGATCTGGAACTACGTGATCAACAATTATCTGCTCGGGCAGGACCCGCCCGCCTTCGACGTGCTGTTCTGGAACGCCGATGCGACCAATTTGTCGGGTGCCCTGATGGGCGACTTCCTGACCGTGTTCGAGACGCTCGCCTTCACCAAACAGGGCGAAGTCGAAATGGTCGATCACAAGATCGACCTGTCCAAGGTCACCAGCGACCTGTTCATTCTCGGCGGCGTGACCGATCATATTACGCCGTGGAAGGCGACCTATCGTTCGACCCGCCTGTTCGGCTCCAAGGACATTACCTACGTCCTGTCGCATTCCGGGCACATGCAGGCGATCCTGAACCCGCCGGGCAACCCGAAGGCGAAATATTACCTCCAGAAGGATGCGAAGAAGAAACTGCCCGAAACCGCCGACAAATGGCTCGAAGGGACCGAGGAAGTCGCCGGTTCGTGGTGGCCTTACTGGATGAACTGGGTGCAGGAGCGCTCGGGCAAGAAGAAAAAGGCGCCGGCGAAAACGGGGAACAAGGAGTTCCAGCCACTGGACCCTGCCCCCGGCCTGTACGTTATGGAAGCCTGTTGAGGCGAAAAAGGAATAGCCCGAGTGACCGCATCCAAGGATGAACCGATGACCGCCACGATCGAAATGGTGGAGGCAGGCGGCCGCACCCTGCGTGTCGCGCATTGGCGACTGGGCGAGCCTTCCGACCATCCGCCGATCCTGTTCTTCAACGGCATCGGAGCGAACATCGAAGCCGTCGCTCCGCTGGCAGAGAGGCTGAGCGAACGCGGTTTCGTCATGTTCGACATGCCGGGCACGGGGGAAAGCCCCGAACCCACGATCCCGTACAACCCCTTCACCATGAGCTGGACCGCCACCCAATTGCTCGATCACCTCGGGGTCGGCGAAGTCGACGTGATGGGCGTAAGCTGGGGCGGTGCCATGGCCCAGCACTTCGCCCTCCAGCATCCGGGTCGTACCCGTCGTCTCGTGCTGGTCGCTACCACTGCAGGGATGCTGATGGTGCCAGGGAACCCGGCCGCGCTGAGCAAGATGGCGAACCCGCGCCGCTATATCGATCCCGAGTACATGAACGAACACTTCATGACGCTTTACGGCGGGATGACCAAGCGTCCGGGCAGCAAGTCCGAACATATCGGCCGCCTCAAGCCGCCGAGCCCGCGGGGTTACCTCTACCAGCTCATCGCCATGCTCGGCTGGACCAGCCTCCCCGCGCTACCGTTCCTCGACAAGGAAGTCCTGATCATGATGGGCGGCGACGACCAGATCGTGCCGCTAATCAACGG
>CAYOWF010000083.1:0-9049 GCA_964407585.1 uncultured Qipengyuania sp.
TGAGGTTGATGCCGAGCAGATCGTCGCGGCTCATGCCCGGCTTGCGCGGTACGCCGGCGGTGACGATCACCACGTCGGCACCGGCGATATCGGCGTAATCGTTCGAACCCGTGATCTTGGCATCGAAGCCTTCGATCGGGCCGCACTGGCTGAGATCGAGCGCCTTGCCCTGCGGCATGCCTTCGGCAATGTCGAACAGGACGATGTCGCCCATTTCCTTCTTAGCGGCGAGATGGGCGAGGGTGCCGCCGATCATGCCGGAGCCGATAAGCGCGATCTTCTTGCGTGCCATAGGGGATGAACGTCCTTCCGAGCGTCGCGGGACAAAATTCCTGGACCGCAATGGCGCACGGCTGCCCCGCGTGGGTACGCGCGCCCGGTGTTTCGCGGAGCGGCCTAGGCTTGGGGGAAAGGGAATGCAACCGCTAACGAACGCCTTGCCGGAACAATCTTTGCAAATTGTTCGCAATAGCAATAAGGGGGCGGCGCTCCCGCTTCAACCGGTAGACGATCGGACGTGCGGACTCGTTCCCGCAATGAGCCGGCAAGGTGTTCGCAGCGATGTGGCAAAATCGCGAGATCAGCCGATGAGGCGTTCGTCTCCGTCGGTCGCCCCGGCTTCGAGCCGGTTTGCAGCGCCGCTGTCGAGTGCCCGGCAGATTTCGAGCCAGTGGCGATACTCCTCGGAATCGTGCGCTTCAGCGGCCAGCGAGGCATTGTGCGCCGCCACTTCACCAGCGCGCAGGCCGTATTCGCCGAAGTGACGCAGCGCGGCTTCTGTCGTTGCGTCAATGAAGCCGGTGGGTTCGTCGTGATCGTTTGCGGCAAGTGCCACTTCTTCGCGATGAAGGATGCGTGCGATCGGAGAACGCCTGGCACAGCGTGCAGCGGCAAAACGTACGGACATGGGCGATGGCCTCCCCTATTCGGAAGCTGTCAATCCAGCTCCCCGGCTCTCGAGACACCTTATAACCGACCCTCGCTAATCATGTGTTCCGCAGCATGCTTGCTACAATCTTAAAAATGTTGCGCGAAGGTTTGCGAATGCTGTCTCGGTACGAATGACCTTTTCAATCCGTCGATACGCCATCTTGTCGCCGCGTCGAGGTGGGGCTAAGGGCGCTTCTATTGGTACGGGTCAAGGGAACGCGGTTGAATGCCGCGGCTGCCCCCGCAACTGTAACCGGAGAGGCGCGCTCCATCACGCCACTGCCCCGAGCATGTCGAAGGGTGGGAAGGCGGGGCGAGGCCGATGATCCGGGAGCCAGGAGACCTGTCCGTACCAGTCGTTCGGCCGCGGGCGGGGTGTACCGATGGCAGCGGGGATGGGGCAATTCCGCCTCCTCCCGTCATGAGCGGCATGCACGTTCATGAAGGGAGTTCCCGTGTACAAATACCTGTTTTTCCTATCCGCTTCCGCACTGTGTGTCCCTGCCCAGGCGCAGGATTCCACCGAAGATGCGCTGGCGGAGATCCTAGCAGCGCAAGACGAAGCTGCCGATGGTGTAGAGGGCGAGCCCGAGCGTCGGATCGTCATGCGGCACGAGCGCACTTCCACCATAACGGTGACCGCTACCGGTCTCGGGACCGATATTCGCAATACCGGCCAGGCCGTTACCGTGCTCGAAGCCGAGGAAATCGACGCGGTACAGGGAGCGGACTCGGTCCGCGTATTGCGCCGCACACCCGGCGTCACGCTGGCGCGCAACGGCGGTACGGGCGGATTCACCGGTGTGAACATTCGCGGTGCCAATTCAGAGCAGGTTCTAGTGCTCGTTGACGGCGTGCGCGTTGCCGACCCCGCCTCGCCTTCGGGCGGCTTCGACTTCGGCAACCTACTCACCGGCACGGCAAGCAAGTTCGACATCCTGCGCGGCTCCAACAGCACGATCTGGGGCTCGGACGCGGTCGGCGGCGTGATCGACATCTCGACGCGCGCGGAAACCGGAATGCAAGGCAGCGTCGAGCTTGGCGCGCGCGATACGCTGTTCGCCAGCGCGGCCGCCGGGGTGGACGGCGACGGCGTCTATTACGGACTGACCGGCTCGTGGTTCGAGACCGGCGGCTTTTCCGCCGCGCGCAACGGGACCGAGGCCGATGGGTTCGAGCAGATGGCACTCGGCATGGTCGCTTTCGTCGATCTCACCGACAGCCTCGAAGCTTTCGCCCATGCCAATTTCAGCGAGGGCACGCTCGAGATCGACGGTTTCTCCTTCTCGCCGCCCTTCGGTCTTGTCGATAGCGAAGATACGCAAAAAACCACCCGCCATTGGGGCGATGTGGGCCTCGCCTATTACGGCAACGACCTGACCCTGCGTGGCAGCTATTCGCTGGCCGATACCGAACGCCAGAACAGGACAGGTGGAGGGATCGAGACCTTTGCCAGCGACGGTCATTCCGAGCGGCTCGCCCTGCGCGGCGAATATCGCCTGCTGGGCGGCCTGTCGCTGGCTTTCGGCGGCGAGCACGAATGGAGCGAATACGTCACCAATTTCGATGCGGCTGCCGAAACATCGACCACCGGCGGCTATGCGCAGCTGGGCTGGGTCATGGGTCGCCTTGCCGTCCATGCCGGCGCCCGTGTCGACGATCATGAGGATTTCGGCACCGAAGCGAGCTTCGGCGGCGATGTCAGCTTCAAGCTCGATAACGACCTGCGCCTGCGCGCCAGCCTGGGCGAAGGCTACAAGGCGCCGACGCTGTACCAGCTCTATTCCGACTTCGGCAATCTCGGGCTGGCGCCGGAAAGCAGTACCAGCTTCGACCTCGGTATCGAGAAAGGCCAGCGCGGCAGCGGAATCCATCTGGCGCTGACGGCTTTCCGCCGCAAAAGCGAGGATCTGATCGGATTCGCAACATGCTTCGTTGCCGATCCGCCGGAAATCTGTGGCGACGGCCGGTTCGGGTACTATGAAAACACGGCTCGGGCGCGAGCGCAGGGTGTCGAATTCGAAGCGGGTGCCGATGTGGCAAGCGGCCTGCGGCTGTCGGGCGTCTACAGCTTCGTCGATGCCGAGGATCGCGAAACCGGCAATGAGCTCGCACGCCGACCCCGGCATTTCGGGACGCTTTTCGCCGACTGGCAAAGCCCGTTCGGTCTGAACCTGGGTGCGGATTTGCGGATCGTCGGACCCAGCTTCGACGATGCAGGCAACTTCACCCGGCTCGACGGGTACGAAGTGGTCGACATCCGCGCCTCTCAGGACATCGGTGACAATCTGACCCTGTTCGGACGGGTCGAGAACGTCTTCGACACCGATTACGAAACCGTTGCAGGATACGGTACACCCGGTCGCGGCGCGTTCGTCGGGTTAAGGGCGCAGATGTGATCCGCTTCGCGCCGCTGCTCGGCTTGCTGCTCGCGGGGTGCGCGGGCGGCGGGCCGGACGGCGATACGGTGCAGGGGCCGACGGTCGTCAGCCTCAATCCCTGCACCGATGCGATCCTGGCCGAAGTCGCCGGACCGGGGCAATTGCTTGCGATTTCGCATTACAGCAAGGACCCGGCTTCGAGCTCGATGGCGCCCGAGGACGCGGCGCGTTTTCCCGCGACGGGCGGGACGGTGGAGGAGGTGCTCGCGCTCGACCCCGATGTGGTCGTGGCGAGCAGTTTCATCGCGCCTGCCACCCGCGCGGCGCTCGAAGACCTCGGCTTGCGCGTGGTGAGCTTCGGCGGGACATCCACCGTTGAAGACAGCATGGCGCAGATCCGCGAATTGGCGGAGCTCGTCGACAATCCAGCAGAGGGTGAGCGCCTGGTCGGCAAGATCGAATCGGCGATCGCCGATGCGGCGGCGAGAGGTGCCCCGGTCGAAGCGGCCTTGTGGCAGCCCGGAGGCATCGTTCCCGGCGAAGCGTCGCTGGTGAGCGACCTCCTGCGACGGAGCGGTTTTTCGAGCTATGCCGCCGCACGGGGCATGGCGCAGGCCGATTATCTCTCGCTCGAACAGGTAGTGGCCGATCCGCCACAAGTGCTGCTCGTCTCCGGGAACGAACCGGGGCAGGTGCACCCGGCGCTGGACCGGATCGCCGGAATGGAGCGGGCACATTTCGACACGCGGCTCATCTATTGCGGGGGTCCTACCATCATCCGGGCGACCAGGCGCCTGGCCGAGATACGGGAGGGTACGTCGTGAACCGCGCCACGCTCGTCTTTGCGACATTGCTCGCACTGGCCGTGCCGCTGTCGCTGCTGGCAGGCCGTGTGTGGATCGATCCGTCGAGCACGCCCAACGCCGCGATAATCCTTGGCGAACTGCGCCTGCCGCGAGCCGTATTGGCGATCGTGGTGGGCGGAGGCCTTGGTGCCGCGGGCGCCGCGATGCAGGGCTATCTGCGCAATCCACTGGCCGATCCCGGCCTGTTCGGCATCGCGCCGGGCGCGGCACTGGGCGCGGTGATAGCCCTGTGGTTCGGATTGGACGCAAACGGCTGGCTGCTGCCGCTGTTCGCGCTCGTCGGAGCAGGCGGGGCGATGGCGCTCCTGGCGGCGATAGCCGGGAGGACCGGCGGGATCGCACTGTTCACGCTCGCCGGGCTGATGGTCGCCAGCCTCGCGGGGGCGCTCACCGCGCTTGCCATCAGCATGGCGCCCAACGCCTTCGCGATGAGCGAGATCGTGCTGTGGCTTAACGGGGCGTTGACCGATCGCAGCTGGCGCGAAGTGTGGCTCGCCGCGCCGCTCGGGGCGCTGGGCGTGACCTTGCTATGGCGCACTGGACACTCGCTCGACGCGCTTACGCTGGGCGAGCCGGTTGCGCGCTCGCTCGGCGTGAATACCGCGCGCTTGTTGTGGCTGCTCATACTCGGGATCGGGTTGACCGTCGGTGCCAGCGTGGCCGTGGCGGGGATCATCGGCTTCGTCGGTCTGATCGTCCCGCACCTGGTTCGCCCTCTGACCGACCGCCGACCATCGCAGCTCATCGTTCCGAGCGCGCTTGCAGGGGCCTTGCTGGTGCTGGTTGCGGACAGCGTGGTTCGCATCCTGCCGCTGGTCACCGAGCTGCGGCTCGGGATCGCGCTGAGCTTGCTGGGTGCACCCTTCTTCCTGTGGCTGCTGCTGCGCATGCGCAGGGGGCTAGTATGACGCTTGAGGCCAGGGACCTGACGCTTGCGGGCCGACTGAGCGGCATCGCCTGTTCGCTACGACAGGGCGAAATCACCGCCATTTGCGGGCCCAACGGGGCTGGCAAGTCGTCGCTGCTGCAGTCGCTGGCAGGCTTGCTTGCGGTGGAGAGCGGCGAGGTCGTGCTTCACGGCGAGGCGATCGGTTCGCGCGCCGATCGCGCGAGGCGCATCGGCTATCTTCCCCAAGTGCCGGAAATCGCATGGGATGTGACCGTTCGCAGCGTGGTCGAACTGGGACGCATCCCGCATCGTGACGCAGCATCCGCCCCGGTCGATGCCGCTATCGCGGCACTCGACCTCGGCGGATATGAGGAACGCCGTGCGCAGGCGCTATCGGGCGGGGAACAGGCGCGGGTCTTGCTGGCCCGCGTGCTGGCGGGCGAGCCCGACTGGATCCTCGCCGACGAACCGCTCGCCGCGCTGGATTTGGGCCATCAGCTGAGCCTCGTCGGCTATCTTGCACACGATGCGGTGCAGGGCAGGGGTGTGGTCGTCGTCCTGCACGACCTCGCCATGGCGATGAACCATGCAGACAGGGTGCTGGTGCTTGATGAGGGCAGGCTGGTTGCCGACGGCGCGCCGGAAGAGGCTTTGTCGAGCGAGCGCATCGCCGAGGTCTGGGGCGTCGAAACCCGCTGGCTCGGCGAAACGGGAAAACGGGCGCTCGTCACCCGGTAGGAAATGGCGGGGAGAGCCTTTGGCCCACCCCGCCAGATAGCTTACTTACTGGCCGGCGTCGCCGACGGTCGCCGGACCATCGTCGGAAACTTCGCTGTCGGCGGCTTCATCACCTGCCACGAGACCGCGTGCTTCGAGCATCGGAGTCACGTTGGGCGCCCGGCCGGCGAAGTTTTCGAACATCTTGAAATAGTCCATCGTACCGCCGCGGCTGAGCACGGTGGCGCGATAGTGATCGCCATTCGCGCGGGTCAGGCCACCATTGTCGATGAACCACTTGCGGCTGTCGCGGTCGAGCATTTCGGTCCACAGATAGCTGTAATAGCCTGCCGAATAGCCTGCCGGCCCGCTGAAGATGTGGTTAAAATAGGTGCTGCGATAGCGCGGCGGCACGAGGTCGATCTCGAGCCCCAGTTCTTCGAGCGACTGGCGTTCGAAGGCATCGACCTTGGCCGGCGTATCGAGCGCGGCGGCCTCTTCCTTCGACAGCGCAGCCCACTTCATGTCGAGCAGGGCGGCTTCGACCACTTCGCCGAAATCGTAGCCCTGGTTGAACTTCGAAGCGGCTTCGATCCTGTCGACCATCGCCTGAGGGATGGTTTCACCGGTTTCGTAGTGCTTGGCGTAGTTGCGCAGCACTTCGGGCCATGTCGCCCACATTTCATGGACCTGGCTGGGATATTCCACGAAATCGCGTGCCGTGGCGGTGCCCGAAAGACTTTCGTAGCGCTGGTCGGCGAAGAAGCCGTGCAGCGCATGGCCGAATTCATGGAAGGTGGTGTTGACCCAGTCGAAGCTGACCAGCTGCGGTTCGCCTTCGGGGGCCTTGGGGATGTTAAGCACGTTGTAGATGACCGGCTTCGTGCCCCAGAGATCGCTCTGGTCGACGAAATTGCTCATCCATGCACCGCCGCGCTTCGAGGGGCGCTGGAAGGGGTCGAAATAGAACAGCCCCAGCTCGCTGCCGTCACGGTCGAAAACGGTGTAGGTCCACACGTCCGGATGGTAGACGGGCAGGTCGGTGCGGCGTTCGAAGGTAAGGCCGTAAAGCTTTTCAGCCATGTAGAAGACGCCATCTTCCAGCACCTTGTCGAGCTGGAAATATTCCATCATCGCGTCTTCATCGAGCTCGTAGCGTTCCGCCTTGATCTTGTTGGCATAGCGATACCAATCCCACGGCTTCACTTCGTAATCACCGCCGTCTGCAGCGATCGCTGCGTTGAGCATGGCCGCCTCGCGGCGCTGTGTGGCCGCGAGGGCGGGGACCATCTGCTCCATGAAACCGAGCGCGGTCGCAGGCTTTTCGGCCATCCGGTCCCACATGGCGTAGGTCGCCCAGTCGGGCTCACCGAACAAGGCCGCCTTTTCCGCGCGCAGTTCGGCGATCTTGGCGATGAGCAGCCGCGTGTCGATATCGGTCGTGCCGTCGGCGCGGTGATAGCTGGCCATGAACAGCTTCTCGCGCGCATCGCGATTGGTCATGCTTGGCAGCGAGGGTTGCTGCGTCGTGTTCTGCAGCGCGATCACATACTTGCCCGTGAAACCCTTCTCGGTAGCGAGGTCGGCGGCAGCCTTGATGTCGCTGTCCGACAGGCCGGCCAGATCGCTGCGATCGTCGAACACGACCGGCTGGTCGGCCATGGCGTCCTTCGCCGCCTGGCTGAATTCGGTGGTCAGCGTGGAAAGCTCGGTGTTGATCGCCTTGACCCGCTCGCGCTGGGCTTCGGTGAGAAGCGCGCCGGCGTGAACCATGCCTTCATAGGTGTCTTCGAGCAGCATGGCGTCTTCGGGGGTCATCGTCATCGCGGCGCGGTTGTCGTAGACCGCCTTCACGCGCTGGAAGAGCACCGGATCGAGCGTGATGCTGTCGCCATGCGCGGTGAGCTTGGGGCTGATCTCGGTGTTGATGTCATCGAGCCGATCGGTTGTGTTCGAACCGGTAAGCGCGAAAAACACGCGGGCCACACGCCCGAGCATGCGGCCCGACTTTTCGAGCGCCACGATGGTGTTTTCGAATGTCGGGGCAGCCGGATTGGCCTTGATGGCTTCCACTTCGGCCTTCTGGATCGCCATGCCCTGTTCGAAGGCGGGGATATAGTCGTCTTCCGAAATGGCGTCGAAATCGGGGGCGAGGAAAGGCAGGTCGCTATCGGTGGCGAAGTAGCCGGTTCCCTTGGGAATCGAAACCGCGGCATCAACGGCTGCGTCTGCGATCGGGTCCATTTCTCCTCCCGGAGTGCTGGTGCATGCTGAAAGAAGGGCGGCTGCGGCGGTAGTGGCCAGGATGTGGGCCTTCATGGTGTCTCCAATTATTTTATTGCAATTGCGGCAAACCAACGCGCGGATGCGACAAATGGTTGCAGTTGCGACAATCTGCGCGAAGCTTAGGGCGCCGTATAGTGCAAGCGCGGGGCGTCGAACCGCATACTCTGTTCTGCGAACGGCTTACTCCAGCTCGTTGCCACCTCCGCGTTGGGCCTGGTCCCTTGCGGCCAGGGCCGCTTCGCCGAGCGCCTGGCGGTTGACGGTCATGACCCGTGGCGTGCCGCTGTCGTCGACGACCAGCCATAGCGAGCCGAGTTCGAAGTAGGCGCCCTGGTCCTTTTCGACCGTCATCTGCGAAAGGTCGAGCCGCTGGAGCAGGTCCAGCATGTCATCGTCGAACACTTCGTCGAACAGAGCGTCGATCTGGGCTTCGGTCAGTTCGCGGCGTTCACCGTCGTCGGTGATGTAGAGCAGCGGGATGCCGACTTGCTTCAGGATCTGCGCCTTGTTGCCGCTCCTCGCGGCATCGCGCAAAGCTGAAATGGCAGATTCGAAGCGGCTGGGGCTGGCTCCTGTGGCGCAGGAAACCGCCCCGCCTTTTACCGCATCGTTCGCGCGATCGAATGCGATGTCGGGGTCGTCCTCTTCCGACCAGACCATCAGCAGGCAGTTTTCACCTGCATCCTTTTCGGCCTCATCCGCAATGGTCCGGAGCAATTTCTCGCGCGCCGGATCTTCTGCGGTGCGCTCTCCCGCAATTGGAGAGCACCCTCCGGCTAGCGCACCGATAAGGAGCGCTGGCAGAATTCGGGACGGGATTGCAGTCATGGCGTGTCGGCGGAATAGGTTACCACGGGTTGATAGAGCGAACCCTGCTCCCGCAGGAAACTCTCGTAGAGCATGTAGGCATCGACCTGCCACGGGCCAAGTTCCAGCCCCTTGTGCCGTGCAAGGAACGGGGCGAGCGGGCCGGATGCGCC
>CAYOWF010000084.1:0-8969 GCA_964407585.1 uncultured Qipengyuania sp.
TTCGCGGTTGCAAAGGTTAAATGGCTTTATCCACTGCGCGTAACGCGCAAATTCGGCTGTAATCGCAGTCATATCAGAAATATTCGCGCACCGCTTGCACCACCCGGTTAACCAGTCCCAGGCCGGAATATCTCCGGGTCGACTGGTAGCTCGGGCCGATGGAGCGGATGTCGATCGGATCTTCGGAGGCATAGAGGCACAACCCAGCCAGCGTGGCGAAGCCGGGCGTTGCATGCGCCTCGGGCAGCCCGCGCAGCGCCGGCGGCCTGCCGCGCCGCACAGGCAAGCCCAGCGCGCCCTGCATGAATTCGGCAATGCCATGCAGCTCCGCGCCGCCGCCGGTCAGCACGACCTGACCGCCATTCGCGCCAGAAAATCCCATGACTTTCAATCCTTTGCCGATTTCGGAAGTCATCGTGCCGAGGCGGTCCGTGACGACCGAGACGAGTTCGGCGCGCGCGATGCGATTCTGTTCGTCCGCGCCCCTGGCCAACCGCCCGTCCGGCTCGTCGCCCGGGCCATTGACCGGAATCATTTCGCGGTGATCGCTGGGCGTGGCGATGGCCGATCCGGCGACGCATTTTAGCCGTTCGGCCTGTCCGCGCCTGATGCCGAGCGAGCTGGCGATGACATCGGTGATATCGTTCGATCCGGCGGGGATAGACCGCAGTCCGAGCAGCATCCCCCCTGCATGGACCGATACATTGGTGACCTGGGCACCGATCTCGACGAGCGCCACCCCCAGGTCGCGCTCTTCGTTCGAGAGGCAGGCATGTGCAGCAGCCAGGGGGCTGGCGACCACGCCCTCGACATCGAGATGGGCGCTCTGCACCGCCTCGATCAGGTTGCGGACCGGTGCCCCTTCGGCGAGCGTCACATGGATATCGACGCCCAGGGCCTCGGCATGCAGGCCGATGGGATTGGCCACGCCATGCGCCCCGTCGAGCGTGTAATGCGCCGGCTGCGCATGGAGCACCATGCGCCCGTCGGGCTCGATCTGGTCGCGCGCGGCGAACAGCAAGTGCTCCACATCGTCCTCGTCGATGCGCCTGCCGCCTATGGCGATTTCGACGCTGGCGATCTTGCTCGACAGGCCGGCACCGGCACAACCGATCCACACGCCGGCAACGCTCGTATTGGCGTTGGCTTCTGCCATTTCCACGGCGGTTCGAATGGCCTGCGTGGCGGCGCCCATATCGGTGACGTAACCGCGCTTGATGCCTTCGCTTTTGCGGTGAGCGGAGCCGAGGACGATCATCTCGCCATCCTCGCTCTGGCCCATAACCATGGCCGATATTCGGAACGAGCCGATGTTGACTGCGGCGAAAACGCGATTGATGCGCGGCAGTGGGGTATGCGGCGAAGATGCCATTATTCCGCCTCTATCATGGCCTGCGTACCCCGCGGGCAGGGCCCTTCGGCACAACGCAGGAAAACGCGATCGGGAACGCGCATGTCGATTGCGATGGCGCGACCGCCGATAAGCCTGTTGCGTCCGTCCATTTCGGCGAATTTGACCAGTGCGGCCGAACCCTTGTCGCCTTCGGGCAGGAGTAGCAGCTGATCGGTCTTGAAGGTCAGGTTCCAGCGGCGATTGCCGATCCAGTCGGCTGCAGCAATCTGCGGCGTGAGAGCGGGGGCAGCATCGAGCAGCCGCTGAAGCCCTGCGACCTGCTTTTGTGCGCCAGGACCGGAGATGAGCAGCATATCCTTCGCTTCATTCGCGGAAATCGGTTCGAGTTCGTGGCCTTCGGCATCGACGAGGATCAGGCGGTCGGGCTTGCGCACCACGGCATGCGGTTCGCGCTCCACGATGTCGATCCGCAGCAAATCGGGCAGCTGGCGCGACACTCTGGCGTCCCGGACCCACGAGAGCTCGAGCAGCCGCTCCCGCACCGCATCGACATCGACCAGCGGCATGGGTCGGTCCTGTTCGCCCAGGACGCGCTCGTAGACGACCTGTTCGTTCAGGCGATCGACTCCGGTCACACGCACCCGCTCAACCTCGAAACCCGCGCGACTGGCGGACTTGGCAAGTTCGGTCTGCACCAGTTCCGGGACGCCCGCGTATTTCGCTACGCTCCAGGCGATGATCATGCCGATGGCGAGAATGGTGACGAGGAAGAACTTGTGCCACTGTTCCTCGGTGAAAGGCAGCGCGGTCATCGCCCGGTCGAGCAGGCCGGACGTATGCTTCCTGGCAGCGCGCGCCTTCTGGCTGCGACTGCGGGCCGCGGCGGAGCGGCGCACACCGGTCGGCTTGCGACTTACCTTAGCCATCGCGCCCCTTGCCCTCGTGATAGCGCAGCGCTGCGGCAATGACGGTCTCGACCAGCTCGCCGTAATCGATGCCGACGTATCTGGCCTGCTCGGGGACGAGGCTCAGCGGCGTCATGCCCGGCTGAGTATTGGTTTCCAGCACGAACAGCCCGTCCTCGCCCTGCTCTTCGTCCCAGCGGAAGTCCGTGCGGCTGGTGCCGCGACAGCCGAGGACCTTGTGCGCCTTCAGCGCGATTTCGAGGCACAGGTCGCGGATATGGTCGGGAATGTCGGCCGGGCAGATGTGGTCGGTCATGCCGTCGGTATATTTGGCATCGAAATCGTAGAACCCGCTCTTGGGCTTCAATTCAGTGACCGCCAGTGCGCGCGGCCCGTCTTCGAAATCCACTACCGCCGAAGTCATCTCGCGGCCCTTGATATAGGGCTCTGCGAGAAGCTCGGCGAAATCCTGCCACGGCCCCTTGCTGTCGCGTGCGATCGGATTGCCGTAATTGCCTTCGTCGGTGACGATCGCCACGCCGACCGAACTGCCTTCGTTTACCGGCTTGAGCACGTAGGGACGCGGCAGCGGATCGCGCTCGAACACGTCGGCGCTCTTGACGATGCGCCCCCCGGGCATGGGAATACCGTGCGGTACAAGCGCCTGCTTGGTCAGCTGCTTGTCAATGGCGATGACCGAGGTCGCGAGGCCCGAATGGGTGTAAGGCACGCCCATCAGGTCGAGCATGCCCTGAACGCTGCCATCCTCGCCCGGAACGCCGTGAAGCGCGTTGAAAACGACATCGGGCTTGGCCTCGGCGATCCGCGCGGCGACGTCGCGGTCCATATCGATGCGCGTGACCCGGTGTCCGCGCTCTTCCAGCGCTTTCGCCACACCTTCGCCCGACATCAGGCTGACGGGCCGTTCGTTGGCCCAGCCGCCCATCAGGACGGCAACGTGGGTCTTGGGAAGTTCAGTCATCTACGGCCGCCCCACGCGCTGGATTTCCCACTCGAGCTCGATGCCCGAATTCTCATAGACGCGGCGCTTCACTTCCTCGCCCAGCCCTTCGATATCGGCGCTGGTGGCGTTATCGGTGTTGAGCAGGAAATTGGTATGCTTCTCGCTCACTTGCGCGCCGCCCATCCTGAGACCCCGGCAACCGGCGGCATCGACCAATTCCCAGGCCTTCTTGCCCGGCGGGTTCTTGAAGGTGGAACCGCCGGTCTTGGTCCGCAACGGCTGCGAATTCTCGCGTGCCTCGGCAATTTCGTCCATCTTCGCGCCGATCGTTTCGGGGTCGCCCGCCGTACCCTGGAAACGGGCACGCACGACGACTGCGCCTGTCGGAAGCGCGGAATGGCGATAGGAGTATTGCAAGTCGGAGGCGGGCAAGGAGTGGCACTGGCCGCCCGGCATGACGATGTCGCAATCGATCAGCACATCGGCCACTTCCCTGCCATAGGCACCGCCGTTCATCCGCACGAAGCCGCCCACTGTGCCCGGGATACCACGCATGAACTCCAGCCCGGCCACGCCGCAGTCGCGCGCCGCGCTGGCGACGAGGATGCCATGTGCCCCGCCCCCGCATTCGACCACACAGCTTTCGTCGTCGATCGTGACATCGGCGAAGGTCTTGCCAAGCTTCACCACCACGCCCGGAACGCCGCCATCGCGTATGATCATGTTCGAACCGAGACCCAGCGCCATGACGGGAAGGTCACCGTCCAGGCGGCGCAGGAATTCCCTCAGGTCGTCGATATCCTCCGGCTCGAACAGCCAGTCGGCCTTGCCGCCGCTCTTGAACCAGACGAGCTTGGCCAGCGGTGCGTCGGGCGTCAGCCTCCCGCGCAATCCTTCGGTGTCGATGGGCGCTTCGATGCTGCCCTCCACCGCGCAATCGGGGGCCATGCCGCTATCCCAGTTCCAGACATCGTTTTCCTGGTCGCTCACGCAGCCATCTCCTTGGAGACGGCATCGGCGAGCCCGGCGGCCCATTTGGTGATGTCACCAGCACCGAGGCAAACGACAAGGTCGCCCTCTTCGACGATTCCGGCGAGTTTCTGCGCGAGGTCACCGAGATCCTCGACCGTCATGGCAGAGCGGTGACCGCGCGACTTGAGGCCTTCGACCAGTGCCTGCGAGTCGACACCCTCGATCGGGTCCTCGCCTGCTGCATAGACAGGGGTCACAAAGACCTGGTCCGCTTCGTTGAAGGCGCTCTGGAAATCGTCCATCAGATCGTTGAGGCGGGTGTAGCGATGCGGCTGCATCACTGCGATGACGCGATTGCGTGCGGCCTCGCGCGCAGCGCCGAGCACGGCGCGGATTTCGACCGGGTGATGCCCGTAATCGTCGATAATCGTCGCACCGCCGACGCTGCCGACATTGCTGAAACGACGCCGTACGCCGCCGAAGCTGGAAAAACCGTTGCAGATAACGTCGTCCGGGCAACCCATCTCGATTGATACGGCGATCGCGGCAAGCGCGTTCTGCACGTTGTGGCGCCCCGGCATGGGCAGCGTCACATTCTCGATCCGGCGGTCTTCCTCGCCGCGCTGGCGCACGATCACGTCGAACCGGTTGCCCCCTTCGTGCGGCTGCACGTTCACGCCGCAGATGTCCGCCTGGAGGTTGAAGCCATAGGTCACGACCCGGCGATCACGAACCTTGCCGATGACCGCCTGCACTTCGGGATGGTCGATGCACAGCACCGCCGCGCCATAGAACGGCACATTGTGGATGAACTCGACGAAAGCGTCCTTCACGCCGTCGAAATCGCCATAATGATCGAGGTGCTCGGGATCGATATTGGTGACCACAGCAATGGTCCCGTCCAGCCGAAGGAAGCTGCCGTCGCTTTCGTCGGCTTCGACCACCATCCAGTCGCTGTCGCCGAGGCGCGCGTTCGAACCGTATTGTTCGATGATGCCGCCATTGATGACCGTGGGATCGATGTCCCCGCAATCGAGCAGGCTGGCGATCATGCTGGTGGTCGTGGTCTTGCCGTGCGTACCCGCCACCGCGATGGTGGACTTGAGCCGCATCAGTTCGGCGAGCATTTCCGCGCGCCGCACCACGGGTATGCGGTTTTCCAGCGCATGAGCGACTTCCGGGTTGGTACGCTTTACCGCAGTCGAGGTCACAACCACCGCGGCGCCTTCCACGTTTTCCTTCTCGTGGCCGATCTTTACCGAGATGCCCTGTTTGCGGAGCCGCTCCACCGTGGGGCTATCGTTCAGGTCGGAGCCCTGCACGGTGTAGCCGAGATTGTTCATCACTTCGGCGATGCCCGACATGCCGATGCCGCCGATCCCCACGAAGTGGATCGTGCCGATATCGGTTGGTACGCCCTTCATTCCGCGCTCTCCCGGTTTGCGCCGTGAATTTGGGATGTCTGCCCCGCGGGTACGCCTTGCGTGGCACCGCGCGCGTTGTTTCCGCCGACGCGGATGACATCCATCATATCCGCCCCGCCGAAGCTTTCGACGAGGTCGGCAAGGTCCTCTACGGCCTTGGGGCGACCGCAGTTCCATGCGGCATGCGCAGCATTGGCGAGCCCCTGCGGATCGTCCGCCAGAACGCGGATCTGCTTGGCAAGCTCCTTGGACTCGAACTTTTCCTGCCTGATCATCCGCGCGCCACCCGCCTTGGCCATTTCACGCGCATTGAACGCCTGGTGGTCGTCGGTCGCGATGGGCAGCGGGATCAGGATCGCGGGCCGGCCGACTGCGGTCAGTTCGGCAATGGTCGATGCGCCGGCGCGCCCGATGAAGAGATGCGCGTCGGCTAGCCGCTCGGCCATATCCTCGAAATAGGTGGCGAGTTCTGCGGGGATCCCGTGGCTGCGATAGCGTTCGCGCACGGCATCGAGGTCTTCCGGCCGGCATTGCTGCGTGACCTGCAAGCGCTGGCGGATCGCGGGCGGGAGCATGGCGAGGCCATCGGGCACGATTTCCGACAGGATGCGCGCGCCCTGGCTTCCGCCGGTCACCAGAACCCGCAGCAACCCGTCCTCGCCATAGCTGGGAAAGGGTTCCTCGCGCAGGGCAAGCACGTTGGCGCGGACCGGATTGCCTACGAGATAGGACTTGTCGCGGTGCACCGGTTTCAGCCGCTGCACTTCGGGATAGGCCGTGGCAATGGCCTGCACGCGGCCCGACAGCAGGCGATTGACCCGTCCGAGCACGGCGTTCTGTTCGTGCACGATGGTGGGTATGCCCGCCGAAGTCGATGCGAGGATCGAGGGCAGCGAGGGATAGCCGCCGAAGCCGACTACCGCGCTCGGAGCGAAGCTGTCGAATAGTCGCTGCGCCATCCGGCGTCCTTCCCAGACCGCCCTTGCACCGCGCATCCATTGCAGCGGATTCTTTCCGAAGCGGCCCGCCGGGAGGATGTGCGCGGGAAGGAAATCGGGCTTGCCCGGGATCTGCGCTCCGCGTTCGTCGGTGATCAGGGCAACATGATGGCCGCGCCGATCGAGTTCCGCAGCCAATGCGAAGGCGGGCAGGATATGGCCGCCGGTCCCACCGGCAGCCAGCACGTAGTGGCGGCTCGACCGGGTCACTGGTGGATTTCGCGCGAAATGCGCGCCGTATTGCTGTTCATGGCGTCCCCCTGCCCGATGCCCAGCAGGTCGCCAAGTCCCCTTGTCGAGCTTTTGAGATAGGGATTGCGCCGGGTAATGGCGATCAGCAGCCCCACGGCAAGGCATACCGCGATGGTGGAAGAACCGCCATAACTCACCAGCGGCAGGGTCATGCCCTTCGACGGGAAGAGCTGGAGGTTGACCAGCATGTTGATGAAAGCCTGCCCGCCCAGCAGCGATACGAGGCCCGTACCGGCGAGCAATGCGAAGAGATCGTCCTCATCCACCAGCCGCATCAATACGCGCAGCACGATGGCGAGATAGAGCAGCACGATGAGCGCGCAGGCGATCAGTCCGAATTCCTCGCCGATGACCGAGAATATATAGTCGGTATGCGCTTCGGGCAGGCTCATCTTCCTCAACCCCAGCCCGTATCCCGCGCCGGTCCATCCGCCCGCCAGCAAGGTACGGCTGGCGAGGTCCACCTGGTCGAAGGCAGTGCCGCCGCCGAAGAAGGCATCGATACGGTGGCGGGCGTTGTCATAGAGAAAATAGGTCGCAGTCAGCAGCGCAAGACCGCCGCCGGCAAGGATGCCCAGCCGCTTCCACGGCACGCCCGAAAGGATGACCATGACGAACCACACGCCGCCGAACAGGATGGTGCCGCCGAAGTTGGGCTGCATCATCATCAGCACTGCAATGAGTGCAAGTAGGCCGGTGGCGATGGGCAGGACGGGAAGATTCGGGTCGCGCATCCGCCAAGAGAGGATCCACGCCATCACGATGGCGAAGGCGGGTTTGAGGAATTCGGACGGCTGGAACTGCATGCCGAGATTGATCCAGCGCCGCGCGCCGTTGATCTCGACCCCGAAGAACGGGACGAGGAACAGCAGGCCGAGCATTGCCGCACCCAGCAGAATGCCGAGCCGTCGGGCCTTTTCGCGGCTGAGCAGAGAGGCGCCGAACAGCACGCAGAGCGCAACCGCCTGCCATCCGAGATGTCGGTAGAACCAGTAGAGCGGGTCGAGCGTCTCGCTCGAGGTCGACAGGCGATTGGCCGTCGCGGGACTGGCCGCGGCAACCGCGATCGTGCCGAGCGTCATCAGCAGCAGGATCAGCCCGAGCAACACACGGTCGATTTCGCGCCACCAGATCTTGAGCTGGCTCCAGCGCGACAGCTTGCCGCCCGGAATATGGGCGGGCTTGCGCTTGGCGCCGGGGACGAAGGGCTTCATCTCGCTCATTTCAGCGCCTCCACCAGCTCGCGGAAGTGCTCGCCGCGCTTTTCGAAATCCGCATATTGGTCGAAGCTTGCACAGGCGGGCGAGAGAAGGACGGTGTCGCCAGCCTCGGCCTTGGCGGCAGCGGAAGTCACTGCGCGGTCGAGCGTCTCGCATTGCTCCACCGGCACGCGGCCTTCGAGCAGGGCGGCGAAATCGGGCCCCGCCTTGCCGATGGTATAGGCGGCCTTGACGTGCAGCAGTTCGGCCTCGCACTCGCCCAGTCCCGGCTCCTTCGCCAGTCCGCCGAGGATCCAGTGAATGTCGTCGAAGGCTGCCAGCGCGGGCGCAGAGGCGGCGGTATTGGTGCCCTTGCTGTCGTTGACGAAAGCCACGCCCGAGATTTCGGCCACGCGTTCCATCCGGTGCGGGAGGCCGCGATAGCTTTCGAGTCCCTTGCGGATTTGGGTGAGCGACAGCCCCAGAATATCGCAGACCTCTATGGCCGCAGCCGCATTCTCGCGATTGTGAGGACCCTGGAGAGAGGGCCAATTCACCTGCTCCTCCGGCGACAAGCCCCTGTTCTTGAACACATCCTCGAGAATGCTGGCAATCGAACCTTCGGCAAAGTTTCCCAGTACGCGCGCATCCGTGAACCGGGCAATGGAGTTATGACCCCTCGTCTGCATTGCGAGCAGGCGCGATTTGCTGGCGGCATACTTACCGAAATCGCCATCATACCGGTCGAGATGATCGGGCGTGATGTTCAGCAGCACCGCCACCTCGCAATCGAGCGAAAAGGTCAGGTCGATCTGGTAACTCGACAGCTCCAGCACATAGATGCCGCCCTCGGGCAGCGGCTCCTGCTCGAGGATCGGCAGGCCGATATTGCCACCCATCG
>CAYOWF010000085.1:0-8953 GCA_964407585.1 uncultured Qipengyuania sp.
GTCTTCTCGTGCATCGACTGGTCGGGCAGGGGGCCGAATTCGCTGCGCAGCGCGGCGACCATCCAGCCCGAGAGGTAGAGGTAACGGCGCTTGGTGCTGCCGAAATGCTTCTTGATCGAGATCATCTTCTGCTGCGCGATGAAACCGTGCCAGCAGCCGAGCGACTGTGTGTAGTTCGCCGGATCCTTGTCGTAGGCTTCCATATCCTCGCGCATGATCTTCGCGGTGTAGCGAGCAATGTCGAGCCCGGTAGGGAAACGGTTCTGGACGGCCATGCGAGCGGCGCTGGCGGCATCGATTGCAGCCCAGCTGTCGCCGTTCTGGCTGATGGTTTCGCCCATCTTCGAGATGTGGCTCTGGTAGGTCATGCGGTATCTCCTGTCCGTATTGGCGCTGGGCCTTGCGATTACAATGCGCATGAAACGGGGGTTTGGGGATAGAAATTTACAAAATTTCTTGTCTATTTTCTCCAAAATCGCGTAAATGAGTTGTAACGATGTAAAGGAATTTACAAATGGCAGACGATGCCGTCCGGGCCGGTCCCGCCATTCGCCGGTTGCGCAAGCGCGAGAATTTGACCCAGGCCGCAATGGCCGCGCGCCTGTCGATATCGCCCAGCTATCTCAACCTGATCGAGCGCAACCGTCGCCCCGTCAGCGCGCGCGTGGTCATGGCCCTGGTCGAGCAATTCGACTTCGATCCGCGCAGCATCCGCGAAGACGAGGTCATCGGAGGCCTCGACGGCCTGACCCGCCGCTTTGCCGACGAACGCTTCGCCGATCTCGACATCGACCGGGAGGAACTGGACGAATTCCTTTCCGCCTCTCCGCAGATCGCCGCCGCCTTCGCACGGCTTTACGACAAGGCGGGACCCGCTGCCGAACTGTCGGACAATCCGCTCGACGCCTCGCGCAGGGAAATCGACCGCTGGCGCAACCATTTCGCCGACCTCGACCGCGGAGCGGAAGAACTCGCCGACGAAATGCGCCTGTCGCGAGGGGATATCGGACTTGCCCTGACCGAGCGGCTGCGCGAACGCCACCAGCTTTCCGTCCGCATCCTCCCGCGCGAGGTCCTGCCCGATAGCCTGAGCCGCCTCGACCTGCATGCACGGCAGGTGCAGCTGTCCGAAATGCTCGGCCCCGCCTCGCGCAATTTCCAGCTGGCACTCAAGATAGCCCAACTGGAAAAGCGCGATGAAATCATGAGTGTGGCACGGGGCGCCCAATTCGAGGACGAAGCGGCAAGGTCGCTCTTCAAGCGGCACCTTGACGGCTATTTCGCCGCGGCCCTGCTGATGCCCTACGGCCGGTTCCTGCGCGCCTGCGAAGCGACGGGATACGACCTGCCGGTGCTCGAGAGACGTTTTTCGGTAAGCTTCGAACAGCTCGCACACAGGCTCACCACCTTGCAAAGGGTCGGGCAGCGCGGCCTGCCTTTCTTCATGGTGCGGCTCGATCGCGCAGGCCAGTTTTCCAAGAGCTTCATGGGAGCGAGCACGGCGCGTTTCGCCGGCGAAGACGTGTCCTGCCCGCTGTGGGATGCGCATCGCGCCTTCGAGCGGGGCGGTGAACTGGTCACGCAATATGTCAGCCTCGATCATGCGGGGGAGGGCCAGGGTGGCTGGCTGACCATGATGCGCAGCGTCGAGGGCAGCGGAGCGCCGGGAGAGGCGCGCTTCGTTGTCGCCGTCGGGATCGAGGCGGTCCTGGCGACCGACCTTGCGCAGGCGCGCGGAATGTCTCTGAGGCCGGCAGAAGCGCAGCCGATCGGTCCGGGATGTTCGCGCTGCCATCGCGAGGGTTGCCCGCAAAGGTCGCTGCCTCCGAGAGGGCGCAAGCTCCATTTCGACAGGATGCGCCGCGGGACGACACCCTTCGAGTTCGGGGAGCGCTGATCTGCCGGTTAACCCTCTTTATCCGGAACCGCTCGAATATAAGCCGCGTTTTCACCGCATTACGAGATCCACGAAGGATAGAATAATGACCGAAGAACGCATAACCGAAACGACCGACAGTGCCGGCAATACCCATACCACCCATACGGTGGTCAGCGATGGCGACACGGGCCGCTCCGCCGGCTCGGGCTGGGCGATCGCTCTCGTCGTACTGGTGCTTGGCATTGCTGCCATCTTCGTCTTCTCTCAGATGAGCGGGGCCGAAGTGGCCAAGGACAATGCGGTGGCCGGGGCGGCGAACGAAGTGGGCGAGGCGGCCGGACAGGTCGGCGATGCAGCGCAAAATGCCGGAGAAGCCGTAGAAGACGCAGTCGAGAACTAGGCCGGCCGGCAAGACCAGACCGTAAAGCTGGGCGACGCTTCCCGGAGACGGTGCGTCGCCCAGTGTCTTTTCGCGGTGTAAAATTTACCGACATTTCACCATTCCCGCCTTAAGAACGGCACTTGTAGTTACGGCCGCTCGGAGACCGGGTTCATGGACGCGGTAATTTTCATCGTCGGAGAAGGGCACCCCTGATGGAGTGGGCGAGCTCGCTTTCCTATATTCTCTATTCGGCCGGCGCCATCGTCAGCGGCCTTGCCGCGCTGTGGATCGCACGCAATGGTGCCGAAGACCGTCCCGACCGCTGGGCTGGCGTGGTCGCGCTCGCGCTGACGGCAAACTGGTGTTTCGCAGCCGCCAGTTTCAGCTTCGGCCAGGCTATCGTCGGCCTTACCGAAATTGCCTGCAATCTGGCCTGGATATTCGTCCTGTTCCGCCTGTTCGCGAACGATGGGCGCGATGAAACGCTGCGCCTGGTGCGCCCGGTCGCCCTGGCGCTGGCTTTCGTCGAAATCCTGCAATTCGCCCTGCTGCTCGTTGGCCACCGCTATGCCGTGACGCAGGAACTGGAGGCGCTGACCTTCGAGACTTCTGCGCTCTTCCGGGTGCTCGTCTCCGTCGGGGCATTGGTGTTGTTGCATAACCTCTATGCGGGTGCATCGCAGCCTTCGCGCCGCATCCTGCGCTGGAATGCCGCAGCGATGGCCGGACTTTGGGCCTTCATGCTCAATTTCTATACCGTCGCCTATCTGGCCGGCAGCTACCCGCAGGAACTTATCGCCCTGCGCGGCCTGTCGGTGGCGGTTATCGCCATTCCCTTCGCGATGGGCTTCAACAAAAGCGTTGCGGGGCTGAACTTCAGCCCTTCGCGCGCGGTGACTTTCCGGATGCTGTCGCTGACGGTGATCGGCGGATATCTGTTGGCGATGCTCGGCCTCGCCAGCTGGCTCGACATGCTGACCGGCAATGCGGCTCGGCTGACGCAGGTCGGGCTGGTGATCGCTGCGGGCGCTCTGGCGCTCATCTGGTTGCCGTCGGACCGGCTACGCGGATGGTTACGTGTGACCGCGATCAAGCACCTCTTCAAGCACCGGTACGATTACCGCAACGAATGGATACGTTTTACCCACACGATCGGCCGGGCCGGGCTGGACGAGGCGAGCCTGCAGGAACGCGCGGTAAAGGCGCTTGCCGATATTACCGACAGCCCTTCCGGATTCCTCTTCCTGACCAATGACGACGGCAAGCTCGAACCGGCCGGTCATTGGCGTTGGCAGGATCTCGAAGTGCCGCAGGATCCGATTTCCCCGCAAATGGCGAGTATCTTCGAAAGCGAAGGGCTCATCCTCGATCTCGACGAAGTGCGGGCAGGCATCGAGCATCAGGGAGAATTGAATTTCGTCCCGCATTGGCTCGTCGCCGAACCGAAGGCCTGGGCGGCGGTGCCGCTTCGCCACTTCGACCGGCTCATCGGGGTGATCCTGCTCGCGCGTCCGCTGGTCGAGCGCAACCTCGACTGGGAGGATTTCGACCTGCTCGGCATCGTCGGCCAGCAGCTGGCCAGTTATCTGGCCGAACAGGCAGGTCAGGAGGCTTTGTCCGAAGTGGCGCGGTTCGACGAATTCAACCGCCGGATGGCTTTCGTGATGCACGACATCAAGAACCTCTCCAGCCAGATGTCGCTGCTGCTGCGCAATGCCGAAAAGCATTCCGACAATCCCGATTTCCGCCAGGATATGCTGGTGACGCTGAGGAACAGTGCCGACAAGCTCAACACCATGCTGGCGCGGCTGGGTCGCTATGGTACGGGAGGTCAGGAAGAACTGAGCGCCTTCGACGTGAGCGAAACGGTCCGGTCGATCGTCGACAGATACGCCCGCAGCCACAAGGTGCTCCTGGTACGTAGCGAGTCGCTCAAGGTCAGCGGGCAGCCGGAAGCCTTCGAACAGGCGCTAGCCCATATCGTGCAGAACGCCATCGACGCCAGCGATCCGGACAATCCGGTGATGATCGAGGTCAGCAGCGATGGCCTGTCGGGTGTCGTGCAGGTCGTCGATAGCGGCAAGGGCATGTCGCCTTCCTTCATTCGTACCGGCCTGTTCAAACCCTTCGTGTCCTCGAAAGACGGCGGCTTCGGCATCGGCGCCTTTGAGGCGCGCGAAATGGTGCGCGCGATGGGCGGAAGGCTCGAAGTGGAATCGCGTGAAGGCCTAGGCACCCGTTTCACGATCAGCCTGCCGCTCAAATCGGCCGATAAGTTCCTGTCGGGGGCACGTGCCGCCGCTCAAACGGAGAGTGCCTGATGGCCCAAGCGAAACCCAAGTTGCTGATCGTCGAGGATGACGAAGGCCTGCAGGCCCAGCTGAAATGGGCCTATGACGATTACGAAGTCGTCATCGCGGGCAATCGCGATCAGGCTCTGGCAGCATTGCGCAGCGAGGAACCCGATGTGGTCACGCTGGACCTGGGCCTGCCGCCGGATCCGGACGGGACCAGCGAAGGCTTCGCCGTGCTCGACGCCATCATGGAGATGAAGCCCGATACGAAAATCGTGGTCGCTTCGGGCCATGGCGCACGCGAAAGCGCGCTCCAGGCGATCGAGCGCGGGGCCTACGATTTCTATCAGAAGCCGGTCGATATCGAGGAACTGGGCCATATCGTCGGCCGGGCCTTCAAGCTGAGCAGGATCGAGGGCGAGAATCGCCGCCTTGCGGGCAAGGTGGGCGAAGACAAGACCGTGCTCGGCACGATGATCACCGCTGCGCCCGAAATGGCCAAGGTGGCCCGCACGATCGAGCGCGTGGCTCCCACCAATGTGTCGGTGATGCTGCTCGGCGCGAGCGGGACGGGGAAGGAACTGCTCGCCAAGGGGCTTCATCAGGCCAGCGATCGCAGGAACGGCGCATTCGTGGCGATCAATTGCGCGGCGATCCCCGAGAACCTGCTCGAAAGCGAGCTGTTCGGGCACGAGAAGGGCGCCTTCACCGGTGCGGTCAAGACCACCGAGGGCAAGATCGAGATGGCCGACGGCGGCACGCTTTTCCTCGACGAAGTCGGCGATATCCCGCTGCCGTTGCAGGTCAAGCTGCTGCGCTTCCTGCAGGAACGCGTGATCGAACGTATCGGCGGTCGCAAGGCCATCCCCGTCGACACGCGCATCGTTTGCGCGACTCACCAGAATCTCGAAGCCATGATCGGCGAGGGGACTTTCCGCGAAGACCTGTTCTACCGTCTCGCGGAAGTGGTGGTGAAGATACCCTCTCTCAGCGAGCGTCCCGGAGACGCTGTGCTGCTGGCCAAGCATTTCCTCACGCGTTTTTCGGCCGAGATGAATCCTCAGGTCAAAGGCTTTGCGCCCGATGCGCTGGCAGCGATCGACAGCTGGGACTGGCCTGGCAACGTCCGGGAGCTGGAAAACCGTGTGAAGCGCGCGGTCATCATGGCCGAAGGCAAGCTGGTTAAGGCCGAAGACCTCGATCTCGACGAGAGCGAGGACGGCGAAGAGATGCCGCTCAACCTCAAGCAGGCGCGCGAAGAGGCCGACCGGCGCATGATCCGGCAGGCGCTGGCACGCAGCCAGGGCAATATTTCGATGACAGCCAAATTGCTCGGCATCAGCCGACCGACGCTTTACGACCTGCTCAAGCAATACGATTTGCAAGCGTCGTAGGGCGGGACAAGCCGCCTCGGGGGCGCTAGGGCCCCAGCATGGCGCTTCGCACCATCCTCGCCGACCCGATGCTGCGCCTGCTGGTGCTGGCCGTGGTGCTGGCAGCTGTCCTCCCGATCCCGGCGGCACATTCCGGCTCGGCGCAGGGCGTCGCCAATGTCGGCATCTTCATCCTCTTCCTGCTCAATGGCATGCGGGTGTCGCGCAAAGAGATCGGGCAAGGCCTGCTGAACTGGCGTTTCATCCTGCCGATGGTGATCTGGGTATTCGGCGCGATGGCGCTGGCGGGGCTTGGTCTAAGCAAGCTGCTCGCCTTCGGCCTTCCGCCGCTGGTGGCCATCGGCTTCCTCTACCTCGGTGTGCTGCCGTCGACGGTCCAGTCGGCGACTTCCTACACGACGCTGGCCGATGGCAATGTCGGCCTATCGGTGATTTCGGCGGCCTTGCTCAATATCCTCGGGGTTTTCGTGTCGGTGCCGATCTTCCTCCTGCTCGGCGGAACCGGAGAAGGCGCGGTGGGGATGGAGACGATCGAGCGGATCGCGCTGATCCTGCTGCTGCCCTTCGTGATCGGGCAAGTCGTGCAGGGCCGGACCCAGGATTGGGTCGTCCGCAATCGGAAACGCGTCGTATGGCTCGACCGGCTGGTGATCGCGCTGGCGGTCTATGTCGCCTTCTCGGGTGCGGTGGAGCAGGGCATCGGGAGGCAGCTCGATCCGGCGGCATGGGCCATCCTCGCTGTCGGGATCGCGATCCTGCTGGCGATCGCCAATGCCGGGGCGTGGCTGGCGTCCGGCCTGTTGGGCCTTCCTCGGCGCGATCGCATCGCATTCCTCTTTGCGGGAGCCCAGAAAAGCGCTGCGGTCGGCGTGCCGCTGGCGACGATCCTGTTCGCGCGCGATGCGGCCGGGTTCATCATCCTGCCGCTGCTGCTCTACCACTTCTTCCAGCTGGTGCTGGCCGCCCCCTTGGCTAGTCGACTGGCATCTCCGCCTGTTCGGGATGGCGGCGATTGTAGCGCACCGACCACCAGAAGCTGAGGCCGATCAGGACAGCGCCGATCAGGCCGGTTATCGTTTCGGGTATGTGGAACTTGGCCGATATCAGCATGATGATGCCGAGCATGATGATAGCCCAGAAGGCACCGTGCTCGAGATAGCGATACTGCGTCAGCGTGCCGGTTCGTACGAGGTGGATCGTCATCGAACGGACGAACATTGCACCGACCGACAGGCCGAGCGCGATGATGATCATATTGTTGGACAGGGCGAAGGCGCCGATCACGCCGTCGAAACTGAAGCTCGCGTCGAGCACTTCGAGATAGAGGAAGCCGCCCAGGCCCGATTTCACGATTTCGCCAGCGGCCTTCTTGCGGGCTTCGCGCGCCTCGATGATGGCGGCGATGGCATGGACCGCGATAAAGGTCACCAGACCGAGGATGGCAGCCGTCAGGAAGGTGATCGCATCGTCGGGCGCAAGCATCGTCGAGACGAAATAGACGAGCGACAGCACCAGTCCGATCTCGACCGCCGGCACATTGGAGAACTTGTTGATCGTACGCTCGAGCGCGGCGATCCAGTGAACCTCCTTGTCCTCTTCGAAGAAGAAGGTGAGGCCGACCATGGCGAGGAACGCACCGCCGAAACCGGCGATCCCGATATGGGCGTTCGAAACGATGCGCTCGTATTCGACCGGATTGTTGAGCGATAGCGAGATAGCCTCCATCGGGCCGACTTGCGCGGCGATCGACACGATGGCGATCGGGAAGATGATGCGCATCCCGAATACGGCGATCAGGATCCCTATGGTAAGGAAGCGCTGCTGCCAGACCGGATCCATATCGCGCAGCACGGTGGCATTGACCACCGCGTTGTCGAAGCTGAGCGAGACCTCGAGAATCGAGAGAACCAGCACGATCCAGAGAATGCCGAGAGTGGCCGTGACCGAACCGGTGCTGCTCCAGCCATACCAGGCGGCAAGGGCGAAGCAGACTGCCGTGAAGGCGAACGAAAAGGTATAGTACTGGCGGATCGTGTCCATGTGCGGGAGTTCCTCAGCCCTTGGGCTGGTAAGTCTGGTCGGCCGTGGGGAAGCTGCGCGCACGCACTTCCTCGGCATATTGCACCACGGTCTTCTCGATGACCTCGGCGATATTCTCGTATTTCTTCACGAAGCGCGGGACCCGTTCGAACATGCCCAGCATGTCCTCGGTCACCAGGACCTGTCCGTCGCACTGTGCGGAGGCGCCGATGCCGATAGTCGGGCAGGTCACGGCTTTGGTCGCCTCGATCGCGATCGGTTCGAGCACGCCTTCGAGCACGATGGCGAAGGCCCCCGCCTCATCGAGAGCCTTGGCATCGCCGACGATCTTTTCGGCTTCGGCATCGTCGCGCCCGCGCGCCATATAGCCGCCGAGCACGTTTACCGCCTGGGGGGTGAGGCCCACGTGGCCCATCACCGGAATGCCGCGCTGGTTGAGGAAAGCGACGGTCTCGGCCATCTGCTCCCCGCCTTCCAGCTTGACCGCTGCCGCCCCGCTTTCCTTGAGCAGGCGCGAGGCGCTTTCGAAAGCCTGTTCCTTCGAAGCCTCGTAGGACCCGAAAGGCATGTCCACCACGACCACCGAATGATAGCTGCCACGCACGACCGCGGCGGCATGATTCGCCATCATCTCCATGGTGACCGGGATGGTCGACGGCAGGCCGTAAATGACCTGCCCGAGCGAGTCCCCGACCAGCAGCAAATCGCAATGCGCATCGAGCAGTTGCGCCTGTCGCGCGGTATAGGCGGTCAGCATGACGAGCGGGTCTTTGGTCTCCCCGCCGGTCTTGTGCGCACGGATCTTCGGCACGGTCAGCCGCTTCATCGGCTGCGGCGTGGGATTGGCTCTGCTGGTGCTCGTATCGAGCTTGAAGGTCGTCGACATGTCGCCTGCCCTAGCAAGTGCGGGGGAGAAGGCAAAGCAACGCTTGGACAGCCGCAGGTTTCCGTGCTTTAAGCGCGC
>CAYOWF010000086.1:0-8864 GCA_964407585.1 uncultured Qipengyuania sp.
TTCGCGATCGATCGCGGCGGCACCTTCACCGATGTCGTGGCGACCACTCCCGACGGGAGGCTGGTGACGGACAAATTGCTGTCCGAAAGACCGGGGCACTACCGGGATGCCGCCAGCGAAGCCGTGCGGCGGCTGATGGAACGGCATGGCGAAGGCCCGATTGCCGAACTGCGTATCGGTACGACCGTCGCCACCAACGCCCTGCTCGAACGCAAGGGCGAGCGACTGGCGCTCGCCATCACCGAGGGCTTCGGCGATGCCCTGCGCATCGGCACGCAGGCACGGCCCGACATCTTTGCCCGCCATATCGTGCTGCCCGAACAATTGCCTGCCCGCGTCGTCGAGGTGGTGGAACGCGTTTCGGCGGACGGAGAGGTGCTCGTGCCGCTCGACGAGGAAGCGGCGCGCAAGCAATTCGAAGCGCTTCGCAGCGAAGGTTTCGAGGCCATCGCCATCGTGCTGATGCACGGCTGGAAATATCGCGAGCATGAGGAGCGCCTGGCACAACTCGCCCGCCAGACCGGTTTCGCGCAGGTCAGCGTCAGCCACGAAATCGCCCCGCTCATCAAGCTCGTGCCGCGCGGCGATACTACCGTTGTCGATGCCTATCTCTCGCCGGTCCTCAGGCGCTACACGGACACGCTGCGCTCTGCACTTCCCGATGCCGGGCGCCTGCGCTTCATGCAGTCGAACGGCGGATTGGCCGAAGTCGGTGCGTTTCGCGGCAAGGACGCGATCCTCTCCGGCCCGGCGGGCGGCGTGGTAGGGATGGTGGCCGCGTCCGCCCCGATCGGTCATTCCAGGCTCATCGGCTTCGACATGGGCGGGACCAGCACCGATGTGGCGCATTATGCAGGCGAGTACGAACTCACCGGCGACAGCGTGGTTGCAGGCGTGCGCGTGGCCGCGCCGATGATGCAGATTCACACGGTGGCGGCGGGAGGCGGTTCGATCTGCAGTTTCGACGGTGCGCGCTTCCGCGTCGGTCCGGAAAGCGCCGGGGCCGATCCCGGCCCCGCCTGTTATCGCAATGGCGGCCCGCTGACGGTGACCGACTGCAACCTCTTCCTCGGTCGGATCGATCCGGCTTTCTTCCCCCATGTCTTCGGCCCGAACGGCGACGCACCGCTCGACAGGAGCGCTTCGCAGGCGCGGCTCGAAGAGGTCGCCGCCGCGTTGCCCGAAGCGATGCCGCTGGAGGACATCGCCGACGGCTTCCTGGCCATCGCGGTCGACAACATGGCCAATGCCATCCGCAAGATTTCGGTCGCGCGCGGGCATGACGTGACGACCTATGCGCTTGCCTGCTTCGGCGGTGCCGGCGGGCAACATGCATGCCGGGTGGCGGACGAGCTCGGGATCGAAACCGCGCTGGTCCACCCGCTCGCCGGGATCTTTTCGGCCTATGGCATCGGCCTCGCCCCGGTAAAGGCGATCCGCGAAGTCAGCATCGTCAAACCGCTGGCGGAGAATTTCGCGGGAGACCTGTCCGATCTGGAAAACGAGGCCCGGTCGGCACTCGTCGATCAGGGTATCGAGGAAGACCGCATACAGCTCGCCAGCCGCGCGAGGCTGCGCTTCGAAGGCAGCGATTCCATGCTGGCGGTCGATGTGGCGGACCCTGCGGAAATGGATGCAGCCTTCCGCCGGCTCCACCGCCGGCGCTTCGGCTATTCCGATCCTGATGCACCGATCATCGTCGAAGCGCTCAGCGTCGAGGCAAGCGGCGTTTCCGGCGGCCTCGCCACCGCCCAGGCGGACCCGGTCGCGACGAGCGGCCGGGCGAGCGGCGACTGGCGCACCCTTGCCCGCGCCGACATGGAGCAAGGCGAGGAAGTCGCCGGCCCCGCACTCGTGGTCGATCCCGGCTCCACGACCGTGGTGGAACCGGGCTGGACCGCGCGGCTCGCCGAAGAAGGCACCCTGGTCCTCACCCGCGCAGAGGCGCTCGAACGCGATCTCGCAGCGGGCACTGCAGTCGATCCCGTACGGCTCGAAATCTTCAACAATCTCTTCATGGCGATTGCCGAGGAAATGGGCGTGGTCCTCCAGTCGACCGCCACTTCGGTCAACATCAAGGAGCGGCTCGACTTTTCCTGCGCGCTGTTCGACCGGACCGGTGCCCTGATTGCCAATGCCCCGCATATTCCGGTCCACCTCGGCAGCATGGGCGACAGTATCGCGCGCGTGATCGAGGCGCGGGGCGGCAAGGCCGACGGTCGCGGTTTCCGGCGCGGAGATGCCTATGTGCTGAACGATCCCTATCGCGGGGGGACCCACCTGCCCGACATTACGGTGATCGCACCGGTCTTTTACGACGACCGATCCGAAGAGCCCGATGCATTCGTGGCGGCGCGAGGGCACCATGCCGATATCGGCGGTATCGCACCCGGCTCCATGCCCCCGGAAAGCCGCACCATCGATGAGGAAGGCGTCCTCATCGACAATCTGCTGATGGTGGATGGAGGAACCTTCCGGGAAGCGGCGGTGCGCGAAGCTTTGGGCGATGCGACATTCCCGGCGCGCAATCCGGATCGCAACATTTCCGATTTGCGCGCCCAGCTTGCCGCCTGCACAAGGGGGGCGGAATTGCTGCAGGGCGCAGCGCGCGATCAGGGAACGGACGTCGTGGCCGCCTATATGGACCATGTTCTCGCCAATGCGGAAGAAAGCGTCCGCCGCCTGCTCGACCGGCTCGACGACGGCGAGTTCGCCTACGAAATGGACAATGGTGCGGTCGTGAAGGTCGCCATCCGCATCGATGATGCCGATCGCTCGGCAGTGTTCGATTTCAGCGGCACCAGTGCGCAGCAGGACAACAATTTCAACGCCCCCCGTTCGATCACCCGCGCTGCCGCGCTCTACGTCCTGCGCACGCTGATCGACGACCAGATCCCCATGAACGACGGCTGCCTGCGTCCGGTCGAGCTTGTCGTACCCGGCGGAAGCATGCTCAATCCAAATCCGGGTGCCGCAGTCGTCGCCGGCAATGTCGAAACCAGCCAGGTCGTGACCGATGCGCTTTTCGCCGCCACCGGACGGCTCGCTCCGAGCCAGGGGACGATGAACAATTTCACCTTCGGCAACGAAGCGCATCAATATTACGAGACGATCTGCGGCGGGTCCGGAGCAGGACCGGGTCACGATGGGACCAGCGCCGTACAGACGCACATGACCAATAGCCGGCTGACCGATCCCGAAATCCTTGAGACGCGCCTTCCGGTCCGGCTCGACAGCTTTGCGATAAGGCGCGGATCGGGCGGCAGGGGCGCGCATCGCGGGGGCGACGGAGTAGAGCGGCGGGTGACGTTTCTCGAGCCCATGCGCGCGAACATGCTTGCCAATCGCCGCAAGATCGCGCCGCGCGGCATTCGCGGCGGCGGCGATGCGCAGCCGGGTCGCAATTGGGTGGAACGCGCGGACGGCAGAAGGGAAGTGTTGACCGCGACCGATTCCGCACAGATGCAGCCGGGCGACACATTCGTGATCCTGACCCCCGGCGGGGGCGGTTTCGGGGAGAAGGGTGAATGAATTACTGGCCCCTGTTGGGGATTGCGCTGGTCGTCATCGGCTTTGCGCTGCGCTTCAATCCGCTGATGGTCGTGGTCGGCGCGGCGGTTGCGACGGGTTTGCTGGCGGGGCTCGATCCGGTTGCGGTAATCGAGGCGCTGGGCAAGGCGTTCAACGACAACCGCTATATCTCGGTCACATGGATCATCCTGCCGGTAATCGGCTTGCTCGAACGCTACGGCCTCCAGCAGCGCGCCCGCGCCGTGATCGAAAGCGTTCGCGGCGCGACCATGGGCAAGCTGCTGACGATCTATCTGCTGTTCCGCCAGCTGACAGCCGCGCTCGGCATGAAGGACATCGGCGGGCATCCGCAGGCGGTCCGCCCGCTGGTCGCCCCGATGGCCGAGGCCGCGGCGGAAAAATCGCACGGCAAGCTGGGCGAGGATGATCGCGAGAAGGTTCTCGCCATGTCGGCGGCGACCGACAATGTCGGCCTGTTCTTCGGCGAAGACATCTTCTTCGCCATAGCCTCCATCCTGCTGATCCAGGGCGTGTTCGAAAGCTACGGCTACCCGCTCACGCCCCTGCAGCTATCGGTCTGGGCCATCCCCACAGCGATTTGCGCCTTCATCATCCATGGCTGGCGCATCCGCGCGCTCGACCGGAAGATCGGGAGGGCCACCGCATGATCACCTACGAGTGGCTCTATGTGCTCGCCGGGGCCTTTTTCGCCATCTGGGCGCTGCTGAGCCTGCGCGATCGGCGCATCGGCAATGCCGCCTTCTGGGGCCTCCTGTCGGCCAGCTTCTTCTTCGGCAGCCATGTGTCGGACTTCGCAAACGGGGTGCTGGTGCTGGCCCTGGTCGGCATCGCGGGATTGGGCGGTCTCAAGCGAAGCGACCCCGAGACTACCAGCGTGGAACAGCGTTTCGAATTTGCCGGGAGGCTCGGCAACAGGCTTTTCGGGCCTGCACTGATCGTACCGCTTACGGCGGTGGCAGGCACGCTGCTGTACAATTACACACCGCTTAGCGACACGGGCCTGTTCGAGGCGCGGCGCGAGACATTGATCCTTTTCGGTGTCGGCGTGATGATCGCGCTGGTGGTCGCGATGGTCTGGCTTCGCCCGCCCTTGATCGCTCCGGCGGAGGAAGGGCGCCGCCTGCTCGATTCGATCGGCTGGGCCGCGATCCTGCCGCAAATGCTCGCCGCACTGGGGGCCGTCTTCGCCCTGGCCGGCGTAGGAGAGATCATCGGCGGTGTTACGGGGGATGTCATTCCGAAGGGCAGCATCTTCCTGACCGTGGTGGTCTTCGCACTGGGCATGGCGCTGTTCACCATGATCATGGGCAATGCCTTTGCCGCCTTCCCGGTGATGGCGGCCGCGATCGGGATCCCGCTCCTGGTCGAAACCTATGACGGAAATCCTGCGGTCATCGGTGCGGTCGGCATGCTCGCGGGTTTCTGCGGCACGCTGATGACCCCCATGGCGGCGAATTTCAATATCGTGCCCGCCGCCTTGCTGGAATTGAAAGACCAGAACGGCGTCATCCGCCAGCAGGTCGGCACTGCCATCCCGCTCTGGCTGTGCAACGTCGCGATCATCTATGTCGGAGCCTTCCTGCTATGGAACTGACCGGGGACATCGCGCGCAATTTCGCGCGTATCGCGCTGGGGCATGTGGCGAGGGAATATCCGCACAAGCTCGACCACGTGATGGCGGGCGATGACGACGTTCTTCCCCCGCACGTACTGCACCCCGCGTTCTTCGGCAGTTTCGACTGGCATAGCTGCGTGCATGGCTGGTGGACGCTGCTCACCTTGCGCAGACTGTACCCGGACATGCCCGAAGCCGCCGACATCGAGGCTTTGGCCAGGACCACCTTCACGCCGGAAAAGCTCTCGGTCGAGCTCGCCTATCTGGACCGACCGGAATCGCGCGGTTTCGAGCGCCCTTATGGTTGGGCGTGGTTGCTCTACCTCCATCACGAGGCCGAACGGCATGGCGAGCATAGCTGGGCGGCCGAACTCGAACCCCTCGCACGGGCCTTTGCTTCGCGCCTTGTCGATTACCTGCGCATCCTGACCTATCCGATCACCGTCGGCACGCATTTCAACACCGCCTTCGCCCTGACACTGGCACGCCAATGGGCCGTATCGCGCGACCCGCTCCTGCTCGCGACGATCGACGAGTGGGCCCTTGCCGCCTTCGCAGACAGGCGCGACTATGCGGGCTGGGAGCCTGGCGGAGACGAATTCCTGTCGCCGGCGCTGTCTTCCGCGCTGCTGATGAGCCATGTCATGCCGCACGGCCAGTTCGTGACCTGGTTCGAAGACCTGGTGCTGGCGAACGGCTGGCTGAAGACGCATTGCCATCCGGTGACCGTGAGCGACAGGAGCGACGGCAAGATCGCCCATCTGGACGGGCTCAACCTCAGCCGTGCGTGGAGCCTCTTCCGGATCGGCAAGACTCTGGCCGGGCACCCGAGCGAGGCCCTCGTAAACGGGCGTGCCAAGGCCCATTTCGAGGCATCGATCGATCACGTCGCGGGCAATTACGAAGGCGAGCACTGGCTGGCGAGCTTCGCGCTGCTGGCTTTCCGGGCAGCCGATCGCTGAAACGCGGCAGTACCGCCGATCGACGGCCTGCCGTGGCCCGGGTGACGAAGCTCAGGTCCGTTTGCCGGCGATCTCCTCGACGATCGGGCAGTCCGGCTTGTCGCCTCCGTGGCATTTGCTGGCGAGGTCGAGCAATGTCTTCCGCATGGCAGCCAGTTTGCGTGCCTTGTTGCCGAGGTCTTCCGCCCGGGCGAGCGCCAGGGCCTTGACGTCCGCGCTGGCGCGGTTCCGGTCGCTCCACAAGGCCAGCAATTCGCGTATTTCCTCGATCGGGAATCCCAGGTCGCGGGCATTCGCGGCAAAGCGAAGGCGATGGACATCCTGGTCCGAATAATCCCGGTAGCCGGAGTCCCGCCGCGCCGGCGGCGGGATCAATCCGATCGATTCGTAGTGGCGTATCATTCGCTCGGATACGCCACTTGCCTTTGCGGCCTTGCCGATATTCATAGCTTCACCCTGTTCAATCGAAGGGCGTTCCCGACAACGCTGACCGATGACAGCGACATCGCTGCGGCAGCGATGATCGGCGAAAGCAGGATGCCGAAGGCGGGATAGAGTACCCCTGCGGCAACGGGCACGCCAAGCGCATTGTAGAAGAATGCGAAGAACAGGTTCTGGCGGATGTTCCGCATGGTCTTCCGGCTGAGGAGGATCGCGGTCACGATCCCGTTCAGGTCGCTCTTGAGCAGCGTAACGCCGGCGCTTTCCATCGCCACGTCGGTACCCGAACCCATCGCGATCCCGACATCGGCCGCAGCCAGCGCCGGAGCATCGTTCACTCCGTCCCCGGCCATGGCAACCACCGCGCCTTCCCGGCGCAGCCTCGCGACGACCTCGCCCTTGCGATCGGGCAGGACGTCGGCCTCGACCTCCTCGATGTGCAGGCGCCTTGCGACGGCTTCGGCAGTGGTACGGTTGTCGCCCGTCATCATGACGATCCGGATGCCCGCGTCCCTCAGCGACGCAAGTGCGGAAGCGGTGCTGGGCTTGATAGGATCCGCGACGGCGAGGACGCCGGCAAGCTCGTTGTCGATGGCCATGAAAATGGCCGTGGCCCCGTCTCTTCGCAGATCGTTTGCGGAAAGCTCCATGCTGTCGGTCGCGGCCCCGATTTCTTCCATGAAGCGCGCATTGCCGAGGGCAATCCGCCGGCCTTCCACGCTGCCCGAAGTCCCCTTGCCGGTGGGCGCATCGAAGTCTTCGACGTCTGGGATGTCGATCCCGCGATCCACCGCTCCATCCACGATGGCCTTGGCCAGCGGATGTTCCGAAGCGCGCTCGACCGCCGCCGCCAATCGCAGCAACCGGTCCTCGCCCCATGTCGGAGCGGGCACGATACGCGTGAGTGCGGGCTTGCCTTCGGTCAAGGTTCCGGTCTTGTCGACGACGAGCGTATCGACCTTCTCCAGGCGCTCAAGCGCTGCGGCATCCTTGATCAATACGCCGAGCGAGGCACCGCGTCCGACGCCGACCATGATCGACATGGGGGTGGCGAGGCCCAGCGCACAGGGACAGGCGATGATTAATACGGCCACAGCCGCGACGAGGCCGTAGGTGAACCGGGGCTCGGGCCCCCAGATCGACCACGCCGCAAAGGCGGCAAGGGCGGCTGCCAGGACGATCGGTACGAACCAGCCCGACACCTGGTCCGCCAGGCGCTGGATAGGCGCACGCGACCGCTGGGCATCGGCCACCATCTGCACGATGCGCGCAAGCATGGTGTCGCGACCCACGGCTTCGGCCCGGATCACCAGCGAGCCGGTCTGGTTTATGGTCCCGCCGATCACGCGATCCCCGATTTCCTTGGAGAGAGGCATGGATTCGCCGGTCACCAGCGCTTCGTCGAGAGTCGAGCGGCCTTCTTCCACCACGCCGTCGACCGGGACCTTTTCCCCGGGACGGACGCGCAATCGGTCGCCGACCACTACCTCTTCGAGCGGAATTTCCGCTCCGCCGCGATCGCCGTCCAGCCTGTAGGCGGTCTTTGGAGCGAGGCCGAGCAGCGCCTTGATCGCCCCCGATGTCCGCTCGCGCGCCCGCAGCTCGAGGACTTGCCCGAGCAGGACGAGGACCACGATGACCGAAGCCGCTTCGAAATAGACGGGGACCATGCCCTCCATGGTGCGGAAGGTCGCCGGGAAGATGCCGGGCGCCAGCAGCGCAACGACGCTGTAGAGCCAGGCAATGCCCGTACCCATCGCGATAAGCGTGAACATGTTGAAATTACGACTGACCAAAGAGGCCCAGCCCCGCTGAAAAAACGGCCAGCCGGCCCACAGCACGACCGGGGTCGCCAGCGCGAACTGTACCCAGGCAGAGACATCCATCGGCACCAGGCGATGGATCGCGGGTAAGATATGGCTTCCCATCTCGAGCAGGAAGACCGGCAGGGCGAGGACCAGCCCAACCTTGAAGCGCCGGGTCATGTCCAGCAACTCTTCACTCGACCTGTCGTCGGCAGTGGCTATCTCCGGTTCGAGCGCCATCCCGCAGATCGGGCAGGGGCCGGGGTGGTCCTGCCGCACCTCGGGGTGCATCGGACAGGTCCATAAGGTTCCTTCCGGAACCGGTCCAGCCTCCGTTTCGGTTCGGGGCGACAGGTAACGATCCGGATCGGCATCGAACTTCGTCGCGCACGAGGCACTGCAAAAATGATAGTCCTGACCGGCATGATTCGCATGATGCCGGGTCGCTTCGGGATCCACGGTCATGCCGCAAACCGGATCGGTTACCGA
>CAYOWF010000087.1:0-8687 GCA_964407585.1 uncultured Qipengyuania sp.
CAGGTGCTGATGCAGGCGCCCAAGAACGGCTATTTCTACGTCCTCGACCGCGCGACGGGCGAGTTCATATCGGCCGAACCCTATATTCCGCTCAACTGGTCGACCGGCATGAGCGCGGATGGCCGACCGCAGATGAACCCCGAGACACGCGTCGACGTGACCGGCAAGCCGGCCCTGGTGATGCCCGGGCCGCTGGGCGGACATAACTGGCATCCGATGGCCTATCACCCGGGCGAAAATCTCGTCTACATTCCGGCCTTCGAAGCCGCGATGCTGTTCGCGCCCGAAGCCGGGTGGAAGCCCGACCGCGCCCGCGGCTTCAACGTCGGCTTCGACCTCGGGGCAGGCGATTTGCCGCCCGATCTCGGCATCAGGCGCGAAGTGCAGGGCACCATCAAGGGCAAGCTCGTGGCCTGGGACCCGGTGGCGCAGGAAGCGCGCTGGGAAGTGGAACACCCCGGCCCATGGAACGGCGGCTTGCTGGCGACCGGCGGCGGCCTCGTCTTCCAGGGCAATTCGGGAAGCGAATTTTCCGCCTATGACGCCGGAAACGGCAGCAAGCTGTGGAGCTTCCCCGCCCAGACCGGCATCGTCGCACCGCCGATCACCTACACGGTCGACGGCGAGCAATATGTCGCGGTCCTGGCCGGCTGGGGCGGCGCTTTCGCCCTGTCCGTCGATGGCGAACTGATCGACAACATGCGCCCGGTGCGCAACATCAGCCGCCTGCTGGTGTTCAAGCTGGGCGGCACCGCACAATTGCCTGCAGAGCCCGATTTCACGCTTGCAGCGCTCGACCCGCCGCCGTCGCGTGCAAATGCGGAAACGATCGAGCTGGGACGGCAGAAATACGCCCGCTACTGCGCGGTTTGCCATGCCCCGGCAGCGGTCGGTTCCACCGAATTGCCCGATCTGCGCCGTTCGGGCGCGCTGGAGAACCGCGGCACATGGCTCCAGATCGTCCACGGCGGGGCGCTGAAGGACAACGGCATGGCCGGTTTTGCGCAGTCCCTGTCCGAAGACGAAGCCGATGCCATCCGCCAATACGTGATCAAGCGGGCCAATGAAGACAAGGCGATGGAAGCGGTGCGCGCCAGGACGCGGACATCCGCCCGGTGATCAGCTCCTGAAGACCACCGTACGCTGACCGTTGAGGAGCACACGCTCTTCGAGGTGAAGGCGCACGGCTTCGGCCAGCACGCGGCTTTCGATTTCGCGTCCCTTGCGGACCAGCTCTTCCGGGCTGTCGGCATGGCTGATCGGCTCGGCCGCCTGGTGAATGATCGGGCCTTCGTCGAGATCGGCCGTAACGTAATGCGCGCTTGCGCCGATCATCTTGACCCCGCGCTCATAGGCCTGGTGATAGGGCTTGGCGCCCTTGAAGCCGGGCAGGAAGGAATGGTGGATGTTGATACACCGCCCGGCGAAATGCGCGGCCTGTTCGTCCGACAGGATCTGCATGTAGCGCGCCAGCACGACCAGTTCGGCATCGTAGCGCCCGGCCAGCTCTCGCACCTGCGCTTCCTGCTCCGCCTTCGTCTCCCGCGTAATCGGCAAGTGATGGAACGGGATGTCGCCCAGCTGCGTATGCTCGATGGATTCTCGCGGATGGTTCGAAACGATCGCCACCGGATCCATCGGCAGTTCCCCGATGCGCCAGCGGTACAACAGGTCGGCGAGGCAGTGATCAAACTTGCTGACCATGATGAGCACGCGCCGGGGCCGATCGCGCGGCGCGAGGCTCCACTCCATCGCATATTCGCCGGCGAATTCGGTGAAATCGGCCCGGATCGCTTCCCTTGCGGCATCGCCGGGGTCGAATTCGACGCGCATGAAGAAGGCATCCGAAGCGCGGTCGTTGAATTGCTGCGCCTCGAGGATGTTGCCCCCGCGCTCGAACAGGAAGGATGCGACGCGCGCGGTTATTCCCGGACGGTCGGCGCAGGACAGGGTCAGGACAAGGGGATCGGCCATGGAAGCCAGCTTTCGCCGCGGGACGCCTGCCTTGCAAGCTGGAAGGACTAGGCCCGGCGATACTTCCGGTTCAGTCTTCGAGTTCGAAAACCACCTTGCGCATGCCCGATTCGAAGAGCGCATTCTCGATCGTGGCGCGATCCCCGTCGGCGAGATTTCCATCGCAGCGCACCACCCGGGCGATCGGGTCGCGCAGCGAGAAGCCACCCTCCTTGATCACCTGGCGGATGGCCCGGACCATCGTGTCTTCGAGGAATCGGCCATGCGCGACAACCGATTCATCGGACGAAAAGGGATATTCGGCCCGCTGGTCGACGAAGGTGTCGGTCGGCTGGTGCGTTACCTGCACCCGATCGCGATAGATCGCGACATCGAGGTCGAGCCGATGGATCTCCATCTCACCTGCGCGTAAGCGCTTCCTCGCTCTGCGCCATCAGCTTCTGGATGATGTCGGCCACCGGTTCTTCGGCCTTCAGCATGCCGACCGACTGGCCGGCCATCAGGCTGCCATTTTCCACGTCGCCATCGATGACGGCACGGCGCAGCGCGCCGGCCCAGTAGTGTTCGATCTGGAGCTGTGCTTCTTGCATGGCAATCTCTTCACGATCCAGAACGCCCGCAACCTCGATCTGTTTCCGGGTAAATTCCTCGGTGCCCTTGTTCTTGAGCGCGCGGACCGGGATGACGGGCAGCCGCGGGTCGACCTGGACGCTGGCGATGGCATCGCGCGCATTGGCGCGGAAGAACGCCTTCTTGAAGTCGGGATGGGCGATGCTCTCGGTGGCGCAGGCGAAGCGCGTGCCGAGCTGCACGCCCGCAGCGCCCATTTCGAGATAGCCCGCGATCGCATTGCCGCGGCCGATACCGCCGGCCACGAAAATCAGGTGCTCTTCGGAAAGTTCGGGCAGCATTTCCTGCGCGAGGACGCTGGTCGAAACCGGCCCGATATGCCCGCCGGCTTCCATTCCCTCGATGACCAGCGCATCCGCTCCCGACCGCAGCAGCTTCTTGGCCAGCGCCAGCGTGGGCGCGAAACAGATCACCTTGGCCGGATTTGCGCCGCCCTTGATGGCTTCGACGCTGCCCTTGGGCGGAATGCCGCCTGCGAGCACGACATGGCTCACGCCCGCCTTGTCGCAGACCTCGATCAGGTCGAAGAGCTGCGGGTGCATGGTGATGAGGTTCACGCCGAAGGGCCTCGAAGTAAGCTTCTGCGTTTCGGCAATCTCGGTTTCAAGCAGGTCGGGCGTCATCGCCCCGCAAGCGATCACGCCGAAGCCACCTGCATTGGAGATGGCCGAAACGAGGTTGCGCTCGGACACCCAGCTCATCGCGCCGCACAGGATGGCATATTCGGAGCCGAGGAAAGCTGCGCCGCGCTGCATCAGGCGGTCGGTCTTGGGATATGTAGTCATGGGTGCGCCGCTTAGGACGCGCCTGCAGTTACGGCAAGCGGGTTCCTAGTCGCCGTAGACGATGCGTACCTTATGGGCGGCATCGCGCGCCTTGCGCCGCGCCTCGTCGGTATCGCCCGCCGTCGCCAGGGCCACGCCCATGCGGCGATAGGGGCGACTGGTGGGCTTGGCGAAAATGCGCAGGTCGGTCCCGGCTTCGGCCAGGGCTTCGGCAAGCCCGGCATAGGACAACGCCTCGCTGTCGCGATCGGCAAGAACGACGGCACTGGCGGCAGGGCGCGCGCGCAGCTGGTCCGGCACTGGCAAGCCCATCACCGCACGGGCGTGAAGGTCGAATTCGGTCAGGTTCTGGCTGACCAGCGTGACCATGCCGGTATCGTGCGGGCGCGGGCTGAGCTCGGAGAAGATCACCTCCTCGCCCTTCACGAAGAATTCGACGCCGAACAGGCCGTAACCGCCCAAATCGTCGACGACCTTGCGGGCCATCTCCTGCGCCCCGGCGATCGCCGCATCGGACATGGGGGTGGGCTGCCAGCTTTCCTGGTAATCGCCGCGCTCCTGCCGGTGACCGATCGGCGGACAGAAGGTCACGCCGTCCCGATGGCGTACGGTAAGCAGCGTGATCTCGTAGTCGAAATCGACGAACTGCTCGACGATGACGCGCTGCCGGTCGCCGCGCATGTTGGCGCAGGCATAGTCCCACGCTTCCTCCAGCTTCGCCTCTTCGCGAACCGTGCTCTGGCCCTTGCCGCTGGAGGACATGACCGGTTTGATCACACAGGGAAAGCCGGTGTGTTCGGCGGCCGCGCGCACCTCGTCGAGGTTCTTGGCATAGCGATATCGGGAGGTCACCAGTCCCAGTTCGTTGGCTGCAAGGTCGCGGATGGCATCGCGGTTCATCGTCAGTTGCGCGGCGCGGGCGGAAGGCACCACGGCGAAGCCTTCCTCCTCCAGCTCGGCGAGGACCGAAGTGCGAATGGCCTCGATCTCGGGGACGATATAGTCGGGCCGGTGCCTTTCCGCCGCCTCGCGCAGCGCATCGCCATCGAGCATGGAGAAGACCTCGCGACTATCCGCCACCTGCATGGCGGGCGCATCGTCATAGGCGTCGCAGGCGATCACATAGGCGCCGAGCCGCTTGGCCGAGATCACGAATTCCCGGCCCAGTTCGCCAGAGCCGAGCAAAAGGATTTTTGCCGTGTGGCTCATGGCCCCCTCCTAGGCAGCCTCGTCCGCCGCATCGAGGCCATAGGCGGTATGCAACACGCGCACGGCGAGTTCGGTCTCGTCCTCGTCGATCATCACGCTGACCTTGATTTCGCTTGTCGTGATCGCCTGGATGTTGATCCCGCGATCGGCCAGCGCCTGGAACATGGTGGCGGCGACGCCCGCGTGGCTCTTCATGCCGACGCCCACCACGCTGATCTTGGCGATCTGGCTGTCGGTGATGAGGCGGTTGTAGCCGATGTCGTCGCGCCTGTCCTCGAGCAGCGCCTGCGCGCGGGCGAGATCGGCCTGCGGGACCGTGAAGGTCACGTCGGTCTCGCCCTTGTCGCGGCCGACGTTCTGGATGATCATGTCGACATTGATGCTGGCCTGCGCCAGCGGCTCGAAGATATGCGCCACCGCGCCCGGCTTGTCGGGCACACGGGTGAGGATGACCTTGGCTTCGTTCTTGTCGTGCGCGATGCCGGTTACGTGCTGGCGTTCCACTTCGCCCTTCTCCACCAATTCTTCCATTTCCTCTTCCGACACGATCATCGTGCCCGGAAGCTCGTCTGCGGGGACGGCGTCGTCGCCCACGAAGCTGGAGAGGACCTGCACGCGCACGCCCTCCTTCATGGCTAGGCCGACGCTGCGGGTCTGCAGCACCTTGGCCCCCACGCTCGCCAGTTCGAGCATTTCCTCATAGGTCACCGCCTTGAGCTTCCTCGCCTTGGCGACGATGCGCGGGTCGGTGGTGTAGACGCCGTCGACATCGGTATAGATGTCGCAGCGATCCGCTTTGACCGCAGCCGCTACGGCCACGGCCGACGTATCCGACCCGCCGCGCCCCATGGTGGTGATGCGACCGAGGTCGGACACGCCCTGGAAGCCGGGGATCACCGCGATCTCGCCTTCGCTCATCGCCTTGCCCAGCGCCTCGCCGTCGATGCTTTCGACCCGCGCCTTGGCATGCGATTCGATGGTGCGGACGGGCAATTGCCAGCCGAGCCAGCTGCGCGCCTTGCAGCCGAGCGATTGCAGCGTCAGCGCGAGCAGGCCCGATGTGACCTGTTCGCCGCTGGCGACCACCACGTCGTATTCGGCCGGATCGTAGAGCGCATTGGCCTCGCGGCAGAAATTCACCAGCCGGTCGGTCTCGCCCGCCATCGCGCTGACCACCACGGCCACTTCGTTGCCGCCCGCCGCCTGCTTGCGCACGATATTGGCGACGCGGCGAATGCGTTCGGTCCCCGCCATGGAGGTGCCACCGAATTTCATCACGATACGGGCCAAGCGAGGAATTCTCCGTGCTGGAATGGTTCGGCCTTGGCTGCTAGCCACGCCGCATGAGCGATGCAACCACGAGCCGTCCAAGCAATACTTCGGCAGGGCAAACGATCCGGCCCGATGAGGCCGAGCATTTCGGCAGGCTGGCGAAGGACTGGTGGGACCCGAAGGGCTCCTCCGCGATGCTCCACAAGCTCAATCCGGTGCGGCTCGGCTTCCTGCGCGATGCCATCGACCGGCACTGGGCGGGCGATATCCGCGATGCGAAGCCATTGGCGGGAAAGAGCGCGCTCGACGTCGGCTGCGGTGCCGGGCTGCTGTGCGAACCGCTGGCAAGGCTCGGCGCGGATGTGACCGGTGTCGATGCCGCGCCGGAAAATGTCGCCGCGGCTGCGATCCATGCCGAACGATCCGGGCTCGACATCCGCTTTATGGCGGGCGAGCTGGCAGCCCAGGATATAGGGCGGTTCGACCTTGTCACCGCCATGGAGGTGATCGAGCATGTCGCCGACAAGCAGGCATTCGCGAGCGAGCTCGCCGCCCGGCTGGGGGATGGCGGCCTGATGGTCCTCTCCACGCCCAACCGCACCGTCCGCTCGCGCGCGCTGATGATCGGTGCGGCCGAAGGGATCGGCCTGATCCCCAGGGGCACGCATCACTGGGACGATTTCGTCACTCCGGAAGAGCTGGCCGACATCCTTGGTGCAGCCGGTCTCGAAATGGGCGAACCCACGGGCATCGCCTTTTCGCCGATGAAGGGGCTGCACCTCTCGGACGACCTTGCACTCAATTACATCGTCACCGCTCGAGCGCGCCGACCACGATAGCCGGGTCGTCGGTGAGCACACCGTCGAGCCCCGCAGCCGCAATCAGCAGAGCAAGACCGGCGAGATCGCCCACCGCGCCTTCGCCGGTCCCCTTGCGGAAAGCCGGGGGCAAATAGGCGTTCTCCTTGCGCAGGGTCCAGCCATGGACCTGCAGACCAGCTGCCCTCGCCGCCTCCATCACACCGGTCGAACTGCCGTCCCCGGCAAGGAGCATCCGCAAATCGACCGCCACCGCGTCGGCATATTTCGCCACTTCGGCCAGCCCGCTTTGGCTGAGCATGTCTTCGTAGCGCAGAGCGGGTTCGTCCGCCGGACCGGCATCGGGCTTGGCTAGCAGGACCAGCCTTGTGTCGACCAGCCTGTCCAGCCTGCGCAGCGAAGCTACCTCGAAGCTCTCTACGAAGACGGAATCTTCGGCATCGTCCAGCTCGGCTTCGCGCAGCGCGGAAACCAGCAGATCGACGCTATCGATCCCCGCTTCCTGCAAGAGGAAATTGGGATGCTTCAGCTCTGCATAGAGGCCGATCGTCCTGCCCGTCTCCGCTTCCTTGGCCCGCAATAGCTGGACCACTTCGGCGAAGGTCGGGATGGCGTAAAGTCCATCGAAGCGCGCGTTGGCGGGGCGCAAGCCGGGCATGCGCTCCTTCGCACGAAGCGTGCGCAATTCGGCAAGCGTGAAGTCCTCCGCGAACCAGCCGCTTACCAGCCGGCCATCCACGGTCTTGCTGCGGCGGCGATCGTCGAATTCCTCGCGAGAAGCCACATCGGTACTATCCGAAAGCTCGTTTTCATGGCGCGCGACCAGCACCAAGTCCTTGGTCGCCACGAGATCGATCTCGATATAGTCCGCGCCCTGATCGATGGCCAATTCATAGGCCGACAGCGTATGTTCGGGCCGCTCGCCGCTCGCGCCGCGATGAGCGATGACCAGCATATCCCGGGCGTTAACGGCGACGCTGCCGGCGCTAAGCGCGAAAATTAGCGAAATCTTAAGGACGAATCGGGCAAAATGTACAGCCATGTTCAAAAAGATCCTCCTCGGCGCAGCCATCGTGGTCGGCCTGATATACGGGTCCGGCAATGACTTCGGCAGTATCAAACAGCAAATCACGAGCACTTCGAACGAAGGCGCGCGCGGTTTCACCGCGGGCGACGACAAGGGCTGGGGCGAAGAAAGCGGCTATTGAAGCGCCGCGCGCCAGGCATCCTCGCTAAAACCGACCAGGATCCCGCCCGGATATTCGACCACCGGGCGTTTTATCATGCTCGTATGTTGCAGCATCAAGGCAATCGCCTTGTCGCGGTCGATACCCTCCTTGTCCGCATCGGATAGCTTGCGGAAGGTGGTGCCCCGCTTGTTGAGGAGCACGTCCCAGCCCGCCGCATCGGCCCAGTTTTCCAGCTTCGCGGCATCGGCACCTTCCTTCTTGTAGTCGTGGAAGGTGTAGTCGATGCCCTTCGCGTCGAGCCACTTCCTTGCCTTCTTGACGGTGTCGCAGTTTCGAATTCCCCAAACCTCGATATAAGACATTGTTTTTCCGTATTTTCTATTGATGGTATAGATTATCCAATTCAGGATGCCACAAAGGATCGAATGTCGGCTAGCGCTTTCAGACTGCAAGGAGCGGACTTTCCGTCAACGACCGTGTAGGTGACACAGGGTTACACCGGGTTACACCGCTGTCCGCTTTTGCCAACAGGTCAATCCGTTGATTCCAAACAGGTTGTTGTGAACAGGGTGACACTTCGAACGAATTTTCCGCCCGATCGGCAAGTGTGCGGTCGGATGGAGCGGGCCAGGAAAGGGTGCAAATCGGCGTTGCGGGTTCATGCCCGGGATTTGGGCACATCCGGCAAGAGTAGGAAAGCGGTTTGTGGTGACGGGAGGGAAAGGGTCGAGCCGGCGCTCGACTGTCGTGTCCTTCGCGTCCAAACGAGGAATTTGCCGACCGGAAGCGGACTGACGGCTAACGACCCG
>CAYOWF010000088.1:0-8530 GCA_964407585.1 uncultured Qipengyuania sp.
AAACCGCCGACCGCCTCGGCATTCCCGAATTCAACTTCTTCTGCATCACGCTCGCAATCCAGCGCGAAACCGGTGGTAACCTCGCCGAAACTCTGTCGAACCTGGCAGACGTGCTGCGCAAGCGCTCGCAAATGAAGCTCAAGATCAAGGCGATGAGCTCCGAATCGAAGGCTTCGGCCTATATCGTCGGCTCGCTGCCCTTCATCGTCTTCGTGCTCATCTGGTGGGTGAACCCGAGCTATCTCGCCGGCTTCTTCACCGACGACCGCCTGATCGTGGCAGGTCTGGGCGGAATGGTGTGGATGAGCATCGGCGCCTTCATCATGGCCAAGATGGTCAGCTTCGAAATCTAATCGACCGAGGGATCAAAAAGTCATGGAATCCGGCCCACAGCTTCTAGGTTTCGACGTCATCCTCGTCGGTTCGATCCTTGCCGGGATCGCGGCGCTGGCAGTGCTCTTCGCAATCTACACCGCGATCACCATCAAGGACCCGATGCAAAAGCGGGTCAAGGCACTCGAAGGCCGCCGGGAAGAGCTGAAGCTCGGTCTCGTCACGGCCAGCGCAAAGAAGCGCCAGAGCCTGGTGCGCAAATCGGGCACGACCGACAAGGTCCGCGACACGCTGCGCGACATGAAGGTTCTCCAGCAGAGCCAGGTCGAAATGATGCAGCAGAAGCTTGCCTGGGCGGGTTTCCGGAACAAGGAAGTCGCGGTCCTGCTGATCGGTCTGCGCATGGTCCTGCCGATCGTCTTCGGCCTTGTCGCTGTGATCCTGCTGTATGCCGTAGAGATCTTCCCCGACTGGGAATTCAAGCGCGTCGCTGCACTCGGCGCCGTCGTGTTCCTTGGCTACAAGGGCCCGGAAATCTACCTCAAGAACATCGCCACGAAGCGGACCGACGCGATCCGCAAGGGCCTTCCCGACGCGCTCGACCTGCTGGTCATCTGCGCCGAAGCCGGCCTGACCGTCGATGCAGCCTTCAACCGTGTCGCCAAGGAACTGGGGCGCGCCTATCCGGAACTGGGTGACGAATTCGCCCTGACCGCGATCGAGCTATCCTTCCTCAACGAACGCAAGAAGGCCTTCGACAATCTCGCTTATCGCGTGAACCTGGAAGCGGTGAAGGGCGTGGTCACGACCATGGTCCAGACGGAACGCTACGGTACGCCGCTGGCATCCGCCCTGCGCGTGCTCTCGGCGGAATTCCGCAACGAGCGCATGATGCGCGCCGAAGAGAAGGCAGCGCGCCTTCCGGCGATCATGACCGTGCCGCTGATCCTCTTCATCCTGCCGGTCCTGTTCATCTTCATCCTCGGACCCGCGGCCTGTTCGATTGCAGACGCCTTCTCGATGTAGGCAGACAACCGAACCTGAACCGAAGACCGAAGAAAGAAAGCCTCGTCGACTGTCCTAGTCGGCGAGGCTTTCCGCATCGAAGTCCCCGGCACTTTCGCGCAGCCGGGCGAGCATGTCGTGCATCCGCGCCTGTTCGTCGTCATCCAGCACCGAGAACAGTTCTTCCTCGATCTTGAGCGCCAGGGGCATGATCCTCGAATGGACCGCCCTGCCCTCTGTCGTAAGCTCGAGCAGGTGCGAACGCCCATCCTTCGCATTCGGCTTGCGCTGCGCCAGCCCACGCTGTTCCAAAGTCTTGCAGGCGCGGTTGACCGGCACCTTGTCCATAAGCGTGGCCTGGCTGAGTTCGCGCTGCGTCGTCGGACCGCTATCGCCGAGCACGGCCATGATGCGCCACTCGGTGGTCTTCAGGGCAAACCGCTTGCGATATTGCTCGGCAATCCGGGTCGAGACCGCATTGGACGCTACCGAAAGCTGGTAGGGCAGAAAATCGGCGAGGCGCTTGGCGGGTTTGCGAGACGTCATGACCATAGCTGTAACTTCCTCGCCGCGCTTGGCAAGGTTGCGCTTGTGACTATCTCACATGCAACTACTCGTAGCCGGGTTCATCCCACCAGGGATAGAAGTCGGGCATGTTCTCGCCGACGGTGTCGGGATAGGCGGGCGGACGCTTCTCGAGGAAGCTGGCGATCCCTTCCTTCGCATCGGCGCTGCGGCTGAGGCGATAGATCGCGCGGCTGTCGATCCGGTGTGCGTCCATTGGATGGCCGGCCGCGCCAAGTCGCCAGAGCATCGCGCGTGTCATCGCGACCGAGACTGCGGAGGTATTGTCGGCAATCTCGCGCGCAATACCGACCGCAGCGTCCAGCAGTTCGCCCTGCGGATGGACCGAGCGCACCAGTCCCCGCTCCCTGGCTTCGCTGGCGTCGAAGATCCGGCCCGTCATGCACCATTCGAGCGCGGTCTGCATACCGACCAGCCGCGGCAGGAACCAGCTGCTCGCAGCCTCGGGCGTGATCCCGCGTCGCGCGAAGACGAAGCCGAAGCGCGCATTGTCGCTGCACAGGCGAATGTCGAAGGGCAGCTGCATGGTCGCGCCCACGCCGACCGCGACCCCGTTGCAGGCGCCGATCAGCGGCTTTTGGGAATTGAACAAGCGCAGCGTCAGCCGCCCTCCACCGTCGCGCACGCGTTCATCGGACAAATCGTCGACCGGATTGGGATCGGAAAAGACATGCCCGCCACCTTCCGGCGTGAGATCCGCTCCGGCGCAGAAAGCTTTCTCGCCATGCCCCGTCACGATCACAGCGCGGACGCTGTCGTCGGCATCGGTCACGTCGAGCGCATCGATGAATTCCCGCATCATTACGCGGGTGAAGGCATTCATCTTCTCGGGCCGGTGCAACGTGACGGTGGCAATTCCGTCGGCGATATCGAGCTTGATCTGCGTGTAGGCGGTCATCTGGTATCCTCTCCCTCGGTTCCGTCAGCCTGGACGGATGGAACATGTCCCGGCCATAAATCCGCTCGCGGCATGCGAGAGAGACCAAGGCGGTCCAAGTCGTCGCGCCTATCGTTAAGCATATGCGGCGCGGTAGTGAAGTGCCGCCTGTGCATTCGTAGTCATTGATCGAGGCGGCATCGAACTCTGGCTTAAATCCCCGCCTCTTGGCACAAAGCACCCATGGCTCAGAAGACCGTTGCAATGCTCACCGCCGGGGGCCTCGCGCCCTGCCTGTCCTCCGCCGTAGGTGGGCTCATCCAGCGCTACACCGAAATCGCGCCCGATGTGCGGATCGTCGCCTATCGCAACGGCTATGCGGGGCTGCTCAAGGGCAACTGGATCGAAGCGACCGACGAGGTGCGGGCCAATGCCGGGCGCCTGCATGCCTTCGGCGGAAGCCCGATCGGCAACAGCCGGGTCAAGCTCACCAATGTCGAGGATTGCGTGAAGCGCGGGCTCGTGCAGGAAGGCGAAAACCCGCTGGCGGTCGCTGCCGAACAGCTCAGGCGCGACGGGATCGAGATACTCCACACGATCGGCGGAGACGACACGAACACGGCCGCCGCCGAGCTGAAGGCGCACCTCGCAAGGATCGGATCGGACCTCACGGTCGTCGGCCTGCCCAAGACGATCGACAACGACGTGGTCCCGATCCGCCAGTCTCTCGGCGCCTGGACCGCCGCCGAACAGGGCGCGCTCTACGCCCGCAACATCATTGCCGAATTCTCCGCCAATCCGAACATGCTCATCGTGCACGAAGTCATGGGCCGCCACTGCGGCTGGCTGACCGCCGCCACGGCGCGTGCGCATCACGAATGGGTCGGCACCGCTCCCTTTGCCGAATGGGTCGACAATGCCGCCGCCCGCTGGGACGTGCATGGGGTTTACGTGCCCGAACGGCCCTTCGAACTGGCCCGGGAAGTCTCCCGCCTGCGCGCCATCATGGACGAGCATGGCGGGGTGAACCTGTTCATCTCCGAAGGCGCCGGCGTCGGCGAGATCGTCGCCGAAATGGAAGCCGCCGGCGAGGAAGTTCCGCGCGATGCCTTCGGCCATGTGAAGCTCGACAAGATCAACCCCGGGCAATGGTTCGCCGACCGCTTCGCCGCCGAACTGGGCGCGGAAAAGGTGCTGGTCCAGAAGAGCGGCTACTTCTCCCGCTCGGCCCCCGCCAATGCGAGCGACCGCGAATTGATCGAACAATGTACGCGGCTGGCGGTCGATGCGGCCCTATCGGGGACCAGCGGCGTAGTCGGCCACGACGAGGAACGCAGCGACGAATTGCGCGTCATCGAATTCGAACGCATTGCCGGCGGCAAGGCCTTCGACACGACGCAGGGCTGGTTCGAAGAATTGCTGAAGGAACTTGGGCAGGCATGACGCCCCGCAAAAAGAAAGGCGCGCCGCATCGGCGCGCCTTTCCTGACCGACGGCTGGCTACAAGTCCCCCGTCGAAAGCCATCGGCCGACGTTAGCGGAAGTTCTTCCTGAGCTCGATGTGGAACTGGCGGCCACGAGCCGAATGCAGCTCGCTGAAATAGCCGTAGGACTCGTCGGCCAGCGGCGGATCTTCACCGAACAGATTGTTGATGGCGAAGCGCAGCCGCGTGCCATCGAGCGGTGTGTCGTTCTCGATCGAATAGGAGATCGAGAAGTTGACTGTCGTGAAATCGTCGACCCGGTAGAAGTTACCGTTCGGATCGTCCGTCTCGATCAGCTCGTCGCGCGTGACGCTGGTATCCCAGACTTCGCCGACATAAGAGGTGAACAGGCCGACATCGACCGGGCCGCTTTCCCAATTAAGCGCACCACTGAAGCGCCATTTCGGTCGACCCTCGACTTCCAGCAACTCGCCCAGACCACCGACGGTGACGTCGGGCGGAAGGATACCAGCCTCGATGGCATCGACCAGTTCCTGGCCGTCGGGACCTGCCGACTGGACAAAGCTTTCCAGGCGTGCGGCGTTGAACCGCAATCGGAAATCGCCGAGCCCGAAGTCCGGCACCTGATAGAATGCGCCGAAGTCCCAACCCTTCGATATGCGGCTGTCGAGGTTGAGATAGGGATCGAGCACCTGGATGATCGCCCCTGCCGGAGCGAGGCTGGTTCCGGTGAACAGCGCGATATCGTCTGCGGTCGGATCCTCGCGGATGACGTTCGGATTGGTGCTGCCGTTGAGGCGGCGCAGCAGGTCGAGCGCAATCGCATTGTCATCGCCGAACGTGCCGACCAGCCCTTCCTGCTTCACACGCCAATAGTCGGCAGTAAGCGTGAGGCCCGGAACGAAGGTCGGCTCGAGAACCACGCCGAGGTTGATGCTTTCGCTGTCTTCCGGCTTGAGGTTCTCGGTACCCGAACGGAAGCTGATCGTGCCCGCTCCCGGACAGGCTCCGAGATTATCAAGCGTGCCTTTTTCCACCCGAGCCTGACACACGACGAAATCGTCGCGCGTATTCGATCGCGTGGTTCCCTCGTCGTTGACCTGAACGAGGTTCGGTGCGCGGAAACCCTGCGACCAGGCGCCGCGTAGCGTGACGCCCGGAAGCGTGGTCCAGGACGCGGCAATGCGGGGCACAACCGCAGTCGCATCGATATCCTCGAAATGCTCGACGCGGCCGGCCATCTGGAGGTTCAACTCTTCGACGAGCGGGATATCCATATCCGGACCGACCAGGGGGACGAAGACTTCGGCAAAGGCCGAGTAGACATCGCGCTTGCCGCTGGTGTCGGGCGACGGGCTGGTCCCCGCGACATCGCTTCCGTTGAATTCGCCGGTCACGCTGTCGGTGAAGGTGATCGTGCCGTCGAGGCGCGGATCGCGGTCGTCGTAGAAAGTCTCGCGCCGGAATTCGATACCGGTCGCAACACCCAGGTTCCCGCCCGGAAGCGAGAAAAGATCGTCGCGGCTGAGCTTGAAATCGGCCAGCGCCAAACTCGTCCCGCCCTTGCGGAAGACATCGATGCGGAATGGATCGATCGAGGACACCGGATTGGGCGTACAGTCGCCCTCGCCAGGATCGTCGAGACACCCGCCATTGAACGGGTTGTAGGCATCGGGCGTAGTCAGGTTTATCTGCTGCTGCATCAGCGTCAGCGACACGCGGTTGCGTGCAAGATCGATCAGATCGGCTTCCGAATAGAGGAGGCCCGTATCGAACTCCCATGCGCCCAGCGAACCGCGCAACCCGCCCACGAGGCGATAGGTGTCCTTGTCGACCGTGACATCGCGATTGCCGACATCGACGAAGCGATAGCGCTCCATGATGATATCCGCACCGCCTGCAGCAATCGTGATACCTGGATCGGTCAGCCTGTTCGGACTGCCGACGGGCCCGAACGGGTTCCAGTAGGCGTCGCGCGCAATGCCGACCGGCACGGCACTGAGAATGGCCGAAGCTTCGATATTCCGGCGGTTCTCGGAGCGGTAGTAGCTCCCTTCGAAATAGGCTTCGAGATCGGGAGAGAACTCGTAGCTTAGCAGCGCCATCGCATTGTAGCGCTTCTTTTCGCTGATAAGATGGTTGCCGAAGTTGGTGTTGTAGCGCACGTCGGATGTCGGCGTGGTCCCGGCACGGGCACAGATGCCGTTGCCGAAATCGAGACGGCAGCTCGGAAACGTATCGGGCTGCAGGTAGAAGTCGTCGTCGCCGATCGGGGTCCGGTTGGATGGCGCCTGTATGTCGAACTGGCCGAACGGACCGAAGGTATTGCGGTTGTTGAACGACGCGTCACCTTCGAAAGGCGTGCCTTCGACGAGCGGGCGGCGGTCTTCCTCGCCTGCATAATCGCGTTCGGAGGCCGGCATGCCGCTCTCGTAGAAATAGCCGCCATAGACCGTGAGGTTCGCGCGCCCTTGCGCGAAATCGAACCCGTAACCGCCGCTGACCGATTGACTGTAGAGGCTGACACCTTGCGACCCTCGCCAGTCGCCTTCGAGGAAGCCGCCGGTGCGATTGCCGCGAAGGACGGTGTTGATGACGCCCGCAACCGCGTCCGCACCGTAAATGGCCGAGGCTCCGTCGCGCAGGACCTCGATCCGCCGGACGCTGCCCGGTGCGATTTCATTGGTGTCCGAGCTGACGACCGGCACCAGAAGTTCGGTCTGGAAGCCGGGATGGAGCGTCATGCGGCGCCCGTTGATCAGCAGCAGCGTGTTGCCGGTGCCGAGATCGCGCAGGTTGATCGAGCCGACATCGCCGCGCGCGCTGTTCTGCGTGGAATTGTTCTGTTCGTTGAAGGCCACGGTTCCGGCCTGCGGGATCGCGCGGAACAGTTCGTCGCCCGAAGCGGCGCCGGTCAGTTCGATCGCCGTTTCATCCAGCACCGTCACCGGCAGGACGTCGTTGATCTTGGCGCCCTGAATCTGTGTCCCGATTACCACGATCTCGGTGGATTCGTCGGCCTCTGCCGCAGCCGGCGCAGGCGTTTCGGTCTGGGCATATGCCGTTCCATGCGCGAGCGCGAGGATAGCGGTCGAAGTAACTAAAGAACGGAATTTCGAGATATTCTGGGCCATTTTTCACCCCTCCAAGAGCAACCCAGGATGATGCTTCGCCGATTTCATTTTTTCGGCAATCAGATTCGTCTCCGGCCCCTATCGAATTCTGGCGACTTCCATAGCAACTTGACTTTTTCTTGCTTCAGGCATTTCCGCCCGGCGATGGCAAGTAACGGGCAGATGAGTCGCGCATGGGGGCACACGCAAATCGCCGCCCGCGCCGGTGGCACGGGCGGCGATTGCGATTTCGTTCTCCCAGACCCGCGAAGCGGGTAGCGGTTCCTAGCGCGGAGCCATGCGGATGGCGCCGTCGAGGCGGACGTCCTCGCCGTTGAAATAGCCGCATTCGATCATGGTCATGGCGAGGCGGGCGTATTCGTCCGGATTGCCCAGGCGCTTGGGGAACGGGACCGATGCGGCCAGCGCTTCCTTCACCTGCGGCGGGGCGGCGTTCATCAGCGGGGTGTTGAAGATGCCCGGCAGGATGGTGTTCACGCGGATGCCCTCGTTCATCAGGTCGCGCGCGATCGGCAGGGTCATGCCGATCACCCCGCCCTTCGATGCCGAATAGGCGGCCTGGCCGATCTGGCCGTCTTCGCCTGCCACCGACGCGGTGTTGACGATCGCACCGCGATCGCCGTCATCGCTCAGCGGATCGAGCGTCATCATGCCCGCCGCCGACTTGGCGATGCAGCGGAAGGTACCGATGAGGTTCACCTGGATGACGAATTCGAACGCCTGCAGCGGGAAGTGGCTGATCTCGCCGGTCTGCTTGTCGCGCTTGGCGGTCTTGATGGCATTGCCGATCCCCGCGCAATTGACGAGGATTCGTTCCTGGCCATGCGCTTCGCGGGCCTTGGCGAAGCCGGCATCGACGTCCTCGTCGCTCATCACATTGACCTTGCAGAACACGCCGCCGATGTCCTTGGCGACGGCTTCGCCCTTGTCTTCGTTCATGTCGAAGATGGCGACCTTCGCGCCCTTGGCGGCAAGCGCACGCGCGGTGGCTTCGCCAAGGCCCGATGCGCCGCCGGTCACGACTGCGGGGGTATTGCTGCTGACTTCCATTTCAAACTTCCTCTCGAATGGGGGTAATTAGAGCGCCTCGATGATGGTGACATTGGCGACGCCGCCGCCTTCGCACATCGTCTGGAGGCCGTATTTCTTGC
>CAYOWF010000089.1:0-8467 GCA_964407585.1 uncultured Qipengyuania sp.
ACTGCAACATAACGGTCACGAAACGACACAAACTGTCACACGGCACCCTTAGCGGGCGAGTCGCGATCAACGAATTCGCACTTCGAATTTCGACTCAATCCGGTTTTTTGAGGGGACCGTACCCGTGACCAATTTCCATCGCTCGCTTATCCTCGGAACGTCTGCACTGGCTCTTTCGGCCTGCGGCGCCGATGAAATCGTCTCGCCCGGCACCGGCGGCAACGTCACCATCAACAATGGTGGCGGTGGAGGCGGCACGCCGACTCCGACGCCCACACCGACCAGCACACTGGTCACGCCGGCTGCAGGTTGCCCGACCATCAGCGATCCGCAAGGGCTGACCGACAGCGGCACGATTTCCGGCCCGACCGGCGAATATCGCGTCTGCACCATGCCCGCGCGTTTCAACGCGAGCTCGACCCTGCCCTATATCGAAGGTCTCCTGTACCGCATGAACGGGCGCGTCGATGTCGGCACCGACGGCGGTCCCGCACCGGATACCAGCGACGGCCTCAGCGATACCAATGTGGAACTGACCATCGAACCGGGCGTGATCGTCTACGCCTCGGGTTCGAGCTTCCTCAACGTCAACCGCGGCAATACGATCGACGCGAACGGCACTGCCGACCGTCCGATCATCTTCACCAGCCGCGACAACGTGCAGGGTCTCAATACGGACAGCTCGTCGGGCCAGTGGGGCGGTGTCGTCCTCTCGGGCCGGGCTCCGGTCACCGACTGTATCGCTTCGGGCGCCACCCCGGGCAGCGTGAATTGCGAACGCCAGGTCGAAGGCGCGGCACAGCCGGCGATCTTCGGAGGCGCAACCCGCGACGACAGTTCGGGCAGCATGAGCTACGTCCAGATCCGCTATTCCGGCTTCGTCCTGTCGGGCGACAGCGAGCTTCAGTCGCTGACCACCGGCGGCACGGGCACCGGTACCCAACTCAGCCATATCATGAGCTACAACAGCTCGGACGACGGCGTCGAATTCTTCGGCGGGTCGGTCAATCTGACGAACCTGATCGTCGTCGGCGCCGAAGACGACAGCATCGACACCGACACCGGCGTGAAGGCCAAGCTGCAATATGTCATCGCCATCCAGCGCCCGGGTGCCGGCGACACGATCATCGAAGCCGACTCGGATAACGCATTCAACGAGAGCAGCCCGCGCCAGCAGACGCTGATTTCGAACGCGACCTTCGTCCACCAGAAGGTCGACGATCAGGTCATCCGCATTCGCGGCCACGCCGACTACCAGATCGCCAATTCGGTGCTGGTTTCGAACCAGGGTACCGCCTGCCTGCGCATCGACGGCCAGGAAGAGCTCTTCCAGACCACCGGCCCCGATGAGAGCGGACCGGTCGCATTCGACAGCTTCGTGCTCGATTGCGACACGGCTTTCCGCGACAGTTCGGGCGCGACCGCTGCGGAAATCCAGGGCGTGTTCGACAGCGGTTCGAACAACAATTCGAACTTCACCAACACGCTGACGATGCTGTTCGTCAACGGCAGCAACGAAGACGCAGTCCCGGTGTTCGACGTCACCGGATGGGCGCCCTTCTTCGAATTGCCCGTCCGCATCGGAGCGGTCTTCGCCGAGAATCGCGACTGGGTGAACGGCTGGACCTGCAAATCCAGCACCGTGACCTTCGACGACGCCACATCGGCCTGCACGAGCCTGCCGGTCTACGACTGAGCACCAACTTGAAGGGCGGGGGCGCGCTGCAAAACGCGTCCCCGCCCCTTTGCCACTTTCCAGTTTCCGACCTGATTGAGGGGGTCAATCCCATGTCATCCGGCAAGCAGCTTTCCGCCCTGCTCCTGCTCTCCACCGCCCTGACCTTCCCCGCCGCCGCATTCGCGCAGAGCACCGGGGCGGAAGGGCCTCCGACGACCGAAGAGGAAATTCCCGAAGAGGAACCGGCGCAGGACGCCGAGGAGGAAGCGCAGCCCGACATTTCCATTCCCGGCGGGACGATCGTCGTCACCGGTCGCCGCAACCGCGACGTGACGCGCGCGTCTCCGCAGGTCGTCACGGTTCTCGACACGGCCACCATCGCCCGGACCGGCGAAGGCGACATTGCCGGCGCTCTCGGCCGGACCACCGGCCTCTCCGAGCAGGGCGGTCTCGTCTATGTCCGCGGCCTCGGCGACCGCTATTCGCTCGCCCTCCTCAACGGCCTGCCGCTGCCTTCGCCACAGCCGCTCAGCCGCGTGGTACCGCTCGACATCTTCCCGACCAGCGTGGTTGCATCGAGCCTCGTGCAGAAGACCTATTCGGCCAACTTCCCCGGCGAATTCGGCGGCGGGGTGGTCAATCTTACCACCCGCGCCATCCCGACCGAGAGCTTCCTGACCGTAAGCGGATCGTTGTCCGGCGACAGCGAGACCACTTTCGGCCCGGGCTACTCCTATTTCGGAGGCGACTGGGACTGGACCGGTTTCGACCAGGGCCGCCGCAACGTCGAGAATTACGCCGCGCTGCAGGGTTTCTTCGACAGCGGTGCCCGCATCAATGACGAAAACGTCGATACGGTCGGCATCCTCAAGGATATCAACGATCCCAACCTCTATCTCGTGCAGAAGATCGGCGACCTCCCGGCCAACTTCAGCGCCGGACTGACGGCCGGGACCTCCGTCGATATCGGATCGGACGGCGTACTCGGGATCATCGCCACGGGTTCGATCAGCAACAAGTGGCGCAATCGCTTCATCACCAAGCAGACCGCGTCGAATGCGGAACTCGAACTCGACAGCGATTTCCGCGAGTTCGCCACCGACAATCGCGTGCTGGTCAACGGGCTGCTCGGCTTCGGCTTCGAAATCGCCGAACACAAGTTCCGCTTCACCAATGTCTATATCCACGACACGCTTAAGCGCGCTTCGCTCGAGGAAGGCATCGATTTCCAGAACGACGACCAGGATTTCGTCCAGGACACCTCCTGGTTCGAACGGCAGCTGTTCAACAGCCAGTTCGTCGGCGAACTGGAATTCGGCGACCTGTCGATCGACCTGCGCGGCGGCTATGCGCAAACGCAGCGCGAAGCGCCCTTCGAATGGACATTCGCCTATTCGCGCCCCGTCGACAGCCCGAACGATCCTTTCGGCGAACTTTATCTCAACCTGCTCGACAACCAGCGCGGGCGGGCCACCGTCTCCTTCAGCGACCTGACCGAAGACTTGTGGTACGGCGGAGTCGATGTCGGCTATGTCCTCACCGACTGGCTGAATGCCACGATCGGCTATGCCTATACCGATACCGACCGCACCTCCTCCCGACGCGAGTTCGACATTCGCGCATCGTCCGGATTCCCGCAGGCGTTCGGCGTGTTCCGGCCGGACAATCTCCTCGGCGATGCGCTGATCGACCTCGCCTTCGACCGCGATGCGCAGCAAGCTGCCGGGATCGGTCCCTACGAACTCAACATCTTCGAAACGACGCAGGCCGACCCCGCCTTCGCCGCCGCCCTGGAAATCCAGGCCGCCTACGGCAAGGTCAACCTGCGCCCCTTCGACCGCCTGTCGCTCGATGTCGGCGTGCGGTATGAAGATGCGGTGCAATCGGTGGAAGCGATCGAGGTCTTCGCCGAGCCACTGGGTTCGAACAGCGGCACGCTGCTGGAGAACGACTATTGGCTTCCCGGCGGCACGCTCACCTGGGAAGCGACCGACAGCCTGCAGTTCCGCGCCAGCGCATCGAAGACCATCGCCCGCCCGCAGTTCCGCGAGCTCATCTTCCAGACCTATTTCGATCCCGAAACCAACCGCCAGTTCAACGGCAACCCGCGGCTGGTCGACAGCGAGCTGACCAATTACGAAGTCCGGGCGGAATATTACCTGGGCGGCGGAAGCCGTGCGAGCATTGCCGGCTTCTACAAGGACATCACGAACCCGATCGAAGTGTTCACCAGCTTCAGCGACAACGAGATCGTCAGCGGTTTCGCCAATGCCCCGCAGGCGGAACTCTACGGCGCAGAGGCGGAATTCCAGTACACTGTGGACCTGTTCGATCTGGGCGGCTGGTTCGACAGCCAGCAGCTGGTCGCCATCACCAATTACACCTACACCCAGTCGGAGATCAAAGTGGGCGAAGACGACATCGCACGAGTCTTCCCCTTTGCCGACCAGCCGGCTGGGAATTTCTTCGACGACGGCGTGCCGCTCACCGGGCAGTCGGACCATCTCGTCAACCTTCAGCTGGGCCTCGAGGATCTCGATCGGCTCAGCCAGTTCACCCTCCTGCTGCAATATGCCAGCGAGCGGGTGACCAGCCGCGGCGCGGGGCCGCTGCCCGACATCATCGACGAACCGGGCCTGCAGCTCGATTTCGTGGTGCGGCAGGGTTTCGAACTGGCCGGAACCGAGGTGGAATTGAAATTCGAGGCCCGCAACCTCACCGGCCAGGACCACGAGGAATTCCAGACCAACGGCACCAATCGCATCGAGATCAACAGCTATGATGTCGGCCGCAGCTTCAGCCTCGGCGCATCGATCAAGTTCTGACCCCTCTTCCACCCGGAAGTAGACTGGCCGGGGGGCCGCTCATCGAAGCGGCCCCTCTTTTTTCGTCCGGTGTCAGTGGCTGTCGTAGACGTAGCCGAGCGAGCGCACGGTGCGGATCGGTTCCCCCGCGCCGACATCGCGCAAGGCGCGGCGCAGCCGTCCGATCCACACATCGACCGTCCGTTCGTCGATCGGCGGTTCCTGCTTGCCGAGGCCATCGATCAGCTCGCTCCTGCTCAACACACGGTCGGCGTTCTCCGCAAAGAAGCGCAACAGGCGGAATTCGTTGGGCCGCAGCGCGATCGGCTTGCCCTGCCAGCGCGCCTGCAGGGCGGGGAGATCGATCTCCAGATCCCCCAGCTGGAACGGCTTGGTCGAGACCGTCGCCGCCCGCCCCGTGCCGAGCGCGAGTACGCGGTCGAGGACGATCGTACGCTCGACCGGGCCGCTCATGTAATCGTCCGCACCGACCGCCAGCGCACGGCGCTTGTCCTCGGGATCGCATCGCTCCAGGATGATGGTGATGTGCGCCTCTGCGGTGCGCGGATCGGCGCGCAGGCGGCGGCACATTTCGAGGCCGGACATCTCGTCCATCACCCAATCGACGAAGGCGCAGACGGGCCCTTCGAGCAATCGCTGCGGACCGGCCGCGGTCAGGCGGTCGAAGACGAAGCGCATTTCGCCATGGTCGAAATCCGCGAAGTTCGCGGCCTCTTCGCCAGTCATCAAAATCGTGGTCACTTGCACGGGTCGAGCGTCCCCTAGGCCCCTGGTACCGCCCAGCGATGACGCACCAATGTGACTCGTGTGTGACCGCCCAATGCCCTTTGTAACACTGGGCGAAAATTCAGCCCCTGAGCGTCACCTTGCCGAAGCCGGGCGCGGTCGAAGCCACCCCGACGGGCACCTTCGGACGGTAGGGTTTTTCGAGGCGCTCCACCTCCTCTTCGCTCAGCCCCAGCGTCATCGCATCGACAGCCGCGCCGATATGGCCGGGTTTGGTCGCGCCGATGATCGGGGCCGTGATGCCTTTCGCGAAATGCCACGCCAGCGCGACCGTCGCACGCGATGTGCCGCGTGCATCGGCGATCGCGCCCACCGCTTCGATCACCTCGCGATCGGCATCGACATTCTGCGTATAGAGCGTCTTGCCGAACCCGTCGGTCTCGCTGCGCACCGTGCTTTCGTCCCACGCCCGGGCGAGCTTGCCGCGCGCCAGCGGCGACCACGGAATGAGGCCGACCCCCTGGTCCCGGCACAGCGGGATCATCTCGCGCTCCTCCTCGCGGTAGAGCAGGTTCACGTGGTTCTGCATCGATATGAACCCGGTCCAGCCGCGCGCACGGGCGACTTCCTGCGCCTTGGCGAATTGCCATGCCTGCATCGAAGACGCGCCGATATAGCGCGCCCTGCCCGCCTTCACGATGTCGTGCAGAGCCTCCATCGTTTCCTCGATCGGCGTGGTCTCGTCCCAGCGGTGAATCTGGAACAGGTCGACATAGTCCATTTTCAGCCGCGCCAGGCTGTCGTCGATCGCCTGGAACAGGCTCTTGCGCGAATTGCCGCCCGCATTGGGCGTGTTGCGCCAGGGCAGGAAGGCCTTGGTGGCCACGACGATTTCGTCGCGGTGCGTGAATTCGGGCAGCAGCTTGCCGATTACCTCTTCCGATGCGCCCTTAGAATACATGTTCGCCGTGTCGAAGAAATTGATGCCCGCCTCCACCGCCTCGCGGATGAAGGGGCGGCTTTCCTCTTCGCCCAGCACCCAGTCGCCGTGCCAGCCCCTGGTCGTGTCGCCATAGCTCATGCAACCGAGGCAGAGGCGCGAGACCTTGAGGCCGCTGGGTCCGAGATTGACGTATTCCATGGGTCGCTGCTCCTGTTTCTACCCGCCTGCAATCGCTTCCTGCGAAGTTGACAAAGGTGACACACCCTTATGCTTTCCTACATCCATAACTTTCTGTTTTCTCCTCTGGTTTCCCGAATTGTCGAAGTTGACACCGTCTGGAGAAGCGGAGAAACTCTCGCCCGATCCGGTTCTTTTGGCACCGAATGCGGGTGTAGGAAAATCCTTCGCTACGAAAGCGCTATGCCGCCATCGACGCTGATCGTCTGGCCGACGATGAAGTCGGCGAGCGGCGAGGCGAGGAAGAGCGCGGCACCTGCCATGTCCGCAGGCAGGCCCAGCCTCCCGCGCGGGGTGGCGGCGATGGTTTGCCGCTGGAACTTCTCGTCCTTGAGAAAGGCGTCGTTGATCTTCGTATGAACATAGCCCGGCGCGATGCCGTTCACGCGGATGCCGTCGTCGGCGAAGGCAACCCCCAGCGATCTCACCATGCTGATCGCGCCCGCCTTGCTCGCGCCATAGGCCGGGTTGCCGATCAGGCCGCGATAGCCCCCGATCGAACTTACGATAATCAGCGAACCGCCGGTATCGGCCAGCTTGCGCCGCGTGGCATTGGCGCAATCGAGCAGGCTGTCGAGATTGACCGCCATCACCGCGTCCCAGCCCTCGCGGGTGAATTCCTCGCGCCCGTAGCGTGCGATGCCCTGGCACAGCACGACGACGTCGAGCCTGTCGGGCCAGGCGAAGGCATCCACTGCATCGCGATCCGATACGTCGAGCGAATGGAAGGAAAGGCCCTCCATCTCGCTGTCCGGATAATCCTCTGCAGTACCGCGCGTGCCGGTAACATGGACATTCGCTCCGGCCTCGCGAAAGCCCTGCGCAATACCGTTTCCGATCCCGCTCGTCCCTCCGATGACGAGGGCGGTCTTGCCGGAAAAATCGAGCGGGTCCGTCACGCGTCTCTCTCCAATCCTAGATGGAACGGCTGATCACTTCCTTCATGATCTCGTTCGTCCCGCCGAAGATGCGGGTCACGCGCGCATCGCGCCACAGGCGCGCGATGGCGTATTCGTTCATATAGCCGGCCCCGCCATGCAGCTGCAGCGCAGCATCGCATGCTTCCCACTGGAGGTCGGTGTGCCACAGCTTGGCCGCCGAAGCCTCGTCGGTGGTCAGTTCGCCCTCGAGGTGGCGCAGGATCGCCCAGTCGAGATGCGCCCAGCCGACCTGCAGCTTGGCCGCGAGGTCCGCCAGCGTGAACTTGGTGTTCTGGAATTCGAACACCGTCTGGCCGAAGGCCTTGCGGTCCTTGGTGAAGTTCACCGCTTCGTCGAACGCCCGCTGGGCGGATGCCTGGGCGCCGACGGCAATGCCCAGCCGTTCCTGCGGCAGTTCTTCCATCAGGTGGATGAACCCGCGGCCTTCCTGGCCGAGGATATTCGTCTTGGGCACGCGACAATCGTTGAAGAAGAGTTCGGAAGTATCGGCCGAATGCTGGCCGATCTTGTCGAGGTTGCGCCCGCGCTCAAAGCCCGGCGTATCGGCATCGACCAGCACCAGGCTGGTGCCCTTGGCGCCCTGGCTCGGGTCGGTCTTGGCGACGACGATCACGCAATCGGCGTTCTGGCCGTTGGTAATGTAAGTCTTCGACCCGTTGATCACGAGATGGTTGCCATCCTGGACCGCTGTGGTGCGAATGCCCTGCAAATCGCTCCCCGCGCCGGGCTCGGTCATGGCGATGGCGGTGATGATGTCGCCGCTCACCATGCCCGGAAGGTATTTCGCACGCTGCTCGTCGCTGCCGAGGCGTTCGAAATAATTGGCGGTGATGTCGTTCTGGAGCGTGAAACCGGCCGAGGAGCCGAGGTAGGACAGTTCCTCGCACAGCACGCAGTTGAAGCCGAAGTCGAGGCCGAGGCCACCGTTCTCTTCCTTGACCGTCGGGCACAGCATGCCGGCATCGCCAAGCGCCTTCCACGCCTCGCGCGGGACGATGCCCTCTTCCTCATGCTGGTCGAGATAGGGAGTCATGTGTTCGGCGAAGACCTTGCGCACCGTGTCGCGGAAGGCCTCGTGATCTTCGTTATAGGCGAAGCGCCTGCTGGTATCGAGCAT
>CAYOWF010000090.1:0-8462 GCA_964407585.1 uncultured Qipengyuania sp.
GCTGGCCCATCGCAAAGATGTTGGCGGCAAGGATGCCCATGACGGCAATCCCGCGTATGAAGTCGAGACTGGCGATGCGATCACCCGTCGCAGCGACCGGTTGCGGACCATCTGGCGTCGCCGCAGCGGATTCATGCTTCGACATCATCTGTTTACCCCTTGCCCCTAGAGTAGGTTTCGAAGTCCTAGAGTGCGGGTCGCCGAATGGCATCCCCGCTCTCGGTGGAGTTCACAGCTTTCGGTGAAATCGCAAGGCCTTCGACGCCGAGCGACCAAGGCGAAGGCAAACGGGGTTTAACGGCATCCGGCACGCTCTCACGAGCCAGTTTGTTGAACGTTATTAACCCTAAATTAGGGGTAGTCTGCGATTTCCCCATTTCGAGACCGTCGCAAACATGCGGCACGAGTAGAAGATACAGGCCTACAGGGGGACCTAGCCTTGCGTGTACTGGCATTGGCATCGCAGAAGGGCGGATCGGGTAAAACCACGCTCTCCGGACATCTGGCCGTTCAGGCCCAGCGAGCGGGCGCAGGCCCGGTCGTCCTGATCGACATCGACCCGCAGGGCTCGCTTGCCGACTGGTGGAACGAACGTGAAGCGGAACTGCCCGCCTTCGCCCAGACTACCGTGGCTCGCCTCGCAGCCGACCTGGCGATCCTTCGCCAGCAGGGCTTCAAGCTTGCGGTCATCGACACGCCGCCGGCGATCACCATGGCCATCCAATCGGTCATCTCGGTCGCGGAACTCATCGTCGTCCCGACTCGCCCCAGCCCGCACGATCTTCGTGCCGTTGGCGCCACGGTCGACCTGTGCGAACGGGCAGGAAAATCGCTGATCTTCGTGGTCAATGCGGCCACCCCCAAGGCGAAGATCACTTCGGAAGCCGCCGTCGCGCTGTCGCAGCACGGCACCGTCGCTCCGATCACGCTCCACCACCGCACCGATTTCGCCGCCTCGATGATCGATGGCCGCACGGTGATGGAAGTCGACCCGGAAAGCCGTTCGGCTGCCGAGGTCACGGCATTGTGGAAATACATCTCCGATCGACTGGAAAAGCAGTTCCGTCGCACCGTTTTCGCCGCTCCCGGCCAGCAGGCCCAGCAGCCCGGTGCCTATCGTCCCGCCGGTGGCTTCGGCCGTCGGGTCGCCCAGTAAGAGCATTAGCTAAGGAAAGGCGGAGGCCAGCCGGATGTCAGACGCCAATTTCGCTTCTCTTTCTTCCACCCTGCTCGCACGCAAGGGCGGCGCCAAGCCTGCCATGCGTCCGCAGTCGGCGGCTCTCGGGCCGGTCGACGGCGTAGCGGCCGCAGCCAATCTCGAAGATCTCGGCTGGAACGACATGGGCGAAGATGCGCCCGGCCAGCTCGAACAGGCCACCGCATCGCGCAGCACCGCTGCCGGATCGGGTTCGCTCGCCGAATCGACTCTGATCAAGAAGCCCGCCCTGCCTCCGCTGGACGAGCGCGAGCCGGTCGATGGCGAAGACGACGATACTTCGGGCCGCGTGGTGTCGTTCAATCCGCTGCAGTCGAAAGACGCCGCCAAGGGACCGAACCAGGTTCGCGAATCGCTCGACCGCATTGCCGACCAGCTGGAAGGCAAGAAGCACGTCCACGCCGATAATGAAGACGATGTGGAAGACGACCAGGGCCCTGCCGCGCCGGCAGCTGCCGCAAAAGTCGTGCTTCCCAAATCCATCAAGCCTGCCCCGGCCCGTTCGAAAGCGGCCGCCAAAGGCAAGCGTGCAGCCTTCACGCTGCGACTCGATCCGGAGCGTCACCTGATGCTGCGCCTGGCCTGCACCGTACGCGGCAGCAGCGCCCAGCAGCTGGTTACCGACGCTCTCGACGGCCTTTTGGCCGAAATGCCGGAAATCGCCATGCTCGCTGCCCAAGTGCAGCGTAAGCCGAATTGAAACTTGAAGGACGTGGGATCGCCTTTTGAGGGGTAAGAAAATGACGACCAGGAACTCAACCTTTATCCGGCTCGCCGTTACGACGGCGCTTGCTTCCACCGCGCTTGCGGGGTGCAGCGGCAAGGTTGCGCCGTCGTTCGCCGAATCGAGCGGCAAGGCGGAAGTCGCGCTTGCCAAGGGCAAGGCCGACAAGGCCGTGAACCACGCCGAGGCTGCCGTTCTCGCCAGCCCGCGCGATGCCTATACCCGCACTCTGCTGGGCAATGCCTATCTCGAAGCGGGCCGTTTCGCATCGGCTGCACAGACTTTCGAGGATGCGATTGCGCTGGGCGACAGTTCGCCGCGTACCGTTATCAGCCTTTCGCTTGCACTGACCGGCATGGGCGACCGCGCCAAGGCCATCTACGTGCTCGAAAGCAATGAAGCAGCGCTCGACCCGGCCGATTACGGCCTGGCGATCGCCCTGGCAGGCCAGCCGCAGCGCGGCGTGCACGTCCTCTCGAACACGCTTCGTGCGGGCAACAATACTGCCAAGGTTCGTCAGAACCTCGCCTATGCCTATGCCATGAGCGGCCAGTGGCGCGAAGCACGCGTCATGGTTGCCGAGGACGTACCCGCCGACAAGGTCGGCGACCGCATGGCCGAATGGGGTGCCATCGCGCGTCCCGAACTCTATCGCACCCGCGTCGCCAGCCTGCTGAAGGTCGACATCGCAGACGATCCGGGCCAGCCGGCCATGCTCGCGCTGAACAACAATCCGAGCGTAGACATGCTCGCATCGGAGAATGTCGATACCGGCGCTGCCGATAGCGACTTCGCCTATGCGGAAGAGCTTCCCGCCACGGAATCGGCTCCGATCGAACGTATCGTGTTCGATACGCGTGATGATAGTGAAGATGAACCTAAAGCGGTCATCATCGCTTCGCTCCCGAACGAGCCTGCTCCGGCTGCCAAGCCCGCTCCGAGCGTCGCCCAATCTTTTGCAGAGGCGCCCGCCCCTGCAGCAAAGGCACCTGCCGCGCGCAAGGCTCCGGCCGCTGCGCCCCGCCTTTCGCTCGCCAAGGGTGATTACAACATCCAGCTCGGCTCTTACTTCACCATGGCCGATGCCGAATTGGGTTGGACCAAGTTCCAGCAGATGTATCCCGAACTCGGCGATGCCGAGCGCGTGATCAGCAAGGCGCGTGTGAACGGCAAGATCTACTACCGCGTCGCCGCAGTCGGATATGCCAAGGATTCGGCGCGGGCCATGTGCTCAAGCGTCAAGGGCAAGGGCGGCGGTTGCATCGCCTACGCCAAGGACAATCCGCTGCCGGGCGCTCTGCTCGACAACGGGAAAGTCCGGGTCGCAGCGCGCTGAATCTGGCGCCAAGCAATACCACCGAGCCTTCGGCCCCTTCCGGATACGTCCGGGAGGGGCCTTTTCTCTTGGCGCTTACAATTCGATCGGGACCCCGCCCTTCCACAGCGCGATGACGCGGCCCTGCGTCGGCTGGCCGTCGAAGGGGGTATTTCCTGCCGTTGCCGCCATCCTTTCGCTCTGGATGACCCAGGGCTTGTCGGTATCGATTAGCGCAACGTCGGCTTCCAAGCCTTCGGTCAGGCTTCCCGCTTCCACGCCCAGAAGGCGTGCCGGGTTACCGGCGACCAGTTCGAACACGCGCGTCATGTCGATTACCTCGTCGCGCACCAGCGAAAGAGCCATGGCGAGCAGCGTCTCCGCACCGGCCATTCCAGGTTCGGCGTCGGCAAAGGGCAGTCGCTTGTCCTCCGGCCCGCGCGGATCGTGGCCGCTGGAGATCACGTCGATAGTCCCGTCGGCAATCGCCTCGCGCACTGCGAGACGGTCGTCCTCGCAGCGGAGCGGGGGCGACAGGCGGGCGAAGGTGCGGAATTCGGCCGTAGCGAGGTCCGAAAGCATGAAATGGGCGGGCGTCACGCCCGCGGTCACGCGCTGCCCCGCCCCCTTGGCCTTGCGGACGAGATCCAGCCCCGCCCTCGTAGTCACCTGGCGGAAATGCAGTTGCGCGTCGGCCATTTCGGCCAGGGCAAGGTCGCGGGCGATGGCGATGGCTTCGGCCTCGGCAGGCGCACTCGGCAGGCCCCTGCGCGTCGCATATTCACCGGCCGTGGCAACGGCCTCGCCAGCCAGCGCAGCATCTTCCGCATGGGCGATGACGGGCATGTCGAGCATGGCGGCATATTGCAGCAGTCGCAGCATCGCCCCGGTATCGGAAATCCATTTGCGACCTGTGGCGACACCTTTCGCGCCAGCTTCGCGCATCAGCGCGATCTCTGCGATTTCTTGGCCTTCCAGACCCCGCGTCGCGGCGGCGAGCGGGTGGACCCAGAAATCGGGTTTGCCGCTCTTGGAGATGTAGGAAACCCGGCTCGGCAAATCGAGCGGCGGCGACTGGTCGGGCATCAAGGCCGCGCGCGTGATACCGCCGAAATGGAAGGCCGGCTTGTCGACCGCGAACACTCCCAGATCGACCAGCCCCGGCGCAAGCAACTTGCCGCGCGCATCGATCGTTTCTCCATCGGAAGCGTGCGTATCGCCGATACCGACAATCTTGCCGCCTTCCATGCGCAAGGAGCCATCGCACACCCCATCGGGAGTGACGATGCGCGCATTACCGATCGTAATGGGACCTGACTGCTTCATGCTGCGCCTCCCCATCCTTCGACCCCACGCGTGCGTCGGGTCAGCACGTCGAGACAGGCCATGCGGATCGCCACGCCCATTTCGACCTGCTGCGTGATGATCGAGCGATCGATCAGGTCCGCCACCTCGCTGTCGATTTCCACTCCGCGGTTCATCGGGCCGGGATGCATCACCAGCGTATCGTCCTTCGCCCGATCGAGGCGCGCCTTGGTGAGCCCGTAGAGGTGGTGGTATTCGCGCGCCGACGGAATGAACTGGCCGCTCATCCGCTCGGTCTGGAGCCGCAGCATCATCACCACGTCGGCCCCTTCCAGCGCGGCATCGAAATCGTGGAAGGCCTCCGCCCCCATCGCTTCGATGCCTGCCGGCATCAGCGCAGGCGGCGCGCAAAGTCGCACCGTAGCCCCGAGAGCCTGGAGGCACAGGAGGTTCGAGCGCGCCACCCGGCTGTGCAGGATATCACCACAGATCACGATGGTCTGGCCGGTGAAGTCGTCCGCGTGCTCGCCCCGCTGACGCAGGGCATGGCGCAAGGCCAATGCATCGAGCAGGGCTTGTGTGGGGTGTTCGTGCTGTCCGTCGCCCGCATTCAGCACCGGACAATTGACCTTGTCGGCGATCAGCCCCGTCGCCCCGCTCGAGCCGTGGCGGATGACGATGGCATCGGCGCGCATCGCGTTGAGCGTGATGGCCGTGTCGATCAGAGTTTCGCCCTTCTTCACGCTCGATTGGGCGGCGTGCATGTTGACGACGTCCGCGCCCAGTCGCTTGCCGGCGATTTCGAAGCTCAGCAGCGTGCGCGTGGAGTTTTCGAAGAAGGCATTGATGATGGTGAGGCCGGCAAGTTCGTCGACATGCTTGCTGCGTTGCCGGTTCAATTCGACCCATTGTTCCGCCTCGTCGAGCAGGAACAGGATTTCGTGCCGTTCGAGCTGCCCGATGCCGAGCAGGTCGCGATGCGGAAAGGCCTGCGATCCCGCAGGATAGCGGGCCGCATGCGGCGAAGTGTCCGAGCGTGTCATTAAAGCCATGCCCTTAGGCGCGGGAAACGTGGCTGGCAATGGGCGAGATGCCTTGCGCGGCGCGGGGAAGCGGTCCGCCTCGCCAACAGCCAGCCCGTCCGCCCTTCGTCGAGAGCGATCGACCTCTTACGTATATTCCGGTGGAATAGCGCGAACGGCTCGCCTAGGTCTGTCGGCATACATTCTTGACGGGACGGTTTCATATGCATTTTGCGGGTAAGGTCTGGCGCTTGCTGGTCGGCATCAAGGACGGGCTCGTCCTCCTGTTCATGTTGCTGTTTTTCGGTTTGCTCTTCGCTGTGCTGACGGCGCGGCCCAGTCCCGCGCAGGTCCGCGAAGGTGCGCTTCTGCTCGAACTCGATGGCGTGATCGTTGAAGAACGCACACCGATAGACCCAATCGCAGCCTTGCTTTCGGGCAGCGCGCCGGTGGGCGAATACCAGGCCCGCGACCTGGTTCGCGCGATCGATGCGGCAGCCTCGGATAAGCGCATCGGTGCCGTTGTGCTCGACCTCGATCGTTTCCTGGGCGCCGGTCAGGTTCATCTGGCAGAGGTAGGCGCGGCGCTCGATCGGGTGCGGGCGGCAGACAAGCCTGTGCTCGCCTATGCCACCGCCTATGCCGATGACGGTGTCTTCCTGGCCGCACATGCAAGCGAAGTCTGGCTCGATCCCATGGGTGGCGCCATCGTCGCGGGACCGGGCGGCAACCGGCTCTACTTCGCGAACCTGCTCGAAAAGCTGAACGTCAATGCAAGGGTCTACAAGGTCGGCACCTACAAGAGTGCAGTCGAGCCTTACACGCAAAGCGGCATGTCGGACCCTGCGCGCGAGAATGCGCAGGCTCTTTATGGCGCGCTCTGGGAAGAATGGCAGGCCAAGGTGAAGAAGGCCCGCCCCTCGGCCGATATCGTAGGCGTGAGCGGCAGCCCTGCCGAGTGGGTCGAAGCCGCCGACGGCGACCTTGCCACCGCCGCACTCGATGCGGGACTTGTCGACAAGCTCGGCTCACGCGTGGAATTCGGCGAACGTGTCGCCGAACTCGTGGGCGAGGATGACTGGGACGAGACGCCTGGCGCCTATCCCTCGACAACTCTCGCCGCCTGGCTGCAGGAAAATCCCTGGCCGAAGGAAGGTAAGGAAATCGGCGTCGTGACCGTGGCTGGCAACATCGTCGACGGCGATGCAGGCCCCGGCACTGCAGGTGGCTCTCGCATCGCGGACCTGCTCGACGAAGCACTGGACCGCGACCTGGCGGGCCTTGTCGTACGCGTGGATTCTCCCGGCGGCTCGGCCCTCGCCAGCGAGGTTATTCGCAATGCCATTCTGCGGCACAAGGCGAAGGACATTCCCGTTGCCGTCTCGATGGGCAATGTGGCGGCCAGCGGCGGATATTGGGTGGCGACCCCCGCCGACCGGATTTTTGCCGAACCCGAAACCATTACGGGTTCCATCGGAATCTTCGCCATGATCCCGACCTTCGAGGATGCCGCCGCCAGCATCGGCGTAAACAGCGACGGTGTTAAGACCGGCCCGCTCTCCGGCCAGCCCGACCCTGTCGGGGGCTTTACGCCCGAAGTCGACCGGATCCTGCAGGCAAGCATCGAGGACGGTTACACCGATTTCATCACCCGCGTCGGGGAATCGCGCCAGATGTCGCTCGAACAGGTCGATCGCGTCGGTCAGGGGCGTGTGTGGGATGGCGGCACCGCGCGGCAATTGCGCCTCGTCGACGAATATGGCGGGATGGACGATGCGCTCGCATGGGTCGCCGGCCAGGCTGAACTGGGCGACGGAGAATGGTCGGCCTATTACCTAGGCGACGGAGAAAGCACTGCCGACACGATCCTGCGCCAATGGCTGATTGGGGAAGAAGATACGGGTGGGCGCGATGTCTTTGCCGTGCTCGCTGGCCAGCAGCGCGCGGCAATAGGGATGGCGGTGATGGATGCCCAGCGCCTGCTCGGCGCCCAAGGTGTCCAGGCCTATTGCCTGGCCTGTCCTTCGCCCGCCCTCGCGCGGGCACAGGGAGGGCGCAGTTTCGACGGCTTCCTCGGCAGGCTGGCGGCGTTTTTCACCGACTGATCGGCTGCAAGCCTGCGCTTGCCATGCGCCGATTCGCCGCGTAAAGGCGCGCCCCTGCCCGGCGGTCGTTGCCGAATGAGGGCGGGCGCGTAGCTCAGTGGTAGAGCACACCCTTCACACGGGTGGGGTCGCAAGTTCAATCCTTGCCGCGCCCACCATCTTTTCGCTTATTTTTGCCGGATCGATCGCCGGCGGAGACGCGCACGGGGGCGCAATTCGATCAGACGAGTTTCAGGAGTGCCTTGGAGGCCCTGCCGTACCGCTTCGAAAACTCTTCCGCTGTCATGATCGTGCCGCACTCGTAGACATAGGTCGATTTGCGGCCGTCGGCCTGCCAATTCTTCCCGCGCCACTGAAGGACCCTGCCATCGCGCCGGTCGACGACGATTGCCGCGTCACGCTCGGTGAAATAGCGGAAGGGATCGGGGGTATGCACAGATTGCGGCATGCCGACAAAACGAGCTAGGTGCGACCCGAACTTCGTATTGATGACTGATTTCAGCATGGAACACTCCCTGCAGAACCCGGTAGCCATCGCCCCAATTCCGAGATGATACACGCCTCACCGCATCGAATCCTGCCGACATTCTGACAAATTCCGATAATCAAGTCAGAATTCGATTTTTCATTAACTACGTATAGATAGCAGGGGTCCTGCTTGGCCCTGCGCAGGTCCATCGATTTGGGAGCTTCGACCCCTCAGCGGATCGTGCCCGATCGATAGGCCACATATTTCGAAATGCGCCGGAAGCCGGGTGGTGGACAGGGCTGGATT
>CAYOWF010000091.1:0-8425 GCA_964407585.1 uncultured Qipengyuania sp.
TCCCGCCGCAGGGTGGCCGCAAGCATCCGCAGCAGGAATTCCTGCAGGTCGACACGACGAACATCCTGTTCATCTGCGGCGGCGCATTCGCTGGTCTGGAAAAGATCATTGCCGACCGCCTGCAGAAGCGTTCGATCGGTTTCGGCGCGCATGTCGCCGATCCGGACAAGCGCCGCGTCGGCGAACTGCTCGAAAAGGGCGAGCCGGAAGATCTGCTCAAATTCGGGCTGATCCCCGAATTCGTCGGCCGTCTGCCGGTCATCGCCACGCTGCGCGATCTCGACACGGATGCTCTGATCACCATCCTCACCGAACCGAAGAACGCGCTGTGCAAGCAGTATGCGAAGCTGTTCGAACTCGAGAACGTGGAACTCACCTTCAAGAAGGACGCGCTCGAAAAGATCGCCGAGAAGGCCATTGCCCGCAAGACCGGTGCCCGCGGCCTGCGCTCGATCGTGGAAGGCATACTGCTCGATACCATGTTCGACCTGCCCGATATGGACGGTGTGACGGAAATCGTCATCGATGCCGATGTGGTCGAAGGCAAGAAGGACCCCATCCAGGTCCATGGGCCGAAGGAAGAAGCGGCCTGATTTTCCTGCCATTTCGAAGGGGAGACCATCGAAGTGGTGCGAAATAGCAACATTTGCTAAAACTGAGATGCGCGGTCTGGACAGCCGCGTTCGCCCCCGCTTAGATGTTGCACTGCAACAATGGCTCAATAGGGGGTTTCGTATGAACAGTAGAACAATCTTCAAGCGCTCGGCTTTTCTCCTCGCGGCGAGCAGCCTCATCCCATTCGCTGCGCAGGCGCAGACGGAGGATGCTGGAGAACCCGCCGAAAGTGAGGAAGCGCAAACGATTGTGGTTACGGGTTCGCGTATTGCTCGAGACCCCAACATCGGTTCGCCTGCTCCGATCGCCTCGGTCTCGGCGGAACAGATCCAGCAGTCCGGTAGCTCCGACGCAGTGGAAACCCTGCGCGACCTACCCGCGCTCTCGACTTCGACCACGAGCGACGCCTCGATCGACGGTGTGTTCGCCTTCGGTGTAGGCCAGTCCACGCTCAACCTACGTGGCCTCGGCGCCGGCCGGACTCTCGTGCTCGTCAATGGCCGCCGGCACGTTTCGGGCGTTGCCGGCGCTCAGGTCGTAGACATCAATTCGATCCCGACCGCGCTCATCGAAAGCGTCGAGACGATTACCGGCGGTGCATCTGCAGTTTACGGCGCCGATGCAGTCACCGGCGTGGTGAACTTCAATCTGCGCGACGATTTCGAAGGCATTGAAGCCAATATTCAGAGCGGCATCTCGCACAAGGGCGATGGCTGGCGTATCAATGGCGACCTGACTTGGGGGGCCAATTTCGCGGATGGCCGCGGCAATGTGACCATTTCGGGCGAATATGCGCGCAATGACGAAATCCAGTTCGGCGACCGTTCCTTCACTCGCGATAACGGCGTGTTCGACGACCAGGGCAATCCGGCCCTGCGGTTCCAGAACGGGGACATCGGCGGGGACACGCCGAACTTCGCTGCCTTCTATTCGCTCGACACCGGACGTTTCCCGGTCGGGTTCATCATCCCAAGCGCAGCCGATTTCATCGCGGACTATGAAGACGAGTTCGGTACGACCCCGACACTGACGTCTACGGAACAGGCCTTGATCGATCGTGCCGGAAGCGCCGTGAGCCGCATCATCGCCGGCGATCCGCGTTTCTCTCTGTCTTCGGCAGGTGGTGTGGTTGCGCCGGGCCTCTTCGGTTTCGGAGGCTTCGGCGGCGACCTCGATAACAACGGCACTGCCGACTGCCTCCAGTCTTCGGTCGGATACAACAGCCTCGACTTCTATTGGCCGCTGGCATTCGGTCTGGCCGGCGGCTGCGTGGTCATCAACGACGATGGCAGCATCACGCCCTATTCCGACGGTCAGGTAACCGGGCTGTTCAACCAGTTCGGCGGGGACGGCATCCAGAACAACTTCAACGAGAATTCGCTCATTCCCGAGACCGAGCGCTGGTCGATCAACCTGAACAGCAAATATGAGTTTTCCCGCTCGGCGGAGATATTCTTCGAAGGAAAATACGTATCGAATTCTGCCGAATTCCAGGGTCAGCCGAACACCTTCTACGATTTGCTGACCATCCGGGCCGACAACCCTTACATCCCCGCCGAACTCCAGCCGTATGTCGAGCCGCTATATTTCGGCGACGGCACCGAAGAGGGCTTCTACATCACGCGAGACCCTGCCGACCTCGGTCCCAACCGCGATCGCAACGAGTTCGAAACATTGCGTTTCGTCGGCGGCCTGCGTGGCGAGATAACGGACAATCTGAGCTACGAACTGTCTGCCAACTGGGGCCAGTTCAAGCAGACGAGCTATGATCGCAACAGCGTCATCCTCGACCGTTTCTATGCTGCGATCGATGCCGTGGACGACGGAACCGGCAACGTCATCTGTCGTTCGGACATCGATCCGACCGCTCCGAATACCACGCCTTTCGGAATTCCGGCGGGCGATCCGGGCTTCTTTACCTTCAACCCCGGCGATGGTTCGTGTCGCCCGGCCAATATCCTGGCCGGGGTCGGCGGGATCAGCCAGGAAGCCATCGATTTCATTACCGCTACGACGGTTGACGAATTCGAACTCGAGCAATTCGTCCTGAGCGGGATCCTGATCGGCGATACGGCAAAGTTCTTCAACCTGCCGGGCGGCCCGGTGGACTTCGTTCTCGGTACCGAATTCCGCAAGGAAACCAGCTCTTCGCTGTTCGACCCGCTGGTGCGCGGCGTCGTGCCGGTCACCACGCCCGATGCCACTGCAGGCGACCTGCTTCGTGACCTTCCCAATGCGCAGAACTCGCTCGTTTTCGACCCGGCATCGGTGATCGACAATTCGGGCGGCCAGTTCGACGTATTCGAATTCTTCGGTGAAGTGCGCTTGCCGATCCTCAGCGGCGTGCCGGGTGTGGAGCTGTTCGAAATCAGCGCCGCAGCGCGCTATGCGGATTACTCGACCGTCGGCAATGCTTTCACCTGGAATGTCAGCGGGATCTATTCGCCCATCGAGGATATCCTGCTGCGCGGAACTTATTCGGAAGCCGTTCGCGCGCCCAATATCAACGAGCTGTTCAACCCGGCGCAGGGCGCATTCTTCCGCCCGGTCGATCCTTGCGACGTGACAGTGATCGGAACTGCTCCTGACCCGGCGCTGCGCCAGGCAAACTGTGCAGCCTTCTTCAGCGATATCGGTTTCGATCCGACTCTGGGTTCGGGCACCTACAGCTATGTCGACCCGCTTACGGCCCGGTTCTCAGGTTCGATCAGCGGCAACCCCGACCTGCAGGAAGAAACTGCGACGACCTATACGCTGGGCGTTCAGTTGACTCCGCGGTTCGTCCCCGGCTTCGTGGTCAGCGTCGATTATTACAACATCGAAATCGACGACGCGATTTCGACCGTCAGCTCGCAGGATATCGTCGACAACTGCGTGGACTCGGCGTCGATCGACAATATCTATTGCCCGCTCGTCGATCGTAACCCGGCCAATGGTGGCTTCACCTTCCTGCGCCAGGTTTCGCTCAACTTCGCGCGGCTGGAAACGGCCGGTGTCGAAGCGGCCATGCGGTATCGCTTCGACCTCGGCGACCACGGCTTCATTCTCAATGCTTCGGGAACCTGGGTCGACAAGCTGAACCGCTTCTTCGATCCCACGGACCTGACCAGCATCGACCCCGAACTGGGCGAATTGCAGCGTCCCGAATGGGCCGGGAATGCGTCGCTGACCTGGGACTGGAAAGGCCTGTCGCTCACCTGGTCGACCAGCTATCTGGACGAGATGGCGCTGCGTTCGGTTGAGATCGAAGATATCGGCACCGTCTTCAGCGCTGATAATGCGATCTCCGACGAGACCTTCATCCACGATATCTCGTTCAATTACGAGGTGAATGACAGCTACACGCTGTATGGCGGCGTGAACAACGTGTTCAACGAAAAGCCATTCGTGACCGAGCAGGCCTATCCGGTCAGCCCGATGGGGACCTACTTCTACCTCGGCGGGAAGGCTCGCTTCTGATCGCATTCTCACGAATGGAGCAAAAAATGACCCCGCCCGGGCTGTCGGCCCGGGCGGGGTTTTTGCACGGCCTAGGTGGGGAAGTACTTCGGCCGCACAGGGGATTGCTTCGATCGATCAGCCGGGAAGGAAGACGCCATTGGTAACGTGGATCACGCCATTGGTGGTCTTCACATCTGCCATCGTCACCGTGCTGGTGCGGTTCGCCCCATCGGTGATCACGATGTTGTTGTCGCCTGAGAAGCTGGCTGTCAGCTCTTCGCCGGCGACCGTGCCGAAAGTGTAGGTTCCGCTGTTACGCTTGATGGCGGCCGACAGCTGGGCGGCAGACACACGACCGGGGACGACATGATATTTGAGGATATCCTGCAGGTCGTGCTTGTTCTGCGGTTCGAGCAGCGTGGTCACCGTGCCATCGGGAAGCGCGGCGAAGGCATCGTCGGTCGGCGCGAAAACCGTGAAGGGGCCGGGCGAAGACAGCGTATCGGCAAGTTCGGCTGCCTGGACCGCCGCGACCAGCGTCTCGTGCACGCCCGTGCCAACTGCAGTCTGGACGATATTCTTCTGCGCCTTGGCAGGCTTCGATCCGTGATGATCTGCCGCGGCAGGGGTGGCGGTGGCGAGAGCGAAGCCTCCCATCGCGAGAACCGAAGCTGCGGCGGCAGTCTTGAGCTGATTGGAAATGGTCATTTTCGTAACTCCTCTTTCGAACAAGCCCCGTCCAACTTGTGCGTGAAGTTACGAAGGCCCCATTGGGCCGGATGCAGGTTTTCTCAGATTTTTTTCAAACGACCTTCCGCGACGACCGGTCCGGCCTCGGCATCGCTCGGCTTTCCTCCGAGCGGCTCGCGCGTAAGAAGGAGGTCGGAGCCATCTGCCATTTGCGCTGCGATCTCCGGTGAAAGCGCGACACGGCGCTCTTCTCCCGGCGCGACGACGCCCAGCGACATCAACGGGCCCTCGTCCCGGGGGACCAGCCACAATTCGTGGTCGTGGACTCCGTCTGCGGTCAGCCCGCTTGCGGAAACGAACAGTTCTTCTCGCTCGGGCAGGTATGTTACGGCAAGTCGCAAAGCGGTGTCCCCGATCGGGATCGATGCGGCCAACGGTGCCTCGATCGCTCCGGGTACAGCGGGCGCAGGGCCCGGTGTCTGTGCGGGCGTGAGGACGAACAGCGAAATGGCGGCGATCGCAGCCGCTGCAGCGAACCCTGTAGCCACTTTCCAGCGCCTCACGCTGGCATTGAGGGAGATCACTTCGGCGGAGCTCGGTGCGCTGTCGAGTTCGCGCACAATATGCTGCCACACGTCCTCGCGCGGTGTCTGCGGGGGGATGTCATCGAGCAGCGGGGCGAGGCGCCGGTTCCAAAGTGCGACATCTTCGGCAAAGGCGGCGTCGGATGCTTCGCGGGCACGGGCGGCGAGCAGTTCTTCGCCCTCCAGCAGGCCCAGCGCGTATTCGGCGGCCATGACGTCGTCGGGGCTCAGGTCATCGGTCATTTTCCGCCCTCCAGACATTTCCTGAGTTTCATCATTCCGCGCCTCACCCAGCTTTTCACGGTGCCCAGCGGGGTATCGTCGGCCTCGGCGATTTCCGCATAGGTCGAACCATCGAAGAAGGCCGTGCGGATGGCATTGCGCGCATTCTCGTCGAGCGTCTCGAGGCAGGTGTGGACCCTTGCGTCGCGTTCGGCATCGATCAGCATGTCTTCCACAAGCGGTGCGGGATCGCTCACCGGGGCGGCTTCTTCTTCGGGCACGCTGCCGGACCGCACCTTGCCCACGCGCAACCGATCGATCGCGCGGTTGCGGGCGAAGGTGGCCAGCCAGCTGATCGGGCTCGCTCGTTCGGGATCGTAGCGATCGGCACGGCGCCAGAGTGTAAGGTAGACGTCCTGCAAGGCGTCCTCTGCTTCTTTCTGATCCTTCAAGATACGCAGGCAAATTCCGAAAAGTTTCGCCGATGTCGCCCGATAGATTTCCTCCAGAGCGTTGCGGTCGCCATCGGCGAGTCGCACCATAGCCGACTTCAGCTTGTCGCGGGCTTCCTTGCTGGCGGCCTGCATCAGCAATTCACGACGCCATGAAGGCGCTCGGTCTCGATCTGGATGGTAGGGTGGTCGATCCGATGGTGATGGCGCAGTTCCTTGGCTATCTCCCCGAGGAAGGCATCTCCGGGATGACCGCCGGGCATGACCAGGTGCGCGGTCAGCGCGGTTTCGGTCGTCGACATCGGCCAGATATGCAGGTCGTGGATTTCCTTCACCCCTTCCAGGCCGGCAAGGTAGCCGCGAACCTTGCTTTCGGAAATACCCTTGGGAACTGCGAGCAGGCTCATTGCAATGCTGTCCTTGAGCAGGCCCCAGGTGCCCCAGGCGATGACCAGGACGATGACAAGGCTTACTACCGGATCGATCCACATCGCGCCGGTCATGAGGATGGCGAAACCGGCCACCACGACACCGAGGCTGACCAGCGCATCTGCAGCCATGTGCAGGAAGGCACCGCGTACGTTGATGTCGTGATCGCGCCCTCGCAAGAACATCAGCGCCGTGCCGGTGTTGATTGCAATGCCGATGCCTGCAACGACAACCATGGTCATACCCTGGACCGGTGCGGGCTCCGCCATCCGGTGGAATGTCTCGAAGGTGATCGCCCCGATGGCGACCAGCAGCAGTCCCGCATTGGCGAGCGCGGCAAGGATGGTCGAACTCTTGAAGCCATAGGTGAAGCGTCCGGACGGAGGCTGCTTGGCCGCGACGCTCGCCCCCCAGGCCAGCAGCAGGGCGAGTACGTCCGACAGATTGTGCCCGGCATCGGCGATAAGCGCCATCGAGCCCGACAACCAGCCGAAGACTGCTTCGACAATGACGAATGCGGTGTTGAGCACCACGCCGATGAGAAAGGCCTGACCGAAGTCCGCCGGGGCGTGTGAATGCCCATGGCCCTGTTCCTGGCTGTGGTCGTGACTGTGTCCGATTCCCACTTGCGACGCTGTCCCTCTCTACCTGCTTTCGGCGGGTTAAGCGAAACCGGCAGAGGGCTTCAAGAAAAATCCGCTAAAATCAACCTGATACGGAATATCAGGACTGCAATGTTATATCATACAAATTTGTGGGCAAGTGCTAAATCACTGATATTCATCGGGCGAGGCGATCGACGAGGCGTTGGCTATTGGTAGATACAGGCGTCCAGCCCGTCGCGGCGGACCTGTCCGATGCGTGCTGCGATCGTATTGCCGTGGCCGCGCAGCCAGCCCCTCGGGTTCTTCACCGAACGTTCCTTGGGCAGGGGGAGGGCCGCCGCCATGCGCGCCGCTTCTAGCGGGGTCAGCGATGCAGCGCTCTTGCCGAAATAGCGCTGCGCCCCGGCCTCTGCACCGTAGGTGCCGATGCCGGTTTCCGCGACGTTGAGGTAGACTTCCATGATACGCCGCTTGCCCCAGACATTTTCGATAAGGAGAGTGAAGTAAGCCTCCAGCCCCTTCCGGAAATAGCCTCCTCCCTGCCACAGGAAGACGTTTTTCGCGGTCTGCTGGCTGATGGTCGACCCGCCGCGTATGCGACCGCCCGCAGCATTGCTCGCCGCGGCCTTGACGATGGCCTCGCGATCGAAGCCGTCATGGGTGCAGAACTTGCCGTCTTCCGCCGCTATGACGGCACGCACCAGATTGCGGTCGATATCCGAAAGGGGTTCCCAATCCTTGGTGATCCCGTTGCCGTCCATGACCATCGTGGCGGTGACGGGTACGGGCACGAATTTGAACAGCACTACGAGCAGCAGGCTGAGCGCGAAGAGGCCCAGCAGAAGCTTGAACGCGAAGAGTGTCAGGCGGCGCCGCATCGTCCGGTCCTTATGCGAAAGCGGCGCGAAAGGTCCATCCTTCCGCGCCGCCCGTTGTCCATTTATTCGCGTTTATGCGACGCCCGGCAAAAGCCTTTCGCCGGCGATCGCCTTCATCGCCTTCTGCAACTTCTCGAAAGCGCGGACCTCGATCTGGCGGATACGTTCGCGGCTGACGTTGTAGACCTGGCTCAGCTCCTCGAGCGTCTGCGGGTTTTCGGTCAGCCGGCGTTCGGTGAGGATGTGCTGTTCACGCTCGTTGAGGCTGTCCATCGCTTCGATGAGCATATCGTGGCGGACTTCCTTTTCTTCGGCATCGGCGACGGTTTCGTCCTGCAGCGGACGGTCGTCCGTCAGCCAGTCCATCCATTCGCCCGAACCGTCTTCGCCATTGCGCATCGGCACGTTCAGCGATCCGTCGCCGCCCATCATCATCCGGCGGTTCATGTTGACGACTTCCTGCTCGGGCACGCCGAGGTCGGTCGCGATCTTGTTCACGTCGTCCGGGT
>CAYOWF010000092.1:0-8362 GCA_964407585.1 uncultured Qipengyuania sp.
CCTTGCTCATCCGGCTTGCCAACCCCTTTTACAGGCGAAAACGGGGGACGAGCGACGACCAACCCTTGTCTTGTCGCCGCAGCGCACCATATCCTGCCTATTCATGGACCGGGCATCGTTTTTCTCCGCACAGGCAGGCCGCACTCTCGAGGCGCCGCGCCGTATCCAGACACGCTTCGCGATCGGCGATGTCGTCAGGCATCGCAACTTCGATTTCCGCGGAGTGATCTTCGACGTCGACCCGGTCTTCGCGAATAGCGAGGATTGGTATCAATCGATCCCCGAAGAAATCCGTCCGCGCCGCGACCAGCCCTTCTATCACCTCCTCGCCGAGAGCGACGAGAACGATTACGTCGCCTATGTCAGCCAGCAGAACCTCATCGCGGATTCGCTGGCCGGCCCGGTCTCGCATCCCGATGTGCACCAGTATTTCGAGCATTTCGAGAACGGTCGCTACCGGATGCGCCAGCGGCTGACGCACTGACGCCTGTCGCGCGGCCGGCGCACCCTTCACCATTTCGCCAAAAAATTCGGGGCCGAACCGCCGTATGGCAGTCCGGCCCCCTCCCGTGACGGATTCAGGGCTAGGTCGTCCGCCCCGGGAGTTTGCCTCGCCCGCACTCCTTGACGGAATGCGCCTTTCGATTTCGAAGTAAGCGAGGAAAGTTAACGAGCCGGTAGCGGGTACCCAGTTTTTTCGAGTAGTTGCGTTACACGGTCGGGCCGCCGGATCGGGCAAGACTGGTCACTGACAATTCTATCCGGCATTAAATATAGTGCTGGAAGGCCGACATTTTTATTGATGCCTTGATATGCTCAGGATGCTAGGGCCTGCGGCCGGGGGATCGTGAGCGGAAATGAATTGCTGGGCATCCGGAAGCGCCATTGCGCTGATAGCCGTGTTGACTGTCGTCGGCACGCAAGCGGTGCACGCCCAGGATGCGGCGATGCAGGCGGAAGAGGACCCGACCCTGCCCCAGCCCGAAATCAAGCCGCTGGAAATCGACTTCTCGAACGATCCCGTGCTCGGTCTGGCACAAGACACTGCCGATCCGGACACCTTCCGGACGATCGTGGTGTCCGCCCTGCAGGAAAGCCCGTTCGAACGCGAAGCGGAAGCGCTGGAACGCGCCGCGAGGGCCCGGGTCGGCGAAGCGCGCGGCGGCTACCTGCCCACGATCGACATCGGCGTTTCGGCCTTCAAGACGCTCGAACGCAATTTCTCCGACGATCCTTTCAATCTCATCGAGCGATCGCGTCCGCGTGAGCGGATCGATTTCACATTCTCGGTCGCGCAGCAGCTGATCGATTTCGGACGGGTCGACGGCCAGGTGCAGTCCGCTGCCGCCCGCTTGCGTGCAGCGGGGTTCGAAAGGGAAGCGCGGGCGGGAAGCGTTGCCGGGGACATGGTCATCGCCTGGACCGAGGTGTTCGGGTTCCAGGCGCTCGAAAGGCTGCTCGAAGGCTTCGTCGAAGCCCAGCAAGGCCTGGCCGAAGGCGTGGAGACCCGTATCGAACGCGGTGTATCGGCGGAAGGCGACCGGGTCCGCGTTGCCAGCGTGCGTTCGCAGGCCGAGGTGCAACTCGCCCAGGTCCGCCGGCGGCGGGCCAGTGCGGAAGCCCGGTTCGAGGAATTGAGCGGTTTTGCCCCGCCCGACAGGCTCCTGCGCCCCCCGATGCTGGAAGCGACCCGCTTCACGCGCGAATACGTCGTCTTTGCGGCCGAAAGCGCGCCCCAAGTGCGCGGTGCGGAAGCCATCGCCGATGCCCGAAAACAGGAATCGCGCGCCGCCGAAGCCGCCAAGTTCCCCGAGGTCAGTGCCCGGATCGATAGCGGTCGATACGGTATCTTCGAAGACGGCCGAAACGATTATGATACGCGGGCGACGGTCAATCTCAGCTGGCGCATTCTGGGCGGCGGCGTCTGGGCGCGGGCCCGGGCCGCCGATGCCGAGGCGGACGCCGCCGATGCGGTGGCCGACCGAATTCGCGAGGAAGCCCGCCGCGATGCCTCGATCGCCTGGTCCGATGTCCAGGCGATCGAAGCGGAAGTCCTCGCACTGGAGGAAGCCTACAAGGCGTCCCGCCAGACGCGCGATATCGTCGTCGCCCGTTTCGGGGCATTGCGCGGTACGCTGTTCGATGTGTCCGGGGCGCAGAACGCCTATTTGCGCTCGGCGACCGCCTATATCCAGGCGCTGACCGAACTCGACCGCGCGCGCTATATCCTGTTATTGCGTACCGGGCGCTTGCTCGATGTGCTGAAGATCGAAGAGGAAGAGGTGCCGCTGTGAGCGATATGGCGCTCGTCGAAATCCCGCAGAAGCGGATCGCCGACTGGCTCTTCGAGCCGATCAGGCGCAACTGGCGCACCTATTCCAAGGTCGCGCTCGCCGCCACGCTGATCAACATATTCGGCCTTGCCACGGCGCTTTTCACCATGACGGTCTACGACCGGGTGGTCCCCAACGCGGCCTATGGATCGCTGCTGGCCCTTTCCATCGGCCTCGGCATCATCCTTTTGTTCGATTTCATCCTCAAACTCTTGCGCGCCTATTTCGTCGATTTCGCCGGGGCGAGGATCGACGAGGAAGTGGGCGAAGACGTGTTCGCTCGGCTGACTGCGATGCGGCTTGAACTGCGCAAGGGATCCACCGGCGCGCTGACCGGGATCATGCGCGAACTGGAATCCATCCGCGATTTCTTCGCTTCGGCTACGCTGGTCGCGATCGTGGACCTGCCGTTCATCGTCATAACGCTGGCAGTGGTCTGGGCGATCGGCGGCTGGGTGGTCGTCGTACCTGCGGCCATGGTGCCCCTCGTCATCCTGGTCGGTCTCGCCTCGCAGCCAGCACTGCAACGCATCGCCGCCAAGACCATGGGTCAGGGCCTGCTCAAGCAATCGGTCCTCATCGAAACGGTGGGGAGCATCGAGCATGTGAAGGTTTCCGGCGCAGACGGCATGCTCAAGCGCCGCTGGCGCGAAGCCGTGCGCGAACACGCGAAAAGCAACATGCGGCAGCGGCTGATCTCCTCGGTCGGCACGACATTCGCCACCACGGCCGGCATGCTCAGCTATGCAGGCGTGGTCATCATCGGGGTCTTCCAGGTGGCAGACAACGAACTCACGCTGGGCGGCCTCATCGCCTGCTCGATCCTGGCCGGCAGGGCCATCGCTCCACTGGCGCAGATTTCGCAGCTGGTAGGGCGCATCACGGCGACCCGCACCGCCTATCGCCATGTCCGGCAACTGATGGACCAGCCGCCCGAGGGTCCCGAAACCGAACCGCTTGAAATGGGCACGACCGATGGCGCGATCGAATTGCGCGGCGTCACCTTCACCTATCCAGGCGGCAGCGCGCCTGCGCTCGAAAACGTCAATCTGAAGATCGAACCCGGCCAGCATGTCGCGCTGCTCGGTCGTGTCGGATCGGGCAAGTCGACGATCGCGCGACTGATGCTCGGTCTGTACCCGCCGCAAGAAGGCATGGTGCTGGTGGACGGCGTCGATGTGGCTCAATTCGATCCCTATTCGCTCAGGGCGCAAATCGGTTCGGTATTGCAGGAACCGGCGCTTTTCTCCGGCTCCATTCGCGAGAATATCGTGCTGGAGCGGCCCTTCATCGACGACGAGGAAATGCTCCGCGCCAGCCGCGTATCGGGCACCGACCTGTTCGTCTCGCGCATCTCGAATGGGTACGACCTGAGACTGGTGGACCGCGGCGAAGGGCTTTCGGGAGGTCAGCGACAGTCGATCGCCGTTGCCCGCGCGCTCGCAGGCAAGCCCCCCGTCGTCGTCATGGACGAGCCCACCAGCGCAATGGATGCGCAGACCGAAGCCGACCTGATCGATCGACTGGGAGACGAGCTTAAAGGGCGTACATTGGTGGTGGTCACCCATCGCCAGCCCCTGCTCAAGCTGGTCGATCGCATCATCATCATGGACCGCGGCAAGGTCGTCGCCGACGGCCCGCGAGACAAGGTGCTCGAAAAGCTCGCCGAGGGGGCAAGGCAGGCATGAACACGCTTCCAGCCGAACAAAACGAAGAACCGATCGCCATTCATGATGAGGACGACGAACGCCATTTCGAAGACTTCGTCGACGATATCGAACCGGGCAAGGCATCGAGGGTACTGTTCTGGGGCATCCTCATCTTCTTCGCGGTGTTCCTCGTCTGGGCCGCCTTCGCCGAAATCGACCGCACCGTACGCGGCATGGGGCGCGTCATTTCGAGCAGCGAGCTGCAGGTGGTCTCGAGCCTCGAAGGGGGCATCCTCGAGGATATCCTCGTGCGGCCCGGCGAAGAAGTGACCGCCGGCCAGCCGCTACTGCGCCTGGACCCGACCGAAACCGGGGCCAATCTCGGCAGCACGAGGGCGACGGCCAATGCGCTCGACATGAAGGTCGCGCGCCTCACCGCCGAAGTCGCCGGACGCGCGCCGCGCTATCCCGCGCCGGCGGGCGAAGAAGCGGCGCGACAGCTCGAAATCGAAAAGGCACTCTATTCTTCGCGCCAGGCCAATCTACGCAGTTCGCTCGCGGCCGGTTCGGCGCAACTCGAGCGTTCGCAGCAGCAGGTTGCCGAAGCCAATGCAGCGGTCGACTCGCGACAAAGCAAGCTGACCCGCGCGGAAGGCGAACTGGCTGCCATTCGGCCGCTGGTCGAGAACGGTATCGAACCGCGGCTCACCTTGACCCGCGCCGAAAGCGAGGCGTCCAGTGCCCGGAGCGATCTCGAGGGGGCACGGGCAACGCTGGGTCGCGCACAGGCCCAGGTCGCCGAAGCGAGGGCCAACCTGTCGCGCATCCGCCAGGACTGGCGTGAGCAGGCCGCGAGCGAGCTCGCCGTAACGCAGGCCGATTACGAGGCTCGGGCCAGCACCCTGCCCGCCTTGCAGGAACGTCTCCAGCGCACCACGCTGCGCGCGCCAATCAAGGGCACTGTCAGCCGCGTCCTCGTGACCACGCGCGGCAGCGCAGTCAGTCCGGGCGAAGCACTGGTGGAGCTCGTAGCGCAAGAAGAAAGCCTGCTGGTCGAAGCACGCATTTCGCCGCAAGATATCGGCAATGTTCGCATCGGCCAGGATGCGAATGTCGGCATCACCGCTTACGACCAGGCAGTTTATGGCAAACTCGAAGGCAAGGTTTCGACCATTTCGGCGGATTCGATCGAGGACCCCCAATCGGGCGAAATCTACTATCTCGTGCGTGTCACGACACAGGACAATGCGCTCGAAGGTCCGAGCGGGCAAAAGCTTGCCATAGGCCCGGGCATGGTTGCCGACGTCAGCCTGCTCGGTGACAAACGAACGGTTTTGCAGTATATTCTCACGCCGGTAACGCGGCTTAGCGAGACTGCCTTCCGCGAATAGCCAAACACCGCGAGGCGCGAATTAATCATGCTGAAAGGGGCGAGATGGCATAGCTCCCAAGGCATGAGCGGTGGGCAGGGGTCGCCTCCGCACTCTGCAGCGATCTTGGAAAGGTCATCGCATGTTTGACATCGACGCTTGCTGCGCTTGCTCGGCTTGCAAGTCGGATAGTCGCGACTTCCTTGGTAGCGAGCTTTCCGCAGCATCGCTGATCGACGACAAGGTCCAATACGACGGCTCGTCGGTTGTCCATGCCAGTGGCAACGATATTCCCGGAGATTTGTCGACCGACGCCACCATCGCGATCGGCGGCAGCGTAATCGGGGAACTGGAAGCACCCGGCGATACGGACTGGTACCGGATCGAACTCACCGAAGGCGAAACGATCAGCATCTCGCTGGAAGGAAGCGGGTCATCCCCCGTGTCCGATACCTTTTTACGGATCTACGATTCGAACGGCGAGCTGCTGGCCAGCAACGACGATGGCGGTGTCGGCGTCAATTCGCTGATGCGCTTCACTGCAGGAAGCACGGGCAGCTACTATATCGAAGCCGATTCCTACGACGGTACCGACATCGGAGAATACACTCTGTCCGTATCGATTGCGGATCCACTCGAATTGTACTCCGTCGACCAGATCGTCGATCAACTGACCAGCGGTTACTGGGGCGGCAACGTTCGATCCTTCAATGTCGGGGCGGACGGTGCGATTACCATCGACGTGACTGCACTCAGTGAGGACGAGCAATTTCTCGCACGCCAGGCATTGTTGCTGTGGAGCGATGTCACCGGGATTGCTTTCAACGAAGTCTCCAGCAATGCGGAGATCACCTTCACCAACACCGGCTCCGGGGCATACGCGTCTTCGAGCCGGTCGGGAAGCACTATCACGAGGTCGACGGTAAATATCGAAGCGTCGTGGATTCAGGCCTACGGCGTCGAACTCGACGGCTTCAATTTCCAGACCTACATCCATGAAATCGGGCATGCGCTGGGCCTCGGTCACGCAGGCAATTACAATGGCGATGCAAGCTACGCCAACGACGCGCTCTACTTGAACGATTCCTGGTCGACCACGATCATGAGCTATTTCGACCAGAGCGAGAATTCCTATTTCTCGCAGCTCGGATTCAGCGAAGCTGCGCCGACATCACCGATGATGGCCGATGTGGCTGCAATGGCCGAACTCTACGGTCTTTCGACCACGACCCGATTGGGCGATACGGTGTACGGCTTCAACAGTACGTCGGACCGGGCGATCCACGATGCCACGCAATTTGCCGATACGGCCTATACGATCGTCGACAGCGGCGGATACGACACGCTCGACTACAGCCAGTTTTCAGCCGATCAGCTCATCGATCTGAACCCCGAAAGCTTCATGAATATCGGCGGTCTCGTCGGAAATGTGGCGATCGGCCGGGGAACCGTGATCGAAGCGGCAATTGGCGGATCGGGTAACGATACGATCTATGGTAATTCTGCCGTCAACGAGCTGCGCGGAAATGCCGGAAACGATACTATCGAAGGCGGGTCGGGCAGCGATAACCTCTACGGCGGAACAGGGAACGATACGCTGTACGGGCAGGCCGGATGGGATTTCCTCTTTGGCGAGGGAGGAAGCGACACCCTCTGGGGCGGAAATGGCGGAGATAGGCTTTATGGAGGCGCGGGCGACGACACTCTGCATGGAGAAGATCATGCCGACCGGCTTTATGGCGAAGACGGCAACGATACGATCTTCGGCGGAAGTGGCAACGACACTATTCACGGCGGAGACGGCAACGATCGGCTGAATGGCGGCCTGGATAATGACTATATCGCCGGCGGCAGCGGCAGCGACTGGTTGAGCGGCGATGCCGGAGACGATGTGTTGCTTGGCGGAGCAGGCTGGGACACGCTGATCGGTAGTTCCGGGGCCGACGAACTGTCAGGTGGCAATGGCAACGATGTGCTGGTTGGCGGATTCGGCGTAGATACTGTGACCGGCGGCGCTGGGAGCGACACGTTCGTGATGGAGATGTTCGGCGAAAGCAATATGAGCATCATTACCGACTTCGAGGCAGGCATCGACGAGATCCGCCTCGATCGCAGCGTGGGTTTCGGCGAGCTTTCCTGGGGCAAGCTTGCTGCGGGCGCTTTCAACTACGGTTGGCAAGCGACTGAGGCGGACGACCGGATCATCTATCAGTGGTCGACCGGCAAGCTGTTCTACGATCCCGATGGCGTCGGCGGCGAACAGGCCTATCTTTTCGCCCAGGTCGATCCGCAGACTCCCCTCAACGCCAGTCATTTCTTCGCCTTTGGCCCCTCGATGCCCCCACCGACGCTCGCCGAGGCGCAGGACAAGCTGATGGGTGCCGATGACTTCGTCGTCTAGGTCCGAAGGACGATGCTCGCTCTCCGCCTTCTCCTCGCTTGCGCCGTGTCGCCAATCGCCAGCCATGCGCACGCGGAAGTTGCTTCCATGAGTGCGCCTGCGATCGCCTGCGTAGTGACGGGATCGGACCATGCCGGCGCGGATCCGGAATCGATTTGCGCAGTCTTCGCCGAGGCTGTGGCCGAAACCGGGCGGAGCGATATTGAGGGGATCGAGATAGATGCGTCCTCGCCTCAATCCGCTCGTGTGGTCGCGCTGGACGAAACCGGCAGCGAACTGCTGGCCCTCGATTTCGATGTTATGGACACGCGACTGTCGCTGGAAGTCTGGCGAAGGTTCGCCCGGTCCTTTGCGGGCCAACTGGGCGCAGGCTAGCCTTCCCGACGACGTTTCGCACATCGTCCGGATCGACACGGGTCGATCTCCCAATGGCTTGAACAAGACTCTTCGATATCCATCGACCGCGCCGGTCGAACCATTGGGCATTTGAATTTCCACCTTCCCCATGCGAAGCCGCATCCATGGGCAGTACCTCAGAGACCAAGGCCTGGCGCTTCGCGATCGATCGCGGCGGCACCTTCACCGATGTCGTGGCGACCACTCCCGACG
>CAYOWF010000093.1:0-8355 GCA_964407585.1 uncultured Qipengyuania sp.
TGATGCCGACGACGATGTTCCAGAAGATGCCCATCGAGGCATCGCGGTTCATGACTAGGCTCGCGAGCCACCCGGCAACACCGCCGACGATAATTGCGATAATCCAACCCATTGTAAAACCTCCTGTTATTCTCTCACCCAGACCCATGTCACCCGAACGGGTGGCAAGGCAGGTGGTTCCCTCTCCCTTCGCAGGGACGGGAATTGAGCGGACTTGGGAGATTTTGGTTCCCGGTTCTTTCAACCGGGAGCGAGAGGTCAGTATTTGAACTGGCGCTCGTAGAGATCGCGATAGTGCTGGATACGCGTGACCCGCAGGCCCTGCATGCCCGAACGGTCGACGGCGCGCTGCCAGGAGGCGAACTCCTCGAGGGTGAGGCCATAGCGTTCGAGAACTTCGTCGATCGTCAGAAGCCCGCCGTTCACTGCAGCCACGACTTCGGCCTTGCGGCGAACCACCCAACGCTTGGTCGAGGGCTTCGGCAAGTCGTCCAGGGTCAGCGGCTCCCCAAGCGGGCCGATTACCTGTGCAGGGCGGATATCCTGATTTTCGATCATCTATTTCTCTCGGTCGCCTTGCACCGCACCATTTGCGGCTCCGCTTTGAGTTAGCGCCTCGCCTTTGCCATGCGCTAAACCACTTTGGTTAACAGCCCGTTTACTTTCCGAATCATTTTCGCGGCGTGCTTCGCCGAAGGCTTCGAAGCCTCCTGCCTCGTTGCGCGCTATCTCGTCCCTCAGGTCGCGAGTCGCCGACAGCTTGGCGACCAGCTCCGTCCAGCGGAACTGGTGCAAAACCTCGGTCTTGCGCGCCTCCTCGACGCTCTTCTTGCTGAATTGCCCCTCAAACATGAAGCCCGTGATAGGCCCACATGGTAAAGAGGTTGTGAATCATATTTTCCGGCGGATTCCGGTAAGTGCTGGAGCCTAGCCCGCAGGCCGTGTATGGGGCCGCACATGCTCGAATCCCGTTTTCTCGACCCGGCCGGCGCCGCCGCGCTGTTCGACCTTGGCAAGCCTGCGTCCGATGCCCGTATCGTCGTGGCCATGTCGGGCGGCGTGGATTCGTCGGTCGTGGCCGCCCTGGCAGCCCGGAGCGGCGCCGAAGTGATCGGGATCACGTTGCAGCTCTACGATTACGGTGCGGCGACCGGGCGCAAGGGCGCCTGCTGCGCCGGCGACGATATCGCCGATGCGCGTGCCGTCGCCGACCGGCTGGGTATCGCGCATTACGTTTCCGATCACGAAAGCGCCTTTCGCGAAGAGGTGGTGGAGACCTTTGCCGACGAGTATCTTTCCGGGCGGACGCCGGTGCCCTGCATCCGCTGCAATATGGGGCCGAAATTTACCGATCTGTTCGCCATGGCGCGCGAACTCGGGGCCGATTGCCTTGCCACCGGTCACTACGTCCAGCGCGTAATGGGCCCGGCCGGCGCCGAACTGCACCGTGCGACCGACCCTGCCCGCGACCAGTCCTATTTCCTCTACGCCACCACCGAAGGCCAGCTCGACTACCTGCGCTTCCCCCTTGGCGGGTTGCCGAAGGCGCAGGTGCGCGAACTTGCCGAAGCGGCCGGGCTGCGCAATGCCGCCAAGCCCGACAGCCAGGACATCTGCTTCGTGCCCGACGGCGATTATGCCAAGATCGTCAAGAAGATGCGCCCAGAAGGCGCGCGTCCGGGTGCGATTGTCCATGCCGCGACAGGCGAAGAGCTCGGCGAGCACAAGGGTGTCATCCATTATACGGTCGGCCAGCGCCGGGGCCTCGAGATCGGAGGGCAGCCCGAACCGCTCTATGTCGTCGGGATCGATGCCGCACAAGCGCAGGTCAAAGTCGGACCCAAGCGGATGCTCGCCGTGAGCGAAGCGCATCTTGTGGAGACGAATCGGATCGGCCCGCTCCCCGACGTGCCTCTGACTGCCAAGGTGCGCAGCCTTTCCAAGCCGGTGCCCGTCACGCTTGACGGTCCGCTAGGCAATGGCGCGGCCACGACATTGCGCTTCGAAACCCCGGAATTCGGCGTCGCACCGGGCCAGGCGGCGGTCATCTATGCCGGCGAACGGGTCGTCGGTGGCGGCTGGATCGATTCCACGACCCGCTGCGCGGCCTGACGCGGGCCTAGTCTTCCCACTTTTCGAGAACGCAGCCGTAACCTTCGCGGTAGCTTGCGGTCTCCGAGGCGACGAAGGGGATCGAGGCGGTAACGCTTCGTGTCGTCTCGTTGGCGCTCAGGGAAACCAGTTCCATGCCTTCGAGCTTGTCCTTGGTGCAGTCCTGCATGCTTCGCCCGGCGACGTAGCGGCAGGAACAGGCGACCCTCGCGCCATAGGCGGCGCCCGCCTCGCCGGTCCTGGTCAGCCCTTCGCCATAGGCTGCCCATCCTGCGCCGATGAGGGCGGCAAGGAGCACCAGAAGCCAGAGCCACCAGCGGGAGAGTAGAGAGCGTTTTTTGGCCATTGCGCCGGTCGTTTCCTCATGCAAGTGACGCGGGCATGTTCCCACGGTCGCGCTCCCTTATCGCCCTTGCCATCGCCACCACAAGCCTTGTCGCATGCGGCGCGCCCGGCCCTGCCGAAGAACCCGAACTGAGCGAGGAGGCGCTTGCCGCTGTCACTGCGAACGCCGGGGCGCCGCGGAAGGCGCTGGCACGTGAGGTGGACGACCTTTTCCGGCTCGACGGCCTCGGTGAGACGCGTGCGATTCTCGTCCTGAAGGACGGCCGCATCGCCGCCGAACGCTATGTGGACGGCTACACGGTAGAAACCCGATTCATCAGCTGGTCGATGGCCAAGACGGTCACTGCGATCATGATCGGCCAGTTGGTCGGCGACGGGCTGTTGAGGCTCGACGAACCCGCCCCCGTCCCGCGCTGGCAACGCAGTGGTGACCCGCGCGCAGACATCACACTGCGCCACCTCCTCCAGATGCGTAGCGGGCTCGAACATACCGAAGCCGGCGATCCGCCCTACGAGAGCAGCGAAGTGCGCATGCTCTTCCTCGACGGGCGCGACGACATGGCCGATTTCGCCACTGCCCAGCCGCCCGAGGCGGAGCCGGGAGAAAAGTTCGAATATTCCTCCGCGACCACCGTCATCCTCGCCGATATCGCCGCTCGCGCGCTATCCGATGCCGACCATGCCGAGGCGCGTCGCAGGGCAGTGGCGGACTATCTCCACGCCCGGCTATTCGAACCGTTGGGCGCTACCTCGATGGTCCCCGAATTCGACCGTGCGGGAACGCTGATCGGCGGCAGCCTGATGCATGCCACCGCGCGCGACTGGGCGAGGCTGGGTGAGCTGCTGCGCAACAAGGGCTCCTATCGCGGCGAGCAGCTGGTCCCGCGCAGCTGGGTCGCCGAAATGACCGAACCGAGCCCCAAATCGCCGCATTACGGCCTGCAGACCTGGCTCAACCGGCCGACGGGTTCGGAAAAGCACCCGCTCTTCCCGACCCGCGCCCCGCAAACGGCCTTTTCGATGATCGGCCATATGGGCCAGTATGTCTTCGTGTCGCCCGAGCAGGGCCTGACGATCGTGCGCCTGGGCCATTCCAATGCGCCCGAGCGAAAGGCGATGCTGCAACAGCTTGCCGATATCGTCGAGCTGTATCCGACCCAGTGAACCGCGCCTTCTTGCGGGCCAACCCTAGTCGGGCAGGTGGAAGAACCCTTCCACGACCGTAACGCATTCGCCGGCCAGAACGGCCTTGTCGCCTTCGCGACGACACTTGGCGAAACCTCCGCGCTGCGAAGCCTGGTAGGCGCTGAAGCTGTCGCGCCCGAGCTTCCCGGTCCAGAAATGGGTGAGGCAGGCATGAGCCGAGCCGGTGAAACTGTCCTCGTCGACCCCGCCCCCGGGCACGAATACGCGGCTGACGACATCGGTCTTCGTTCCGGCGGCGGTGCAGATGAACTGGTCGTTGCCGAGCGCCTTCAGGCCTTTCAGGTCGGGAGACAGCGCATGCACATCCTCTTCGCTGGGAAAGAGATAGATGCCGTAGCCATCGGGATTGAGCCATACTTCCTGCGGCTGCGCGCCGAGCAGTGCCACCGCCTCCGGCCATTCGCCGGGTTCGCTCTCGATCAGGGGCAGGGCCAGTTCGTAGCCCGCATCGCTGCGCCGCACCTCCAGCAGTCCGGCCTTGCGGGTGCGGAAGGTGACCGCTTCGCCGCCGTCCCGACCCAGCAGCACATGCCCGCTGGCGAGCGTAGCATGGCCGCACAGCCGCACTTCCTCAGTCGGCGTGAACCAGCGCAGTTCCCAATCCGCTTCGCCGGTTTCATCCTTCACCACGAAGGCGGTCTCGGCGAAATTGTTCTCTTCTCCGATCGCCTGCAAAACGTCGTCGGGCAGCCATTCTTCGAGCGGCATGACCGCGGCCTGGTTGCCGGTAAAGGGCCGCGCGGCGAAGGCGTCGATATGGCTATAGGGCAGTTTCATCAGTCCTCGCCTTCCAGCTTGGCAAATTCGTCTTCCTCTACCAGCGGATTGTCGGGTTCGTCGACATGGCCTTCCGGGTCGATATGGATAAGGAGCTCCACATGGGGGAAGCGCCGACAAAGGTCTTCTTCAACCCGTTCGATGATGTCGTGCGCCTGTTCCACCGTCATGTCACCCGGCAGGTCAACATGGAACTGCACGAAGTCGCGATTGCCGCTGGTGCGCGTCCGCAGGTCGTGGAGGTTCGAGAGCTCGGGATGCCGTGCGGCAGCTTCGACGAAGGCGAGGCGTCTCTCCTCGGGCCATTCGCGGTCCATCAGATGGTCCACCGCTTCGCGCGCAGCGGAAAACGCGCCCCACCCGAGCCACAGCGCGATCGCGAGCCCGAACAGCGGGTCGGCCATGCCGAATCCCGCAAATTGATCGAGTACGAGCGCCGCGATGACCGCGAGATTGAGCAACAGGTCCGACTTGTAATGTAGATGATCGGTCTGGATGGCGAGACTGCGCGTGCGGCGCATGACGTAGCGCTGCCAGCCGAGCAGCACGAAGGTCAGCACGATGGCGATCAGCGAGACCGCGATACCCTCTTGTGCCGCGGTGGTCTGCCCACCGTCCACCAGCTGGCCGATGGCGCGAATGGCGATTCCGAAAGCGGAGAGCGCGATCAGCATCACCTGGAAGATCGCCGCCAGCGCTTCGGCCTTGCCGTGGCCGAAGCGGTGGTCTTCGTCGGCGGGCATGGAGGCGATCCACACCCCGGTAAGCGTGGCGATGCTGGCGATCAGGTCGAGCGCCGAATCGGCAAGGCTGCCGAGCATGGCGGTCGAGCCGGTCTTCCAGCTCGCCCAGGTCTTGAGTGCGACGAGTATGACAGCCACGGCGATCGAGGTCATCGCTGCCGAGCGAACGAGGATGCTGCGATTGTCGGTCATGGGTAGAGGAGCGTGTTCGACCACGCCTCATGCGGGCCGAAGCGCGTGAACTGACGCCGGTCGTGCAGGCGGAATTCGCGGTCGCGCCAGAATTCGATCGTATGCGGGTCCAGCATGAAACCGGTCCAATGCTGCGGGCGCGGGATATCGCCTTCGGGATAGCGTTCCTCCAACGCCTTCACCCGGTCGAGATAGACCTGCCGCGAAGGTAGCGGACGCGACTGGTCGCTGGCCGCAGATCCGATCTGCGAGCCGCGCGGGCGCGAATGGAAATAGCTGTCTGCCTGTTCCTCGCTCACTTCCGTAAGCCGCCCCTCGATGCGGATCTGGCGGCGCAGGCTCTTCCAGTGGAACAGCAGGGCGGCTTGCATATTGGCGCGGATTTCCTCGCCCTTGCGGCTTTGGGCATTGGTGTAGAACGCAAATCCGCCGCCCTCGCCCCAGTGGCTTCCATGCCCTTTCAGCAGCACCATGCGGACCGAGGGGCACCCATCGGGCGTCGCGGTTGCCAGCGCCATGGCATTGGGGTCGTTCGGCTCCGATTCCTTCGCTTCGCCATACCACTCTTCGAACAGGGCGAAGGGGTCGGTGACCGGGATCGCGCTTTGCGCCTCGGCAACGCTCTTGCTCATGACACGCTCCTGCTATCTCGAACACGGTCCGGGCGGAATCGATACGCAACGCACGATTCGCGCGCAAACTGCGGAACCTTGGCGGCTTTCGGCACATTGAGCGAGCACATGATCAGTCCCCTAGCCCGCACCGCATTCCCAGGAAAGCCTCCCTGCAACACGGCAATCTTGCGCAGGGGCAGCGTAGCAACTAGCTAACACACCATGGCAGACCCCTATTCCACCCTTGGCGTAACGCGCAGCGCAGACGAAAAGGCGATCAAGAGCGCCTATCGCAAGCTGGCGAAAGAGCTGCATCCGGACCGCAACAAGGACAATCCCAAAGCGGCCGAACGCTTTTCGGACGTGACCAAGGCCTACGACCTGCTGTCCGACAAGGACAAGCGCGCGCAGTTCGACCGGGGCGAAATCGACATGGAAGGCAATCCGACCAATCCCTTCGCCGGGATGGGTGGAGGCAGTGGATTCGGCGGCGGCGGTTACCGCAGCAGCGGCGGCCAGCGCGGCTTCCGCGCAGAAGACTTCCAGGGCTTCGGGAACGAACAGGTCGATCTCGGCGATATTTTCGAAGGCCTGTTCGGCGGCGGGCGTGGCGGCCCAAGGGGCCGTGCGGGCGGAGACCCCTTCGGCGGCAGGCGACCCCCGCCCTCAAAGGGCGCGGACATCAGCTATACCTTGCGTGTATCTTTCGTGGAGGCGGCGACGCTGGCGGATCAACGCATCACGCTGGCCGACGGCAAGACTATCGACCTCAAACTTCCCAAGGGCCTCGAAGACGGCACGCAGATGCGGCTCAAGGGCAAAGGGCAGCAGGGCCCGGGCGGTCCCGGCGACGGCCTCGTGACCATCAAGGTCGACCGCCACAAGCTCTTCCAGCGCGATGGTTTCGACGTCCGCTTCGACCTACCGATCACCCTCGACGAGGCTGTGAACGGCGGCAAGGTTCGCGTTCCCACGGTCGATGGGCCGGTCATGATGACGATCAAGGCAGGTACCGACGGCGGCACGGTGCTCCGCCTGAAAGGCAAGGGATTCACGAAGAAGGACGGCAACCGCGGCGACCAGCTGGTAACGCTCGAAATCCAGTTGCCCGAGGACCTCGAGGCGCTTGCCAAGCGGCTCGAGGGATGGAAGGACGAGAGCGACCCGCGCAGCAAGCTCCAGGTGTAACCTGTCAGAAGCAGACCTTCCCCCGCCAGAGGAACGCGAAGTCCATTCGCTCTCGCCCGAGGCGCGCCGGAAAGAAGCGACGCATGTCGGCAGCGGTATAACCAGCCGCGTCGGACCCGGCTCGCGCTCGTGGGAAGTGGCCAAACGCACGCTCGTCGGCACCTATAACGACGGCTTCATCCACGCGGGCAACCTCGCCTATCTCGCCATGCTGGCGATCTTCCCCTTTTTCATCCTCGGCGCGGCGATCTTTTCGGCGATCGGCGAGGAAAGCGAGCGCGCAGCGACCATCAATGCGATCCTTTTCGCTCTGCCTCCGGTGGTAGGCAACGTGATCGAACCGGTGGCACGCGACGTCATCCAGGCGCGCAGCGGCTGGCTGCTGTGGGCCGGCGCCTTCGTGGCGCTATGGACCGTAGGCAGTCTCGTCGAGACGATCCGCGACATCCTGCGGCGCGCCTACGGCACCGAACCTACGAAGGCATTCTGGAAATACCGCCTGTTTTCGACCGGAGTCATCCTCGGGGCGGTACTTCTCCTGATGCTGAGCCTGATGGCGCAGTTCGTGATCGGTACGGCGCAGGAAGTGATCGAAGCCTATTTTCCCGACCTCGTGGACCGGGTGGCGGACCTGCGCCTGTCGCGCATCGTCCCGGCATTCGGCCTGTTCGGTTCGCTCTATCTCATCTTCTACACACTCAGTCCGTCGAAATATCGCCGGCAGCGCTATCCGAAATGGCCCGGCGTCCTCCTTACGACCGTATGGTGGATTGCCGTCACCACGATCATGCCCGCTGTCCTGAGCAGGTTTTTCACCTATAATTTGACCTATGGCGGCCTTGCAGGCGTGATGATTGCCCTGTTCTTTTTCTGGCTTGTCGGCCTCGGGGTGGTTATCGGCGCGGAACTGAACGCTGCTCTGGTGGAAACTCCCGAGGAGGAGACGAACATGATCGAACAGTCGGACGACGGGCGCGGAACGCAGCCGGCCGGGGAAATGCAGGAAGAGCAGGAAGGGAAAGACGAATGAGCGGTTTGATGAAGGGCAAACGCGGCCTCATCATGGGCCTTGCCAACGACAAGTCGCTGGCATGGGGCATCGCGAAGCAGCTGCATGAGCAGGGCGCCGAAATGGCGTTCTCCTATCAGGGCGAGGCGCTGAAGAAGCGCGTCGGGCC
>CAYOWF010000094.1:0-8350 GCA_964407585.1 uncultured Qipengyuania sp.
CCTGGCACTCGCGAAGGTGGCCGGTGAGATGGGCTCGGGTCACGTAATTGAATGAGACGTGCGTGTTCGCATGGTCCATCAGCATAGTGACGGACTGGAAGTCGATGCCCGCCTCAAGCGCGTGGGTGCGGTAGGTGTGGCGCATCTGGTGCGGCGCGTAGGGAAACTCCGACGTCCGCGCCATCCGCTCGATGTAGCCTGACGTCGAAGCCGACGACGGAAAGATTTGCGGGCTCTCCAGCGGCGCGGTCAGTTCCTTCACCTCGCCGAGCTCCTGAATGACCAGGCGTGGCAGGGGCAGGCGGAAGCTGCGGCCAGACTTCGCCTTGGGCACGAACAGCACGCCGTCGTCCTCAAGGTGCTCCCACCGCGCCGAACGGGCGTTGGTCGAGCGCAGCCCCGTGGTCATCATCAACAGCCAGCAGGCGCGCCGGACCCTGTCCTCCATGTCGTCGAGCCGACGCCATAGAAGCGGCATCTCCTGCGGCCCCACCGCCCAGTCGCGCGGCTCCTCCTTGTTCATGCGGACGCCGCGCGACACGGGGTTGGGGTCGAGGTCGTGGGTCCGTGCCACGTCGTTCAGCAGCAGCTTGAGCACCCGCATCGCTCCGTTGGCACCGTAGGGTCCCGCCTTCCGCGTTATCTTCGTCGTGCAGCGACCGGACCGTCTCGCGGTCGATCCGGTCAACGGGCAGCTTGCGCAGGGGCGCCAGCGGCACCTCGACCTTCTTGCGATACCACCTGACGGTTTCGGCGCTGAGGTCGGGCCTGCCAGCCAGGTAGCGCTCCATCGCCTGCTCAATGGTCGGCACCTTGACCTTCGGGCGCCTCGGGTCCTCGCCGCGCCGCAGTGCCAGCCTGAGTTCCGCCGAGCGCTCACGCGCAGTCCTGAGCGACACCTCGTCGGTCCTGCCGATGGTCACGGTCACGTACCGGTCGGTGCCGTCGTTGATCCGCCCGACGTGCTTGTACGAGCTGCCCTTCTTGCCGACGACGAGCCGTAGGCCCTTCGCCTCGCTATCGTAGAGCTGCGTGCCGGGCTGGCACTCCTCATCGAGCCGCGACACGGCGGCTTGGGTCAGTCTTGTGGTCATCTGCCTCATCCTTCTAGGCCCAATCTCAGGCCCGGTTTCGGTGATGCCCCGGTAGGTCTCGGGGCGTCGGATGAAGTGATGATGTCGTGTTTTCCTTAGTGCGCGGACCCTGATTAGGCGGCAATAGGTCGCCAGATATGGCTCGCTGAGCTACTTAAAATCCCCTGTCCTTTGGACGTGCGAGTTCGAGTCTCGCCACCCGCACCGGCCCAGCAATAGGCGTAGATCCACGAAATCATGACCTTGCGCGGCGCAGTGTCGGCCAGCGTAACAGTTCAGCTTGATCCCTTATCTCCGTATTAACCTTTATATGGCTATTAGCCGGACTGACAGGGGCACTGGTCCAGGAAACCGTGACGGGGTTCTGTCCTCTCGCGATCTTGGAGAACGAACGACGATGGATTATTCAAGCGGCTTTGGGGTGGAGCGCCAGATTGCTTCCGATTCAGCGGAACAACGCGGTGCACCTCGCTATACCTCGCTGATACGTGCGGCAAAGCTGGTCTGCGAGCAGGGTGAATTCCTCTGCGTGATCCGCGATGTATCCTCCACCGGCATTTCTCTGCGCACTTTCCACGCACTGCCTGGCGAGCGCACGATCGCGCTCGAATTGCAGAATGGCGAGACTTACGAAATCAACGAAATCCGCCGCAATGGCTTCGAAGCGAGCTTCCAGTTCGACCGCCCGGTCAAGGTCGAGCGGTTGATTCACGAAACGTGGAATTTCCCCAAGCGCCAGCTGCGCCTGAACATCGCGATTCCGCTTGAGTTGTCGTCGCTTACCGATCGCGGTTCGGCGAAGACGGTCAACCTGTCTCAACAGGGTGCGCGCGTAGCTTGCGACGCGAGCTTCGCCATCGACCAGACGATCCGCATCGACGGGCCCAAATTCCCCGAAACCCGCGCCAAGGTGCGCTGGCGCAAGGACGGTCATTACGGCCTCGTCTTCGAGAACACTTTCTCGCTGCGCGAATTTTCGCTGATGGCGGCTGCCGTACAATGCCCCGCAATGCTCGAAGCGACACCAAATGCCGCATGAATGCGATACTTTCCAAGCGAATTAACGGCGGCGTTAACCTCCCCCTAACCATTTTCCTTCACTTCCGGTGAGACAAGGAATTCGGGGGTATCCATGGGCGAAGACGCCAAGACGCTGAAAGTCGACGTTGCCATCATCGGTGCAGGGCCCGCAGGGCTCACCGCAGGCTACCTGCTCACGAAGCAGGGCAAGACGGTGGCCATCATCGAAAAAGACGAGACCTATGTCGGCGGGATCAGCCGCACGGTGGAGCACGAGGGCTATCGTTTCGACATCGGCGGGCACCGCTTCTTCTCCAAAAGCCAGCAAGTCGTCGACCTGTGGAACGAGATTCTCGGCGAAGACGATTTCATCCAGCGTCCACGCATGAGCCGCATCTATTACGAGGGGAAGTTCTACAGCTATCCGCTGCGCGCCTTCGAAGCTCTGTGGAATCTCGGCATCCTGCGCTCGACCGTCTGCATGGCGAGCTATCTGCAGTACAAGCTGTTCCCCCGGAAAGAGGTGAAGAGCTTCGAGGACTGGACGACAAACCAGTTCGGCCAGAAACTCTATTCGATCTTCTTCAAGACCTACACCGAGAAGGTGTGGGGCATGCCCTGCAACGAGATGAGCGCCGACTGGGCCGCCCAGCGCATCAAGGGCCTCTCGCTCTGGAGCGCCGTCGTCGACGGTCTCAAGCGTAGCCTCGGCCTCAACAAGAAGCCGAACGACGGCATGGCAACCAAGACGCTGCTCGAAACCTTCCGCTACCCGCGCCTCGGCCCGGGCATGATGTGGGATGCCGCGCGCGACAAGATCATTGCCTCGGGCAACGGCCACATCATCATGGGTCATGGCCTGAAGCAGCTTTCGGCCAACACCGATGGCAGCTGGCGCATGAGCGCCGAAGGCCCCGATGGCGACATCGTCATCGAAGCGGAACACGCGATCAGCAGCGCGCCGATGCGCGAGTTGTCGAAGCGTCTGCACCCGCTGCCGCAGTCGACGCTGCAGGCGAACGACCTCAAGTATCGCGACTTCCTGACCGTGGCGCTGATGGTCGAGGGCGAAGACCTCTTCCCCGACAACTGGATCTACATCCACGACAGCAAGGTGAAGGTCGGCCGCGTGCAGAATTTCCGCAGCTGGTCGCCCGAGATGATCCCCGACGAACAGATGGCCTGCGTCGGGCTCGAATATTTCTGCTTCGAGGGCGACGGCCTGTGGTCGATGGACGATGACGACCTCGTGCGGCTCGCGACCGAAGAAATGGAAATCCTCGGCCTGGTCGATCCCAAGAAGGTCAGGTCAGGCGCCGTTGTACGTCAGGAAAAGGCCTATCCGGTCTACGACGAGGACTATGCGGCAAACGTCGAGGCAATGCGCGCGGAACTGGAAGAAAAGCATCCGACGTTGCACCTTGTGGGTCGCAACGGCATGCACCGCTACAACAATCAGGACCACGCGATGATGACCGCCATGCTGACGGTCGAGAACATCATTGCCGGCAAGCGCGTCTACGACACCTGGTGCGTCAATGAAGATGCCGAATATCACGAGGCTGGCGACGAAGGCGCGGAAGACCGTCTGCCGAACCGCCAGCTGACCGAAGACCAGGCCGCTGCGCTCAATTCCGTGCGCGATGTGCCGGGGCGCGTCGCAAGCGACAAGGAAGCGGCATAGTGGCCACTGCTGCCCTTGCACCGGCCGGCCTCGGCCAGAAGGCGAAGAGTGCGCTCTTCGCTCCGGTCGCGGACGGCGAATGGCGCAAGTTCCGCAACTGGGCCGTAACCTGGCTGGTGCTTGCCAATATCGGTTTTGCCGCCATGTGGGCGGTTGGCGCACCGCCGCGCAATCCGGAAATCATGGCTGCCGGCGCGATCGGCCTCGTGGTGCGCAACTTGCCCCTATGGGTCCGCTGCGTCGCTTTCCTGGGAGCGATGATCTATTCGGTGCTCGGCTTCATCGCAGGACTATTCAATCTGTCGATCGTCTCGCTCATCCACTCGCTGAAGTTCTTTGCGGAGGTGAAGCCGACGCAGAGTTTCGACTATCAGGTGGGTGGCGGGCTCCTGCTCGGCATTACCGTGCTTGCATTCTGGCTCAATCGCCGCCCGCAGGGCTTTTCCGACATCCGACTGGTGGTACTCGGCATCGTGGCAACGCTGGGCCTCGCGCATATCGATGTGCAAATGGGCAAGAGCATGCGCGGCCATTATGCGCGCGCGGCCGAGGCAGGTACGCCTTTCGTCTCGGCTGGCAACAAGTCGGGATTTGCCGCCGTGCCCTTCGACGGATCGCGCAACCTGATGATCATCATGGTGGAATCGCTCGGCCAGCCGGTCGGAAACGATGCCATGTCCGAACTGCTTTTCGCGCGTTACAACGATTCCAGCGTCACCGACCGGTTCGAATTGAGCAAGGGGGAAAGCACCTATTTCAACTCGACCACTTCGGGCGAAATCCGTGAACTCTGCGGACGCTGGGGCGACTATTACGAAGTCACCGACACCGCGGATGCAAGCTGCCTGCCTGCCCGCCTTGCCGAAGCGGGCTATGAAACCAAAGCCTATCACAGTTTCACCGGCACTTTCTTCGACCGCACCGAATGGTATCCCAATATCGGATTCCAGCAGCAGCAATTCGCCGAAGACTTGTTCGCGCGTGGGACTCGCGAATGCGGCGGAGTGTTCCCGGGCGTTTGCGACCGCGACGTTCCAGCCCTTCTTGCAGAGGATCTGAAAGCTGCCGAAAAGCCGCAGTTCGTTTACTGGCTGACGGTCAATTCGCACCTTCCGGTGCCTCCGGGCATGAACCTCGATGTCGACCACTGCGAGCGAATCTCGCCAGCGCTGGCCGAAAATTTTCCGATGATTTGCCGCCAGTTCGCGCTGTGGGACCAGATGGACAGCGCCATCATCAGGGAGATCACGGCTGAGGATTTCCCGGCGACCGACATCCTCATCGTGGGCGATCACATGCCGCCCTATTACGATCGCCACAATCGCAGCCAGTTCGCGCCCGATCGCGTGCCATGGCTCCTGCTCAAGTGGAAGGGCGGCAATGATGCCGCCGAAAGCGGCGAAATCGTCAAATCGGGGGACGGCGCAGATGGCGTTGCAGGATAATCCGGCGATGCAATGGCCAGCCGCCATCATCCGTCGCTTCGATCTCGCCCGGCTGGTGCGTTACGGTTTTGCCAGCGCGGCTGCGCTCGCGGTCGACATGGGTGCCTTCCTGTTGCTCCTTTCGGTCCAGGTGGCCGCGGCCCCGGCCTCCGCCCTTGCCTACAGTCTCGGGATCGTAACCCATTGGCTGCTTTCGAGCCGTGCGGTTTTTACCGACACGGTTGCCGAGCGCGGACCGCGCCGCACGCGCCAGAAGGCGCTGTTCGTGGGCTCGGCCCTGATCGGACTTGCGCTGACCACGCTGATCGTGGGTGTCGGCGACATGGCCGGATTCGACCCGCGGCTTGCCAAACTTGCGGCGATTGCAGTGAGCTTTACCGCGACCTGGCTCTTGCGCAGCAAGGTGGTTTTCCGCCACATCCCCTGACATGACCGCGGACCGTCGCATCAGGGACGGGGAATTCCCCGCGAAAGGGCTATTGCTTGCCTGGGGCGCGGTCTGCCTCATCCTGCTCCTGACCGGCCTCGGCCGGGTCCTGACGGGCCGGTTTCCCGACCCCGACGACGTTCTACGCCTGGTTCAGGTGCGCGATCTCCTTGCAGGACAGAACTGGTTCGACACCACGCAATATCGCATCGCCCCGCCCGATGGCACCGTGATGCACTGGTCGCGGCTCGCCGACATACCCTTGCTCCTGGCCATCGGCGCGCTGAAGCCGCTTGTAGGCCAGGCGAGTGCGGAGACCGCGGCACTCGTAATCGTCCCGTTCCTCGCATTCGGCGTGACTGCCGCTGCCATCGGCCGCGTCGCATGGCGGACGCTCGGCGTGCGCGCGGCGATCTTTGCCGTATTGGCCTGCGGTTTCCTGCCTTCCTTGCTGTTCCAGTTCCAGCCGATGCGTGTGGATCATCACGGCTGGCAGGTCGCCAGCGTGGGGGTTGCGCTCTGGGCCATCAGTCGGAGGCAGGCGACGAGCGGGTGGATCGCAGGACTCGCCATGGCATTCGGTGCGTCCGTCTCGCTCGAGATCCTGCCGCTGGCAGGCGCTTTCGCAGTCGTGCTCTGGGTGCGCTGGTGGATCGATTACAAGCGACGCGACTGGCTGATGACCTATATGCTCGGCCTCTCGCTCGGTCTGCTCGGCATCTACCTCGCGACGCGCGGAGCGATCTGGACCGAATATTGCGATGCCATTTCGCCGGCGCATATCGCTTTCTTCCTCGTTGCGGCCGCTGGCACGGCGCTCCTCGCCAGCGCAACACGATTGCGTGGCTTCGGTCTGATCTTTCTTTTCGCCGCGATCGGAGGGTTGGCTGCCGCGACGTTTGCGCTGCTGTCCCCGACCTGCCTGACGACGCCTTTCGCCGCGCTGGACCCGTTGGTCGAACGCTATTGGTATCGCCTCGTACTCGAAGGCCAGCCGCTGTGGAGGCAGTCGCTCGCGACATGGCTTCCCGCGCTGGTGCAAATGCTCGCTGCCATCGGCGCCGCGGTCGTCTTGCGGCTGCGCTCGCTCGAATGGATGCGCGGTTGGTGGAGCGAGTATCTCTTCCTGCTGCTCGCCGCGACCGCGCTGGGACTGTTCGTCGCCCGCTCGCTCGCCTTCGCCTCGATCATCGCGGCCATCCCGCTCGGCTGGCTCGCGTCGCAGCTGCTGTTGCGTTTGCGTCAGCGCGGCGCACCGCTTGCCTCGCTGGGCATAGTGGCGATCGTCATCGTTCTCCTTGCCCCCATGTCTCTGGTCATGGCGGTGCGGCTTGCGATGCCCGCTGACGGAAACGGCGTACAAAACGTCGCTAGCGGTGCCTGCGATGTCTATCGCAATGCGCCGTTGCTTACCGAGCTGGAGCAGGGGACGGTCATGGCCCCGCTCGACCTCGGTCCGGCGGTCTTGCTCCACACCAAACATAGCGTGGTGGCGACCGGTCATCACCGCGCAGCGGGTGCAATGCGCGACGTTATTCGGACATTTACGTCGCGCCCGGAAGAGGCGCGCTCGATCGTCATGGAACGGGGCGCGGATTATCTCTCGCTCTGCACCGACATGACCGAGGTGCGACTGTACAACCACGAAGCGCCCGAGGGCCTCGCTGCGCAATTGCTCGGGAGCGATGTGCCGGATTGGCTGGAGCGGGTGGACCTTGGCGGCCCCGAAGAATTCGCCGTCTACCGGGTGAAGTCCTAGGCGGCGCGGAAGTCCATCGCCACGCCGTTGATGCAGTGGCGCTTGCCGGTCGGTTTCGGACCGTCCGAGAAGATGTGCCCCAGATGCCCACCGCAATCGGCGCAATGCACTTCGGTGCGCGGATAGCCGATCTTGTAATCGGTGCTCGTCCCGACCGCGCCGGGCAGGGCTTTCCAGAAGCTCGGCCAGCCGGTGCCCGAATCGTACTTGGTCTTCGAGGAATAGAGCTCGTTGGCGCAGCCGGCGCAGATGAAGGTCCCGGCGCGCTTTTCGTCGTTGAGCGGCGAAGAATAGGGGCGTTCGGTGCCCGCCTCGCGAAGGACGTAGAATTCGGCCTTGGTCAGCTTCTTGCGCCAATCCGCCTCGCTGAGCGAAACCGGGAAATCCTTCGCCTGCACCTCGCGCGATCCGCAGGCGACCAGAGTGGTCGCAGCCACACCGGTGCCCAGGATTCCGAGGAAGGAACGGCGATCGGAAGTCTTGCTTGGCATGTCTCTATCCATAGGCGGCTCCCCATGAATACGCACGAAACGCCCTGAAAGTTACATCAGAACTCGGTGACTTCGACCTCGAGCTTGCGGAAACCATGCACGAAGTTGGCGCGAACCCGCTCGACATCGCCGGCCAGGTGCACCCGCATGCGGCGCTTGTGCATTTCCTCGAGCAAGACGCGCAGCTGCAATTCGGCAAGCCGGGCCCCCACGCAGCGGTGGATGCCGTAACCGAAGGCGATATGGCGCCGGGCATTCTCGCGCGTGATGTCGAGCTTGTCGGGATTGTCGAAGACCTCCTCGTCGCGATTGGCGGAGAGGTACCACAGCACGACCTTGTCGCCCTTCTTGATCTGCTGGCCGAAGACTTCGGTATCCTCGGTGCAGGTGCGGCGCATATGCGCGAGCGGCGTCTGCATGCGCAGGATCT
>CAYOWF010000095.1:0-8341 GCA_964407585.1 uncultured Qipengyuania sp.
TCGATACGGCGAACGAGATGGAATATTACCGCAACGGCGGCATCCTCCACTACGTTCTGCGCAAGCTGGCTGCGGCCTGAGCCAGAGGCAGGCGGCAATGCTGAACTGGCTGCGCCGCCGCCTCGCCGCCCAACCCTTCGACGAGAAGGCTGATCCCGCGCGGCTCGCCGCCATCGGCGCCGAGGTCGGCGCGCGGCTGCGTGGAACTCCGGGCGTGGACGAGCACGGCGGGGAGAAGGCCGAACTGTTCCTGATGCCCGGCTTCCTTTCGCCGGAAGAGTGCGAGCGGCTGATCGAGCTCATCGAAGGCAACCTTCGCCCCTCCGCGCTGTTCAGCGACAAGACCGGAACGGGCGCGCGCACCAGCCAGACGCATTTCTTCAATGCGGGCGAACCCGAAGTGGCCGCGCTGGGGGCGAAACTCGATGCACTGCTCGGCCTGGAACGACGGCAGGCCGAGACGATCCAGGGCCAGCGCTACGATGTCGGGCAGGAGTACCGGCATCATTGCGACTTCTTCCGCTGGAACAGGGAACACTGGCAGACCGAACGCCGTCGCGGCGGGCAGCGCAGCTGGTCGGCGATGGTCTATCTCAACCGGGTCGAGGCAGGCGGCGAGACCGATTTTTCCGAACTGGACCTGCGCATCGCGCCCGAGCCGGGGCTGCTGATCGCGTGGAACAACATGGACCGCAAGGGCCACCCCAATCGCGCGACGCGCCATGCCGGCCTGCCGGTAGAGGCCGGTCGGAAATACGTCGTCACCCAGTGGTACCGGATGGACGACTGGAGCCTGCGCGCCCGCTAGGCGTCAGGCGGGCTGTGCTTCGGCCTGTTGCGGTTTCGGCCGCATGCCGTGCTGCCAGCCGAACCAGGCCACCGCGATTCCGGCCAGCGCCCCTGCCGCGAGCGTCAGCACGGGCGGTATCCTGGCGTAGAGTTCGAAACCCTCGGTCAGTCCCGGGATCGCATAGGCGAACCACATCAGTACCATCTGCGCGGCGAGGAAGACCATCGTCGCCAGCCACGGCGCCCCGTGCTTGCGATCGCGCAGGTAGAGCGCGAGGACGAATAGGAAGACCAGCGCATCGCTGATCACGATGACGTCCAGCACGCCGCGCGGGCCTTCGCTGTTCAGCACGTCCATCCACGGCATGTAGAGGTCGATCACGCGGCCAAAGGGCGATTCGAAGAGGATCGCCGGCGTCGCCAGCATGTAACCCGAGTGAAGTTTCACATTCCGCCGGTTCCGCAGCGCCTGGTAGAACAGGTAGAGATAGGCGGCGATGGCGGTGCTCATGCCGATGCCGAAGGCCGGGCCGATCTCCATGATGAACGGATTTTCCTGAGCAGCGTAGCGGCTGGCGGACAGGTTGATGATCGAGACGAAGCCCATGATCAGCAGCGGGAAGAGGACGAAGCTCGCGCGCCCCATCGTGCGGTGCCAGGCGGCCTGCCGGTTGTGGATCGTCAGGCTCTGCGCGATCAGGAAAAGCAGCCAGGTCATCGCCGTGATGGCGTGCATGTGGAACGCCCAGGGGATCGGTGTCGAGAAGACGAGGAAATAGCTGGGCCAGAACCCCGCGATCGTCACCAGAACGACGAAACCCACCCAGAAATGTCCGTATTTGTATGGCATCGCTTTCCCCTCCCTGCAGGCGAATGCGACCCTTCTTTCTTTTCCGGCAGTTTCTCACGAAGCTGCCGGTTTGGCAATTATCGCCGCAATCGGCCTATTTCCCGTCCTCGAACAGGCCGCCCTGCGGCTGGCTGGGCGGCGTGAGGCCGAGATGCTCCCACCCGCCGTCGTTGAGCATCCGCCCGCGTGCCGTGCGCGCGATCAGGCCGAGCTGGATCAGGTAGGGCTCGATCACCTCCTCCACCGTATCGCGCGGTTCGGAAAGGCCCGCGGCGAGCGTCTCGACGCCCACCGGCCCGCCCTTGTAGGTGGTCGCGATCATGGTGAGGTAGCGCCGGTCCATCGCATCGAGCCCCAGGCTATCGACCTCGAGCCGGGTCAGCGCCTCGTCCGCGACCCTGGTGGTCACCACATCCTCGCCCAGCACGCTGGCGAAGTCGCGCACGCGGCGCATCAGGCGTCCCGCGACACGCGGGGTGCCGCGCGAACGCCGGGCGATCTCGCGCGCGCCGCCCTCGTCGATCCCCATGCCGAGCAGCCCCGCCCCGCGGGTGACGACCCTGAGCAGCTCGCCCTCGGTATAGAAATTGAGCCGGACCGGAATGCCGAACCGGTCGCGCAGGGGCGTGGTCAGCAGCCCCTGCCGCGTCGTGGCGCCGACCAGCGTGAAGGGCGGCAGGTCGATCCGCACGCTGCGCGCCGAGGGTCCTTCGCCGATGATGATGTCGAGCGCGCGGTCTTCCATCGCCGGATAGAGCACTTCCTCGACCACCGGATTGAGCCGGTGGATCTCGTCGATGAAGAGCACGTCGTTCGGCTCGAGATTGGTGAGCAGTGCGGCGAGGTCGCCCGCCTTGGCGATAACCGGGCCGGAAGTGGCACGGAAGCCGACACCGAGTTCCTTCGAGACGATCTGCGCCAGCGTGGTCTTGCCGAGGCCGGGCGGGCCGAAGAACAGCACGTGGTCCATCGCCTCGCCGCGCTTCTTCGCCGCCTCGATGAACACGCGCAGATTCTCGCGCGCGGCCTTCTGTCCGACGAATTCCTCGAGCGACTTGGGCCGCAGCGCGGCATCCGGGTCTTCCGGCTGCCTATCGGGCGAATGGAGGGGGATCGGGTCGGTCATTCGTACCTGCAAGGCTCGCGTTCATAGTCCCACGCACCGCCACGGTCGAGACAACGGTCTACGTCCAGCCAATCATCGATGGAACATCCGGTGAAGACACCGCCGACAAACGCAAACAACGCTAGAGCCAAGGCCATCGGCCCGCTCAAAACGGGTTCACCGTATAGCCGCGCTGCTGGAGCTTGGCGTGGGCGGTCATGGCGGAGAGGTCCATCTCTACGCCCTCGATCAGTTGGTCGGACGTGACGCCCTGCGCAGTGGCGCTCTGGCCGCAGACGGTGATTTGCACACCGTGGTCGAGCATGGCGCGGACCATCGCGGCGCTGCCATTCTCGCCTTCCCTGTCATGCGCGACCCAGCCCTCGGCGGAAAGCAGGTCGAGCACCGCAGGCCCGTGCACCACCACGGCCACGCGGATGTTCTCCACCGCCACGCCGTTGGCGACATGCATGTTGACGAACCGCGCCGCGCTCTCGATCCCGCGATTGCGACCGCCGTCCTCGGCAGCCTTCGCCACATCGAAGCTGTGCGCAAATTCGGTATCGGCCGCGAATGGCTCGATCCCGTCGATAGCGGCATGCGGGCCGAAATCCTCGAACACCGGACCGGTCTCGAACGCGCTCATGTCCTGTGCCGCGAGCGGCACGGCGAGAGCCAAAAGTGGGAGCAGGATCAGGTGGCGCATCGGAAAACCTCCCGGATTGGCGGACGGATATGCTCAGTCATAATGCTGGGTCGCCTCGCTTTCGATATTCACCCACTCGTGCTTTCGGGTCTCGTAGACCGAATATTCCGGCGGCGGGAATGCCGGGTCGGCAAAACGACCTATAGGGATCGCATACATATCGCGATGCGGTCGCGCGATATACCAGACTTCACTTCCGCAATTGGGGCAGAAGTGATGCTCGCTGGTGTTCCCGCTTTCTGCCACGCGCGAAAAGACCTTGTCGTCTCCCGAGATTGTCACTTCCTCGGCCGGATACCGGGCCTGCGCGGCGAAGGAGGAACCGCTGCGCTTCTGGCAATCGAGGCAGTGGCAGACAGAAATGCGAAAGGGATCGCCTTCACAGGTCGCGGAGAGCTGCCCGCACATGCAGGTCGCCTTCCTCATTTTCACCCCGCTGCCCTCTTCAATGCGACGCGGATCAGGTCGCCCTCGCTCGCGCCTTCGCCCAGCTCGCCTTGCGCCGCCGCCACGGCGCGTGCGGCCACGGCGGGCTTGAAGCCGAGGTTTTCGAGCGCGCTCACCGCATCGGCACTCGCGCCGCCAGCCGGTGTCGCAGCCATCGTCGCACCAGCCGTGCCGCCGCCCGGCAGCGCCCCGGCCTTGTCCTTCAGCTCGTTGACGATGCGTCCGGCGAGCTTCGGGCCCACACCCTGCGCGCGCGCCACGGTCGCCGCGTCGCCATTGGAGCAGGCCTGCTGCACCTCGCCGGTCGACAGCGCCGAAAGGATCGCCAGGGCCACCTTGCTGCCCACGCCCTGCACCTGGGTGAGCAGGCGGAACCAGTCGCGCTCGGCCGCCTCGGCGAAACCGAGCAGCCGCATGTCGTTCTCCGACACCTGCAGGTCGGTGAAGACGGTGCAGGCCTCGCCCTTCTCGCCCAGCGCGGCGAGAGTCTTGGACGAACAATGGACGAGATAGCCGACGCCCGAGACGTCGATCACCGCCCAGTCGGCGCCGGTTTCGTCGAGCAGGCCTTTCAGCTTCGCAATCATGCCCTGCCTTCTGCGCTACCGGTGGCGTTTTTGCCAGTGCTCCGCCCGGTTTATCGCCAATCCGCTCGTCGCGCGGGAACAGGTTGCCGGGGAGAAGGCGCACGCACTGCCAATCCGCATCCTTGTCGAAGGATGCACCGCTGTAGGAAAATCCTCCTTCATCCATGTTCAGAAAAGGCAAAGTGGACACATGGGCCTGCTTGGGACAAGACGAAGCGCATGAGCTGGAACACATTCGGACGCGTCTTTCGCTTCACCACCTGGGGGGAAAGCCACGGGCCCGCCATCGGTGCGGTGGTCGACGGGTGCCCGCCGGGGCTGGAACTTGCGGAAGGCGATATCCAGCCCTTCCTCGATGCCCGCAAGCCGGGCCAGAACAAGTTCACCACCCAGCGCAAGGAGCCGGACCAGGTCCGTATCCTGTCGGGCGTGTTCGAAGGCCGCGACGGAAAACAACGCACCACCGGCACGCCGATCAGCCTGCTCATCGAGAACAAGGACCAGCGATCCAAGGACTATTCCGAAATCGCCAACACCTATCGCCCGGGCCATGCCGACTATGCCTATGACGCGAAATACGGTTTCCGCGACTATCGCGGCGGCGGGCGCAGCAGCGCGCGCGAGACGGCGATGCGCGTGGCGGCAGGCGCTGTGGCGAGGCTGGTCGTGCCCGAGGTGAGCATCCTCGCCTATGTCGCGGAAATCGGCGGCGACCGGATCGATCCGGCCAATTTCGACCGGGAAGAAATCGCGCGCAATCCCTTCTGGTGTCCCGATGCCGAAGCCGCGAAGCGGTGGGAGAAGCTCGTCGACGAGGCGCGCAAGGCGGGCTCGTCGCTCGGCGCGGTGGTCGAATGCGTGGCCGAAGGCGTGCCGGCAGGCTGGGGCGCACCGGTCTATGCCAAGCTCGACAGCGATCTTGCGGCAGGGATGATGACCATCAATGCGGTCAAGGGCGTGGAGATCGGCGACGGCTTCGATGCCGCGCGCCTGACCGGCGAACAGAATGCCGATGCCATGTCGCCCGGCGACGAGGGCCCCGAATTCGCCGCCAATCATGCGGGCGGGATCGCGGGCGGCATTTCGACCGGCCAGCCGGTGGTCTGCCGCGTCGCCTTCAAGCCGACCAGTTCGATCCTCACCCCGGTCGCCAGCGTCGATCGCGAGGGCAAGGCGACCGAGGTACGCACCAAGGGGCGCCACGACCCCTGCGTCGGCATCCGCGGCACGCCGGTGGTCGAGGCGATGATGGCGCTGGTGCTGGCGGATCACAAGCTGCTCCATCGGGCGCAATGCGGCTAAGCGAACAGCGAACGACGGCGCGGCAACCTCTTCGCGCTCGGGACGCAAACCGCACATCATTGCCATTCCAGGCCTCGATCGGCCGATCTTTTGCATGTGGTTCGCCAAGACCGTTGATAACGTTCATATCATCAGGCTATCATTCCCGCTGAGAACCTTGATGCAAGTGGTCGCGACTTGGGGAGTGAGTGGCGATTCACGACAATCATTCGAAATTGTTGCCCCGCACGGGGGCCCTGAGCGAAGGAATTCCCCTCGCCTTCAGTCGCGCACCCGACGAGCGACTCGAACCCTGGGTCGGTCGATCCATGGTCGCCGTCGCAAAGGGTTCCGACCACACCACACTGTCCGGTTTTCTGTGTAACGATGCGTCCTATTTGCGAAGTGCCGTAGAGGTCGACTGGACGGTCGAAACCGATCAAGGCCGATTTTCAATTCGCGACGAGACTTTCCTTTGCGGCCAGCATTCGAAGGCCATGCCGCTAAGCTACAGCGGCGGCATCAAGGTTGCGGGCCTGATGTTGCGCCCCGGTGCCCTCCGCACGATTTTCGGCCTCGCAGAACCGGAAATGATCAATCGCATACAGAGGATTTCGGCGGTCGGGATTGCAGACGAGCAGGTTACGGGCCTCTATTGTTCCAGCATCACCCCCGAAGAATGGCTGTCGAGGCTCGAACAATGGCTCGCATCGCTTGTCGTCAGCAATGCGATCCCGTTCCCCGACCCGCTATCGCTTTCCTTCGAACTGAAGGCTTTCGCAGACCCGAATTGCAATCTTCACGACTTCGCCGACGAGCAAGGCGTATCCGTGCGAACGCTCGAACGGATCGTAAAGCGGGATTTCGGGCTGACCCCCAAGCAGGTGATGCGCCGGGCACGCGTTCTCGACCTGGCGGCCAGGCTATGCGGTGTGGCCGACAAGGAAGAAGAAGCAATCCTGTTGCGCTTTTTCGACCAGGCGCACCAGATACGCGAATTCAAGGCTTTCTTCGGCGTCACCCCGGGCATGTTCAAGCGCAACCCCTCGCGCCTCCTGATCCTCAGCCTGGAGATACGCCAGGCTCGCCGCCTCGAATTGCTCGAAAGGATCGAGCCCGGGGCAGTGCGGCCGTGGATGCGACGCACATTTTCTCCGTCTCCCGCAGCTTCGGAAAGGGGAAACCGAAGCGAAGCTGAAGGAAGGTAGGGCTGTCCCGGACGCAATGTATCGTTCCCGCCGACGCCCTTTCCAAAAGTTCCAGCCCACTGATTGAAAATTCCGATGTTCGCAATCGCACAAAATCGCTTTTGTGCATCGCAACACGCCTTATGTGGCCCGTGAGATTCAAACCCGAACAACGGAGAAAACCCATGGGTATCATCGGAAGCACCATCAAGCCGTTCAGCGCCACCGCCTTCCAGGCCGGCAAGGACTTTTTCGAAGTCACCGACGAAGACACGCGCGGCAAGTGGGCCGTCTTCTTCTTCTATCCGGCCGACTTCACCTTCGTCTGCCCGACCGAACTCGAAGACCTCGGCGAGCAGTACAACATGCTCCAGAAGATGGACGTCGAAGTCTATGCCGTGTCGACCGACACGCATTTCAGCCATAAGGCATGGCACGACACTTCGGACAAGATCGGCAAGCTCAACTTCCCGTTCCTCGGCGACCAGAACCACGTGCTTGCGCGCAATTTCGACGTGCTGCGCGAAGGCGCAGGCCTTGCCGACCGTGCGACCTTCGTGGTCGATCCCGACGGCGTGATCCAGATCATGGAACAGACCTGCGAAGGCGTCGGCCGCAATGCCAACGAACTCGCCCGCAAGATCAAGGCGGCCCAGTACGTCCGCGCCAACCCCGGCCAGGTCTGCCCGGCCGCCTGGGAAGAAGGCAGCGACACGCTGGCTCCCTCGCTCGACCTCGTCGGCAAGATCTAAGGACCGGGATCCAAGCCGACAGCACAAGTTAAGGTGGGCGCGTTCAAAGGCGCTCATCCCGATGCCCGAGAGCCTTTATCTCGGGTCGCTGGAAGGCCCGGGGCACTCCCTCCCCCCGCCCCGGGCCTTTTTCTCCCCGCTCTTGCCAAGCTTCACGAACACCACACCCGGAGTCCGTCCATGCTCGATGCCGACCTCACCCAGCAGCTGAAGACCTACCTTGCGAACCTGCGCGAGCCGGTCGAACTCGTCGCTTCGCTCGACGATGGCGAAAAATCGCGCCAGACGCGCGAATTGCTCGAAGAGATCGCTGCACTGCACGATGATGTGACCGCCAGTTTCGACGGAACCGACCAGCGCAAGCCCAGCTTCGTGATCCGCCGTGCGAGCGATGCCGAAAAGTGGGTCCGCTTCGCAGGCCTGCCGATGGGTCACGAATTCACCTCGCTGGTGCTCGCGCTGCTGTGGGCCGGCGGTCACCCGCCCAAGGTCGATGCCGATCTGCTCGAACAGGTCCGCGGCATAGAAGGCGATTTCCATTTCGAGATGTACTTCTCGCTCAGCTGTCACAATTGCCCCGATGTGGTGCAGGCGCTGACGCTGATGGCGCTCGAGAACCCGCGCATCACCGCAACGC
>CAYOWF010000096.1:0-8279 GCA_964407585.1 uncultured Qipengyuania sp.
GCAGAAATGGTGCGGCGCTATGGCGCAATGGGCTTCCTTGGCGTGAACCTTCCCGAAGAATATGGCGGGCTGGGGCTCGGCCATCTCGAAGCGCTCCTCGTGCTCGAACAATTTGCGATGATTTCCAATGCGGTCGCCTTTCCGGTGTTCGAGGCCCTGGTCGGCCCGGCACGGACGATCGAGCGCTTCGGTTCGGCCGCGCTCAAGGCGCGCATCATCCCCGAAGTCGTCAGCGGCGAAGCGACAGTGGCGGTATCGATGTCCGAACCCGATGCGGGAACCGCGCTGACCGACCTGTCCACTCGCGCGCGGGAAGAAGGCGATGCATTCGTCCTCGACGGCAACAAGCGCTGGACCAGCGGTGCGGGCCATGCTCGCTATTATGTCGTCTATACCCGCCTGTCCGATGCGCCGGGCGCCAAGGGCATCGGTGCTCTGTTGGTGGATAAGGAGATGGACGGCGTTTCCTTCGGCAAGCGAGAGCAGCTGATGGGCTTTCGCGGCATAGAAACGCGCGATATTTCCTTCGACGCTGTGGAAGTCCCGCGTGAGAACCTGATCGTGCCCGCAGGCGGCTTCGGCAAGCTGATGAGCGCCTTCGGGCTCGAACGCTGCGGCAATGCCACGCAATCGCTGGGGCTGGCCGCAGCGGCGCTCGAGCAGGCGACCGAATATGTGCAGGAACGCCAGGCCTTCGGGAAGCCGATCGTCGATTTCCAGGCAGTGCAGATGCGGCTGGCGGAGATGGCGATGCAGGTCGAAGCGGCGCGTCTCCTGATCTACCGCGCTGCGGCCAATGCAGAGCACAATGCCGACGGCCTGCCGAGTGTCTACGAAAGCTCGACCGCCAAATGTTTCGCCAACGAGATCGTGCGCAGCGTCACCGCCAACGGCATGCAGGTGATGGGCGGATACGGCTATCACAAGGAATACGGCATGGAGCAGCGCGTGCGCGACGGATTCGCCTGGGGCATCGCGGGCGGTACCACCGACGTGCAGAAGACCAATATCGCGGCGGCCATCGTCGGCCGCAGGTTCGATCAAAGGCGTTGACCTGCGCGCTCCCCGGCATAGGTAGGCAGCTATGGACGAGACCCAAGGGCTGACCCAGCTGGACCCACGCTACAAGACCATGATGCGGCTCGTTGCCGCGATCGTGGCGGCGGTGCTTTTCATCGGCGCGAGTGTCGCCGAATTCGCGATACCGGGGTGGACCGGCGCGTTCTGGCTGCCGGCATCGTTCGTCATCGCCTATCTCGTTCTCTACCTTCCGATGCGGCGCTATGCGACGCGCGGCTATTCGCTGGCGGAAGAGCGGCTGCGCGTGGTGCGCGGCGTGCTGTTCCATTCCGATACGGTGGTCCCCTTCGGCCGCGTGCAGCATATCGATGTCGACCAGGGGCCGCTCGAACGCGGGTTCGGGCTGGCCACGCTGACCGTCCACACGGCGGGGTCGCACAATTCTTCCGTCTCGCTTCCCGGCCTCGCGCATGAGGATGCGCTGGCGATGCGCGAGGATATCCGCGCGGCCATTCGTCGCGATACGCGATGAAGGGAGGGCCGACGGAAGCAATGCGCACCGATCCCAAGGGGCTCGTCGTGCGCGCGGCAACCATGCTTGCCCAGCTGGTCGTCCCGCTGGCAGTGGCGGCGTTCGCCATTCTCGACGAAGGGGATGTCGCCGACAAGCTTGCCCTGGCTGCGCCCATCGTGGCCGCCATCATCCTGATCAACCTGGTGGCCGCCTACCTCCAGTGGACGAAGCTGACCTATACCGTCGGCGAAAGCGACATCCGCGTGGAAAGCGGCGTCCTGTCGCGTGCGGCCCGCTCGGTCCCTTACGAACGCATCCAGGATGTCAGCCTCGAGCAGAAGCTGCTGGCGCGCCTGTTCGGACTGGTCGAGGTGAAGTTCGAGACCGGGGCGGGGGGCAAGGACGATTTGTCGCTGACCTATCTTTCCGAGGCCGAGGGAGAGCGCCTGCGCGAGCTGGTCCGCACCCGGCGCGATGGCGCCGAACCTGCCGATCCCGACCTGGAAGACGCTTCGCAGGAGGAATCGAAGCCGCTGTTTTCGATGGGGCCGCGGCGCGTTCTGACATTCGGCCTGTTCGAATTCTCGCTGGCCGTCGTCGCGGTCTTCGCGGGTCTCGCGCAGCAATTCGATTTCCTGCTGCCGTTCGACATCTGGGATTTCGACGGGTGGGAGCAGCGCCTTGCCGGTCCGGGCCAATGGCTGGCCGGGCTCGGCCCGCTGGCGCAGGCGGTCGGCATCGTCGCTGCGGCTATATCCTTCGCCATCCTCGGGTTCACGACCGGCCTCGTGCGCACCGCCCTGCGCGAATGGAATTTCCGCCTAGAGCAAACCGCGAAGGGCATGCGCCGGCGCCGCGGGCTGCTGACGCGGACCGACCTCGTTATGCCGCTCCATCGCGTGCAGGCGCTGAGGCTGGAAACGGGCTTCCTGCGCCGCCATTTCGGCTGGTACGGATTGAAGGTCATCAGCCTCGCCAGCGACAGCGGTGCCGCCAACCACGATGCGGTCCCGTTCGGGCGGATGGAGGAAATCGCGCCGATAGTCGGCGTGACGGGCTTTTCGCTCCCGCCCCCGGATACGCATTGGGACCGTGCGCTCAAGCGCTATCGCACCGACAGGGTGCTGCTGGCCGCGCTGTTCCTTTTGCCGGCGACGATCGTTTCGGCGGTCTTCGCCGACAATTGGCTGTGGCTCGCTCCTGCCGGCGGGTTGATTTTCACGGCGCTCGATCAGTGGTGGGGCTGGCGGCACTCGCGCCGTGCGCTTTCGGAGCACCAGCTCTATTCGAGGCACGGCTGGTTCTCGCCCAGCATGGCCATCGCTTCGCGGGTCAAGCTGCAGTCGGTAGAGATCGCACAGGGTCCGATTGCGCGATGGCGGGGTTATGCCAGCCTCCATCTCGGCCTTGCCGGGGGGAGGTTGCGGATTCACGGAATGCCCCTGGCCGAAGCCCGTGCGTGGCGCGCTGCCCTGTGCAAGAGCATGGCGAGCACCGATTTCGGCGGCCTGCTGGAACAGAAGGGCGCCTAGGCGCGCAGCTCGGCCAGGTCCTTGTGCCGACGGAAATAGGAGGCGACGTAGCTGCAGTCGGGCGCGATCTTGAAGTCCTGCCGGCGGGCATCGGCGACCAACGCTTTCACCAGTTCGGCGGCAATTCCCTTGCCGCGATGTTCGGCGGGGACGAAAGTGTGTTCGGCATGGCGAATGCCGCTGCGGTCGGTCCAGCTAAGCCTTGCGACGCTGTCGTTCTCGTCCAGTTTCACGATATAGTCGCCGTGGGTTACCCGGTCGCGCCGTTCGATGTCCAATTCGGCAATATCCATATTCTTTCCTTGCTGTCTTTCGTACGCATAGGTCGCTAGACGCGTTCCGATGAAGTTCCTTTCCGACAATGCCGCTAGCGTCCATCCCGCCGTCTGGGAAGCGATGCGCGCCGCCGATGCCGCCGATTCCCCCTATGACGGCGACCGGCTGAGCGCTTCGCTCGACGAGAAGATGTCCGGGCTGTTCGAGCGCGAGTGCACCGTTCTGTGGGTGGCGACGGGCACGGCGGCCAATTGCCTCGCGCTGGCCACGCTGTGCCCGCCGCACGGCGGCGTGGTGTGCCACGAGGAAGCGCATATCGAGATGGACGAATGCGGCGCGCCCGGGTTCTATCTCCATGGCGCGAAGCTGATGCTGGCCCGCGGCGACGGGGCCAAGCTCGATTGCGAGGCGATCCGCGCCGTCGTCGATCCGATTCGCGACGATGTGCATCAGGTCCAGCCTGCGGCAATCTCGATTACGCAGGCGAGCGAATACGGCAGGGTCTACAGACCCGATGAAATCGCCGCCATCCGTGCGCTGGCCGACGAACGCGGGCTGGGCTTGCATATGGACGGCGCGCGTTTCGCCAATGCAGCCGCCTTCCTCGACCTGCCTCCCGGTCAGGTGGCGGGGCCGGTCGACGCGCTCAGCTTCGGCTTCATCAAGAACGGCGCGATGGGTGCGGAAGCTATCGTGTTCTTCGGCAAGCAGCTCGCCGATGTCGCCCATTATCGCCGCAAGCGCGCCGGGCACCTGCAGAGCAAGGGCCGCTATCTGGCAGCGCAGATCCACGGCATGCTCGACGGCGACGTCTGGCTTGCCAATGCCCGCGCCGCCAATGCGGCGGCGGCAGAGATTGCCGGCGCCTGCGGGGAACGGCTGATGCATCCGGTGGAAGCCAACGAGCTGTTCGTGCGGCTGACCGCCGCCGAACGCGAAACGCTGCGCGCGCAAGGGTTCGAATTCTACGACTGGGGCGCCGATGCCGCGCGCTTCGTCACGGCGTGGAACACGCGCGAGGAAGACGCGCGCTCGCTGTCACGGGCGATATCGGGCCTATGAGCGTCCAGTCCGGCGAGGAAAGCCTTCTCGCACCGAAAAACCTCGCCGCTTTCCTGCTGGTAAGCCTGATCTGGGGCGGTACCTGGCTGGTCATTCGCGACCAGATCTCCAGCGTGCCGCCGAGCTGGTCGATCACCTGGCGCTTCATCGTCGCCGCGCTGGGCATGTTCGTGCTGGCGAAATTCCGGGGCGAGCCGCTGGGCCTGTCGCGCGGCGGCTGGAAATGGGCGGCGGCGCTCGGACTGTTCCAGTTCAGCCTCAATTTCAGCTTCGTCTACAATGCCGAACACTTCATCACCTCGGGCCTCGTGGCGGTGATGTTCGCGCTGCTCGTCGTGCCCAATGCCATCCTCGGCAAATTCGTGCTCGGTCAGCCGATCCGGCGAGAATTCGTGGTCGGTTCCTCGATTGCGGCGATCGGCGTGGCGATGCTGTTCGCGCAGGAATGGCGCGCATCGCCCGCGACGCTCGCCGAAGTGCTGACCGGCGCGGCATTGACGATCGGGGGCATCCTTTCGGCAAGCGCGGCCAATATCGTGCAGGCGACGGAAGGTGCGAAAAAGCAGCCGCTGCTGACGCTGCTCGCATGGTCGATGCTGGTCGGCGTCGCGCTCAATTCGCTGTTCGCATTGGCGACGCAGGGTCCTCCGCAATTCGACCCGCGCCCGGCCTACGGTCTGGGCATACTATACCTCGGCCTGCTGGGATCGGTCGTGACCTTCCCGCTCTATTACGGCCTCGTGCGCAAGGTCGGGGCAGGCACTGCAGCCTATAGTTCGGTCATCGTGCCGATCGTCGCTATGATCCTTTCGACCCTGTTCGAAGGCTTCGTTTGGGGGCCGCTGCCCATAGCCGGTGCGGCGATAACGCTGGTCGGCATGATGGTGGCCATGCACGGGCGTGCGGCGCCGCCGCCAAGGCGCGCTACGCCCGAGCCCTGATCGCCGCCAGGCCCTCGCGATAGGTCGGATAGCGCGGTTCCCAGCCGAGCACGCGCTTCGCCTTGCCGTTCGCCACCCGCCGGTTCTCGGCGTAGAACCCGCGCGCCATCGGCGACAGGCCGGCTTCTTCCAGCGTCTGGAGCGGGGGCGGCTCGGCACCCATGAGTCTCGCCGCCTCCTCGACCACCGTATTCTGGCTCGCGGGCAGATCGTCGGAAAGGTTGTAGGCCCCAGCCGGCGCATCGCCTTCGATCGCCGCAATCACGCCTGCAACGATGTCGTCGACATGCACCCTGCTGAAGACCTGCCCCGGCATGTCTATGCGATGCGCCCTGCCTGCCTCCAGGCGGTCGAAAATGCTCCTCTCGGGCCCATAGATGCCGGGCAGGCGGAAGACCCGTGCGCCGAGCTCCAGCCACGCCGTATCGGCTTCGCTCCGCGCCGTGCGCCGGCCGGTGCCGGTGGGCGAATGCTCGTCGACCCAGGCACCTTCGGCATCGCCATAGACCCCGGTGGAGGAAAGATAGCCGCACCATGCCTCGCCGATTCCGTCACCATAAGTCGCGAGCACGGGGTCGGACCCGCTATCGCGGTCGGGCGGGACCGAAGAGAGGACATGGCTTGCCTCGCGAAGGTATCGCGCCACTGCGTCCCGGTCCGAAAAATCGACATTCCCCGCGCTACCGGTCGCATCGACCCGCCAGCCTCTTGCACGCATCTCTTGCGCAAAACGTCCTGCCGTGTAGCCGAGACCGAATATGAACAAACGAGGCATAGGCGCGTATTAGCTGAAAGCCCCAAAAAAGACAGGACACGCATGGATATCGCCCGCACGCCCTCGACACCCGATGGCAATATCGAAATGGCCGACGCCGCCGTAGAGCCGAAGCATCCGCCCGAGATCCGGCGCGAGGATTATACCCCGTTCCCCTGGCTTGTACCGGCTACACATATCGAATTCGAGCTCGGCCTCGAAAAGACGCGGGTCACCGCCACGCTGCAAGTCGAGCGCAATCCCGATGCCGATCCGTCGCCCAGCATTCGCCTCAATGGCGACGGTATCGAACTCGTCTCGCTGAAATGCGACGATGGCGACTGCGCCGGGCATGCGATGGACGGGGACGACCTCCTCGTCACCCTGGAGGGGGAAAAGCACACCATCGAAATCGTCACCGAAATCGATCCCGGTGCCAATTCGCAGCTCATGGGTCTCTACGCGTCATCCGGCATGCTCTGCACCCAGTGCGAGGCCGAGGGCTTTCGCCGCATCACCTTCTTCCCCGACCGACCCGACGTCCTGTCCATCTACACGGTCAGGATGAGCGGCCCCAAGGCGCAATTCCCGGTCCTGCTATGCAATGGCAACAAGGTTGCGACGGGTGAGGATGGCGACGATCACTGGGCCGAATGGCACGACCCCTGGCCCAAGCCCTCCTATCTCTTCGCATTGGTGGCAGGCGACCTCGTCGCGCGGAGCGACAGCTTCACCACCATGAACGGCCGCGAGGTGGAACTGAACGTCTGGGTGCGCGATGGCGACCTCGATCGCACCGAACATGCCATGGAAAGCCTCAAGCGCTCGATGAAATGGGACGAAGAGGTGTTCGGGCGCGAATACGATCTCGACCTGTTCAACATCGTCGCGGTGAGCGATTTCAACATGGGCGCGATGGAGAACAAGGGCCTCAACGTCTTCAACACGAAATACGTCCTGGCCGACCCGGAAACCGCGACCGATGGCGACTACGACGGCATCGAAGGCGTCATCGGCCACGAATATTTCCACAATTGGTCGGGCAACCGCATCACCTGTCGCGACTGGTTCCAGCTCAGCCTCAAGGAAGGCTTTACCGTGCTGCGCGACCAGCTGTTCAGCCAGGATATGGATAGCGAACCGGTCAAGCGCATCGAGGACGTGCGGGTGCTGCGCGGCGTGCAGTTCCCCGAGGATTCGGGGCCGCTGGCGCATCCCATCCGTCCGGACAGCTATCGCGAGATCAGCAATTTCTACACCTCGACCGTCTACAACAAGGGCGCCGAAGTCATCCGCATGATGCGCACGATGGCGGGCGAGGAAGCGTTCCGCAAAGGCACCGATACCTATTTCGACCGGCATGACGGCGAAGCGGCGACCTGCGAGGATTTCGTCAAATCCATCGAGGACGGCGCCGGGCTCGACCTGACGCAATTCCGCCTGTGGTATTCGCAGGCGGGTACGCCAAGGGTGACGGTGGATCTCGCGCATGACGGCGACGAGGCGGTGCTGACGCTGTCGCAAACCGTGCCCGATACGCCGGGCCAGACCGGCAAGCAGCCGATGCCGATCCCGCTCAAGGTGGCGCTGTTCGATCGCGACAGCGGCACGCACGGTGGCGAACGGCTCATCGTGCTCGACAAGGCGAGCGACACTTTCCGCTTCGACGGGTTCGCATCGAAACCGGTACTGTCGATCAACCGCGGCTTTTCCGCCCCGGTCACCATCGATCGCAGCATCCCGCGTTCCGAACTGGTCTTCCTCGCCCGCAACGATGACGATCCCTTCGCCCGCTACGAAGCGATGCAGGATCTCATGGTCGGCCATCTCGTCGCCGCGAGCACGGGGACCCTTTCGGAAGCAGACCGCAGTGCCGGGCGCGAGGATATCGTCGGCGCCATGCGCGCGATCATCGCCGATGAGGGTCTCGACGACCTGATGCGCGGCGAATTGATGACGATGCCGAGCCAGACCTATATCTCGGAGCAGATCGAACAGGCCGATCCGGGGCGCATTTTCGACGAACGCGAAGCGCTCAAGGCGCATATCGGCAGTGCTCTGAAGGACGAGCTCCACCGCCTATACGAGCGAGCCGAGCAGCTGCCTTATGCGAAGTCCGCCGAGGCCAAGGGTGCGCGCAAGCTCAAGACGCTGATCCTCGTCTATGCCGCCGCAAGCGA
>CAYOWF010000097.1:0-8177 GCA_964407585.1 uncultured Qipengyuania sp.
ATTTAACATAATATATATTATCATTCCTTCAATTCGACTTGTTCCGGTAAAGGCCCCTTCCACGTTCAACTCTCACATTCTATCGCGGTGCGATGTCAGAACAGCTAGATCGACTCCTGCGCATCATGGCCCGCCTTCGCGATCCCGAACGCGGATGCGAATGGGATACCGTCCAAACCTTCGAAACCATTGCGCCCTACACGATCGAAGAGGCGTACGAGGTAGCCGATGCCATCGAACGTGCTGACATGGCGGATCTACAGGGCGAATTGGGAGACTTGTTGTTCCAGGTGGTTTTCCATGCTCGCATGGCAGAAGAAGCCGGACATTTCACTTTTAGCGATGTCGCAGAGACCATCGCGGACAAGATGGAAGCGCGCCATCCGCATATATTCGGCGATGAAGATGGCGTAATGGAAGAGAACCGCTGGGAAGACCTTAAGGCGGGCGAACGCGAGGCGGCTGGCAGGAGCGGTGCCCTGGATGGCGTAGCCCTGGCATTGCCTGCGCTCCTACGCGCCCAGAAACTTCAAAAGCGAGCAGCTCGCACTGGCTTCGACTGGCCTGATGTCACGGGACCTCGTGGGAAGGTTATCGAAGAGATAGAAGAACTTGGTGCCGCTACCGGGAAACAAATCGAAGAGGAGGCTGGAGATTTTCTCTTTGCCGCCGTCAATCTCGTACGGGCTTATGGCATCGATGCGGAAGGTGCGTTGAGGGCCGCAAACGCTAAATTCGAACGACGTTTCCGTGCAATGGAGAACCTGGCTGGAGGAGACTTCACCGAACGTGACCTCGAAGCGCAGGAAATGCTTTGGCAGGAAGTCAAGCGGGGCGAGAAAGCCGCATCATAGCGTCTCGAATTGGCCCAGTTCCTTCGGATTGAGCCGGACAACGAAGCGTCGGAGTGGGCCGCCATCGCCCTCCCCGGCATCTTCCTCGGCCAAGACCTCTCCATGCGCATGGAGCCAGGCTATTCGACGTCCGTCGCTTGCGGGTAGTTCGAACTCGTGCACCGATGCGCGCGCGGTCAACATCTCGCCGAGCTTTTCCAGCAGTTCGTCGACGCCCGTTCCTGTCATGGCCGAAAGTGCCACGATGTCGTCTTGCGATGCCGCTACATCACCGAGTTCCGTGGCACGATCCTCGGCCAAAAGGTCGAACTTGTTCCAGACTTCCAGTATGGGAATGGAGGATTGCCCCCCTTCCCCGTCGATAACGTCAAGGTCGGTCAGGACGCGCAGGACCTGCGCTTTTTGGGCATCCGCAGAAGGATTCGACATATCCCGCACGTGGCAAATCACGTCTGCCGCGGTGACTTCTTCGAGCGTGGCGCGAAAGGCGGCTACCAGTTGTGTGGGAAGGTCGGAGATGAACCCGACCGTGTCGGACAGGATCGCTTTCTCGACACCCGGAAGCGTGATCGCTCGCATGGTCGGGTCGAGAGTTGCGAAGAGCAAGTCTTCAGCCATGACTTCCGCACCGGTCAGCCGGTTGAACAGGGTAGATTTCCCGGCGTTGGTATAGCCGACAAGGGCAACCACGGGCCAAGGTGCGCGTTCGCGGCGCTCGCGATGAAGTCCCCGGGTCTTGCGAACCTGTTCCAGTTCCTTGCGCAGCCGCCCCATTCGTTGGCGTATCATCCTGCGGTCGGCCTCGATCTGCGTTTCGCCCGGCCCGCCGAGGAAGCCGAAACCACCGCGCTGGCGTTCGAGATGAGTCCAGCTGCGGACGAGGCGGCTCTGCTGATAATCCAGATGAGCCAGTTCGACCTGCAAACGACCTTCCGCCGTCGCGGCGCGTTCCCCGAAAATCTCGAGAATAAGCCCGGTGCGGTCGATGACCTTGCGACTGAGCTTTTCTTCGAGATTGCGCTGCTGGATTGGACTGAGCGCCCCATCCACGACGACGAGTTCCGCCTCGTTCTGCTCGCAGGCGATGCGGATATTTTCCACCTGCCCGGCGCCGAACAGCAGATTTGGGCGCACTTCACGTACCGGCAATACGAAGCTGTCTTCGATCTTTATACCGATGGCGAGCGCAAGCCCTTCGGCCTCGCGCAGACGACTGTCCGCATCGAGATCGTAGTGCATGCCGCGTATATCGGGGCAAACGACAAGGGCCCGCGCGCCGCGCGATACCTCGCCAAGCAGGTCGTCGTCGAAACTCAGTTGTCGTCCTCTTCCCAATCCTCCGTCAGGTCGACGGGAGTGGCGGGCTGGATGGTCGAGACCGCATGCTTATACGCCAGCTGCACATAGCCATCGCGTTCGAGGAGCATGCAGAACAGATCGTAAGCTGCGATTACGCCCTGCAGCATCACGCCATTGACGAGAAACATGGTCACCTGCGCCTCCGCTTCGCGGACACGGCTCAGGAATACATCCTGCAGCAGGCGCTGCTTGGCGTTCGAACCCTGGCTGGCAAATTGCCCCGCATCGATCGGTTGACCGGGCATGATCGTGCTGACCGCATGCTTGTAGACAAGTTGCGACTGCCCATCCCGCCTCAGCAGGATAGAGAAATTGTCGAACCAGGTAACGATACCCTGAAGCTTCACGCCCTTCACCAAGAAGACGGTAACGGGCGTCTTGTTCTTGCGCAGCAGGTTGAGAAATGCGTCCTGCAGGCTCGGTTGCTTGCCTTGTGGCGCGGCCGGTTTCGACGGCCTGGGGCGAGCGGAGAGAGTGCGTTCGCCAGACATCTTGCGTGTCTCCTGTTGTTGGCGGCCGTATTGCGGTCCGCGATCTGGACGCCTCCACCGCGTCCGGGCACCGGACAATACGTCCGGATTTGCAATGCAATGTGCCGCCAGGAGTGCCCAAGAGCAATAAATAATTATCTCTATGGCATTCTAGTGAAATTTGCCGCGCTGCTAGCCGCCGGACTATTTCCGTTCCGCGCCCTTGCGTTCCGCCATGCCGAGCAGTTTGAGCTTGCGGTGCAGCGCGGACCGTTCCATCCCGATGAAACTGGCGGTTTTGGAGATATTGCCCGAGAAGCGCCGTATCTGGATCGCAAGATATTCGCGCTCGAAACTTTCGCGTGCTTCACGCAGCGGAGCACCCATAAGCGCCGCTATCCCGCTGTTTCCTGCGGCGCTGCCGCCGGAAATTTCCTCGGAGAGCATCTCCGCCTCGACCGTTTCCAACTGATCGCGCGGTGTCAGAATGATGGTGCGCTCCACCACATTACGCAATTGTCGGACATTCCCCGGCCAATCGTAGGCCTGGAGCGCCGCCATCGCTTCTTTGCTGATTTGCGGCGGGCGAATTCCCTGCTCCGCTGCATAACGGGCAAAGAAATATTCGGCGAGCGCGGGTATATCGTCCCGCCGTTCGGACAGAGATGGAATCTCGACCGGCACGACGTTTAGGCGATAGAACAGGTCTTCGCGGAAGTTTTTGGCTTCCATTTCGCCGGCGAGATCCCGAGCGGTCGACGAAACCACACGCACATCGACGCCGATCTGTCGTGATCCGCCGACCCGTACGAAACTCTGCTCAGTCAGCACGCGCAGGATACGGGCCTGGGTCGAGAGCGGCATATCGGCCACTTCATCGAGATAGAGCGTGCCCCCGTCGGCGGTCTCGAGAAGCCCGGGTCGCACGAGCTTGCCATCCGATTCCTCGCCGAAGAGTTCCGCCTCGAACCGCTCTGGTGTGATCCGCGCCGAATTGACGATGACGAATGGCTTGTCTGCCCTGCTTGACCAGCTGTGCAGGAGGCGTGCGGCGACTTCCTTGCCCGATCCTGCGGGCCCGCTGATAAGGACACGGCTCCCCGTCTGCGCCACGCGCTTCAGTGTTGCACGCACGTTGTTGATGACGGCGGAGTTTCCGGTGAACTCACCGCCCTCGCCCAATCCTTCGCGCAGGCGGGAGTTCTCGCGGCGCAGTCGTTCGGTCTCGGTAGCCCTCTCGACCAGATGCAGCAGGCGTTCGGCTTCGAACGGTTTTTCGATGAAATCCATCGCCCCGCGGCTGACGGCGCTGACTGCCGTATCGATATTGCCGTGGCCGGAAAAGATGATGACGGGAAGTTCGGGTTCGCGGATCTTGATTGCGTCCAGCACTTCCAGGCCGTCCATCTGGCTGCCGTGGAGCCATACGTCGAGCAGTACCAGGCTGGGACGTTTCTCATCCACCGCCTCCAGTGCCGATGCGCTATCGGCTGCCGTACGGCATTCGTAGCCTTCGTCGCTCAGCACACCCGCCACGAGTTCGCGGATGTCGCGTTCGTCATCGACGATGAGAATATCCAGTGCCATGGTCAGCTTCCCGTTCTTTCTTCGGCAGGTGCGTCCGCGTTCTCCTTGCGTGCACCGTGGGGGTCACGGGCGAAGCGCAGGGTAACCCGCGTTCCGCCGCCTTCGACGGAGGAGAAGCTCATCTCCCCGCCGTGTTCTTCGACAATCTTGTTGACGATCGCGAGGCCGAGGCCCGTGCCTTTGGCGCGCGTCGTCACATAGGGTTCGAGGATCCGCTCGCGGTCCTGTGGCAGGCCGATACCGTTGTCCGTAACCGCGACGTTTATTGAGTCTTCGTTCTCGGTCACTTCGACGGCGATCCGGCCGCGATAATCTTCGCCTGCATGCGGTGCGCGCGCTTCGATCGCTTCGGCGGCGTTCTTGAGGATATTGGTGACCGCTTGCCCCAATTGATGGCGGTCCGCCTGGATCTTTAGCGGCCCCTCGATATCGGTGGACATGCCGTAGTTGATGTCCGGGTTTGACACTTCTTGCAGGAACAACGACTGGCGGATGAGGTCCAGTGCATCTTCGGGACGGAAGACCGGCTTCGGAAGGCGCGCGAAGCTGGAAAATTCGTCGACCATTTTCCGTAGGTCGCCAACCTGGCGCACGATGGTGCTGGTCAACTCGTCGAACAGTTCCCCATCCGTCTCGATCTGCTTGCGATAGCGGCGCTTCAGGCGCTCGGTCGCCAGCTGGATAGGAGTGAGCGGATTCTTGATCTCGTGCGCGATGCGCCGTGCGACATCGGACCATGCGGCCTGGCGCTGGTCGAGCAACTGGCGAGTGATGTCCTCGAAGGTGATCACATGGCCATCGCCCTCGCGGACCAGTTTGACGGCCAGGGTCATCAGTTCGCCCTCCCGGGTATGACTGACGACGCCGCGGTCGAGACCTGCCACGACCATGGCAGCAATTTGCGGCGCCATCTCGTCGAGCGTTTCGGGCGGAGTGCTTCCCTGCCCGCCCTCCAGCAACGTCGCCTGCGCCGGGGCATTCATCAGCAGGACCTTTCGGTCGCCATCTATCGTAATGACTCCTGCGCTGACCGATTCGAGCACCGCCTCGATGAAACTCCGACGGTCTTCGAGTTCCGCATTGGCAGACACCAAAGCATCGGTCTGGCGCTCCAGTTGCGCAGTCATGCGATTGAATGCGCGGTTGAGCAGACCAATCTCGTCGGCTCCCGTTCGGCCCTCTACGCGCATTCCGAAATTACCCGCACCGACCTTGCGAGCGGCCGCGACGAGGTCTGTCAACGGCTCCACCTGCCTATCGGCGAAGCGAAGGGCGAACCATACTGCGAGGCCCACCAGTGCAAGGCTGACGAAAAACAGGGCAAGATTGAAACGCAGCTGCAGTGCGCGCGCACGCGAGGTCAGCTCATCATAAGCACCGGAGATCGAGCGAGCGCGCTCCCAGCTTCGGAAACTCGCGCCCTCAGCATTTCGTGCGGTGTAAAGATAGATGCCCGCAATCCGGTCGATCGGCGCGATCGCCTCGATACGTTCTGGGCTGCCCCTGACGGCAACTTGCTCGCCGCGGCGCAAGGCGGGGAGGCTTTCCTCGGTAAAACCGACGGGGTCGCTGTCTTCGGAAAGGTTGTACAGCACGGCCGTGCGCGCGCTGCCATCGGGCATGGCCTGAAGGATGGCGCTTTCCACGACGTCGCGCGGTTCTGCCTGGAACTGGTACACCAGAAGGAAATCTGGGTCAGTGACCGAGATGCGCTGGAGATTGGCATTCATGTCCATCGCCATGGAGACGGTCTCCTGGGCGAGGTCGAGCTGGTTGTCCTCGTAATAGCTTTCCGCCAGCGCATTGGCGTTTTCCATCAGGCCGCGCGAATTGTCCGAAAACCAGAAATCGACACCGGACTGGAACAGCACTGCGGCGAAGGCGGCCACCAGCAGGGTCGGCACGGCTGCAACCATCGAAAAGAAAAACACCAACCGGACATGTAGCCGTGCAGTGCTGCCCGCCGCGCGTCGGAGCGCCAGTCGCCGTCCGGCCAGGACCAGCAATGCCATTGCCGGGATCAATGTCCCGATTAGGAGTACGGCCACCTGGCTACTCGGCAGCAGCTGTCCATCGGGCGGTGCGGTCGAGAAAGCTGCCCAGGTCATGCCGACCATGGTCAGGAAAGCCAGGACGGCCAGAATTTCTATGAGTGTAACGAGATTGGCCCTGCGCGACGTCACGACGAACTTGCGCCACCAGCGCGGCGTGCGTCGGGTCTGGAAAGTGGCCTGCGTCGCCATCGTGGCGCACTTACATCGCCACTGTTGCAATTTTGCAAGTATAAAAACGACGAAGTGCCTGTCAGCGCCGCTGGACGAAGTGCTCCGGTCGGATTTCGAGCTCGGCCAACTTCTTGCGCAAGGTGTTGCGATTGATCCCCAATAGCTCTGCCGCACGAAGCTGGTTGCCCTGGGTTTCGCTCAAGGCATGCTCGATCAGGGGCCTTTCGAATTGGGCCAGGGCCGCATGATAGACATTGCCGCTGGCCGGTCTTTCCCGCTCGATCCATGAGCGCAACGCGTCTTCGAAGGCACCACTTTCTGATTCATCGGTACTTACGGCGGGTTTGGGCAGCAGGTCCCTTACCAAGTCCGCTTCGACCACATCCTCCCGGGCCATTAGAGCGAGCCGGAAGACTACGTTGCGCAATTCGCGCACGTTACCGCGCCAATCATGTGCGGAAAGCGCCTCAATCGCGTCTTCGCTGATCTTATGATGAGGCAATCCCTCGTTCCGCGCCTGGCCAAGGAAGTGCCGTGTCAGCGCGCCGATATCTTCCCGCCTATCGCGCAGCGGTGGAAGGTGGATGGGAACGACGTTCAGGCGGTAAAACAGGTCTTCGCGAAAGCGCCCGTCGGCTATCATTGGAGCAAGGTCGCGATTGGTTGCCGAGACGATGCGTACATCGACACCGATTTCCTGCCTCCCGCCAACGCGCCGTATTCGCCCGGACTGCAGGGATCGCAGCAGCCGGGTTTGCGCTTCTGCCGGCATGTCGCCGATTTCGTCGAGAAAGAGAGTACCGCCATTGGCCTGCTCGAACTTGCCGATTTGCTGCGAATGCGCTCCGGTAAAGGCGCCGCGTTCGTGTCCGAAAAGTTCGCTTTCGAGCAGGTCGTGGGGAATCGCGGCCATGTTCACCGCCACGAAGGGCCCGGTCCGGCGCGATCCGAGCTGGTGTATCGCCTCGGCTACCAATTCCTTCCCCGTCCCGCTTTCGCCGGTCACAAGCACCGTCAGATCGTTGCGCAAGACGCGCGTGATCATGCGGTAAACCTCCTGCATCGCACGGCTCCGCCCGATCAGCGGAAGGTCCCCACCCTCGGCTTCGCCTTCGGACGCGCTGCTACGCGGCGATTGCGCCACCGCCTGCTTGACCGCCTGGGTCAGTTCGTCGAGGTCGAAGGGCTTGGGGAAGTATTCAAAGGCTTCGCTGTCGCTGGCACGCACTGCCGTATCGAGTGTGTTCTGCGCAGAAAGGACGATCACCGGCATGGTGGGGGCTCGCTCACGGACCGATACTATTCCATCGAGCCCGTCGCCGTCTTCGAGCATGATGTCGGTGAGCATGACATCGAATCCGGCTTCGGCGAGCAACGCGTCTCGCCGCGCGATGCTGCTGCATGTGGTGATATCGAAACCCTCATCGCGCAGCGCTTCGGTAATGACAGTGGCGATGGCACGGTCGTCTTCGACCAGCAGGACCTTATGGCTCATGATTCATCCCCATCTGCCACTGGCAGGTTGATACGGAAATGGGTCAGGCCGCCGCGTTCGTCGCGTTCATGGGCGATGCGCCCGCCCATGTCTCGCAGCAGCTTGCGCACCAGTGCAAGTCCGAGGCCCTGTCCGTTCTGCTTGCCCGAAACGAAGGGCTCGAACGCGTGGTCGCGCAATTGTGGAG
>CAYOWF010000098.1:0-8153 GCA_964407585.1 uncultured Qipengyuania sp.
TGGTCGGCCTCAAGGAAAACGTCATCGTGGGCCGTCTCATCCCTGCCGGTACCGGCGCGGGCATGAACCGCATGCGCGTGACCGCTTCGAGCCGGGATGCTGCGCTGCGCGCGCAGTGGAAGAAGGCTCAGGAAGCGATCATCGCCGCCCAGACCGCAGAGGAAGAGCATGAGGCGGAACTCGCCCAGGGCCCCGAAGCGGCGATCGGAGACGATCCGCTGGCAACGATGGAAGGTGAAGCCCACGGCACCGATGCCGATGCGGGCGAATACCTCAACGAAGAGGCGAAGGACGGCGAATAAGCAACGCCGACTGCTTTGAGAATGAGCCCTGCCGGAGCGATCCGGCAGGGCTTTTTCCTGACTGGACGAAGTTTGTCCGGGTATCCGTCGGACGCAGCCGCTTGACCGGGCAGGCACGAAACTGCACGATTATGCGGCAGTCGGGGTCTATCGGGGCTGCGTGGCGCTCGTAGCCAGGGGATTGTTGTGTCGCAAACCAAGCCCGCGAGGGAAATAGATGCGGACGGCGGATTCGACGAGCCGTTGCAGCACCTCCTTCTCTATCGGCGGATCAGGATCCTGAGTTCGGGTGCCTGGACCTCGCTCCTGCCTGCGTTCGGATCGATTTTCGCCCTGCTCTGGACATTTTGGGACAACGCGCCGCAATCCGTCCTGCTCTTTTGGGCGCTGGCCCAGATCGCCCAGCTGTGCACCTTCGTCGTGCTCGACAAGCAGCTCGATCTCGACAATGCATCCTTCGAGGATTTGCAGACACACTGGCGGCGTATTCTCGTTCTCCAGGCTGTCGGCAGCACGATCTGGTTCGTGATATTCCCCTTTCTCGCACCGTTCGCTCAGGGTCTCGAAGTGGCGGTGCTCGGGATCATCGGCACGGCGGTCCTTTGCGGGACCTTGCTGGTCCACCGGAATGCCCCCCAGGCAGCCCTGTTCCACACCTTGACGATGGCGCCGTCGCTGGTCGTTTCGGCTTTCCTGATCGGGGAATCGGGCGCTTGGCCGACCATGGTCCTGTTCGGGGCATTCGCCGCCGCTCTGGTCGGCGAAACGCGGGTCCAGGAAAGCTATTTCGTAACCGCCGGCAGGGCCGAGATCGAGCGCAGGGAAAGTGCGGCCACGGTCGGAATATTGCTCAACGATTATGAAGAGCAGTCTTCCGACTGGCTGTGGACCGTCGGCCCACATGGCAATTTGCGCGATGTGACCCCGCGCTTCGCGGAGGCTGCTGGACGCAAGCGGGAAAGGCTCGAAGGCACGCCGATCACCCGGCTTTTCCAGAATGGCGAGGAGAGCGAGGATCTGGCGCGCTGCATCATCGAACGCCGCCCTTTCCGCGACGTCCTCGTGAGCCTGCGCGTCGAAGGCGAGAAACGGTTCTGGCGGCTGTCCGCCCGCCCGCGCGAAGATGGACGAATGAGCGGGGTCGCGCGCGATGTCACGGCCGACCGGCTTATCGAAGAGCGCGTCGCTTTCATGGCGCATTACGACAATTTGACGGGGCTGGCGAACCGCTATCTCTTCAACGAGCGGCTCCGCGCCCTGGCCGGCGAAATGACCTCCGAAGGTTCGAACATCGCCCTGTTCTACCTCGATCTGGACGACTTCAAGTCGATCAACGATACGCGCGGCCACCTGGTCGGAGACCGTCTGCTGCGCGAAGTGGGCACGCGGCTGGAGCAAGAGGTCCGCAACGAGGACCTCGTCGCGCGCCTCGGCGGCGATGAGTTCGCCGTCCTGATCGAGACCCGTGCCGGCGATGGACTGCTGATAGAGCGCGCCCATCGCTTCCTTTCGGTCGTCCGCGCACCTTACGAGATCGAGGGGCATACCTACCGCATCTCCACCAGCGTCGGCGTGGCGCGCTGCGTCGAAGGCGATTGCGATGCCGAGGAGCTCATGCGCCGTGCGGACCTTGCGCTCTATGCGGCCAAGAAACAGGGGCGCGACAATCTCGCGCTCTTCGAACCGGCGCTCGATATAGCCGCGCGGGAGCGGCGCAAGATCGAAAGCGATCTGGCCGATGCGCTGCGCAAGGGCCAGATGCGCATGCATTATCAACCGGTGGTCGACCTCGCCACGGGAGAGACCACGGGGTTCGAAGCGCTGCTGCGCTGGAACCATCCCGAACGCGGGCTGATCGGGCCGAACGAATTTCTCGGTGTCGCCGAAGAAGCGGGCATGATCACCTCGCTTGGCGAGTGGGTCATCCGGCAGTCGCTTGCCGATGTCGCGGCAATGCCTGGCAGGCTGCGCATCGCGATAAATCTCTCCCCGACCCAGGTGAAGAATCCCAACCTCGTCGCCACCGTGGCGCAGGCCATCCATGCAACGAATATCGCGCCCGAACGGGTCGAGCTCGAAATTACCGAACATGTGCTGATGGAAGAGGAAGAGCTCGGCCACACCACGCTGATGCGCCTGCGCGAACTGGGCATTCGCATTGCGCTCGACGATTTCGGCACCGGCTATTCCTCGCTGGGTTACCTTCGCCGCTTTCCTTTCGATCGGATCAAGATCGATCGCAGTTTCGTCACCGACGTTTCGAGCGACGTGGGCAGCCAGGCGATCGTTTCGACCATTACCCGGCTGGCCGACGCCTTGGGGATGGACACGACCGCCGAAGGGATCGAGGATCCGAACCAACTCGAACTTTTGCGCAAGCTCGGGGTGGACGAAGCGCAGGGTTTCCTCATTTCCCGACCGGTTGCGCCCGGAGAGTTGTTCGAATCCGATGGCGAGGAGGACGAGGAAGGATATCCCGTGGTCCGTCTGGCGGAAGATTTCGCAAGCTATCGCGAGGAGCGCCGCGAGCGCGCGCAACGCAAGGGCAGCGCGGCGTGAAGCGAGCGCTGGCGGCAGTCTGCGCGGCGATGCTGGCAGGGTCGTGCACATCGGCAGAGGAGGATCCTGTCGATCCACTGCCCGAAGAGACTGGACAGGTGCTGCCGGCAATCGATCTCGAAGGTCAGTGGCGTGTCGCCGGGATCGACGGACAAGCTTTCGACGCGCCCTACGCAATCGCGCTGGTGGCGGACGGGCAGCGCATATGGTGGGAACCCGAATGCGCCTTGCAATATCGCGACTACAGCATCCTCGGCGATCGCTTCATCGCTCCGGTGCGCAGCAATGCGGGTCTCGAAGTGTGCGACATCGGCTATCCGCCGGAACTGGCGCAGATATGGGCCGCGCTCGAAGCGGCCGACCGGATCGAACGCACACCGGAAAACGGCGTGTTGATATCGGGCGGCGAGCGAAGCCTGCTCCTGTTCTCGCAATAGTTCGCGGCTGCTGCTATCGGCGCGCTCGATGACCAAGATAACCCGCTTCGCGCCGTCTCCCACAGGGCGCCTCCATGTCGGCAATATACGCACGGCGCTGCATAACTGGATGCTTGCGCGCAAGGCGGGCGGACGCTTCCTGCTGCGCATCGACGATACCGACGCGAACCGCAGCCGCGAGGAATATGTCGATGCCATACGCGCCGATCTCGCATGGCTCGGCCTCGTGCCCGATGGCGAGGAACGCCAGTCGCTGCGGCTGGAGAAATACGAGGCCGCCTTCGAGGCCCTGAAGGCGGCGGGCCGGGTCTATCCAGCCTACGAGTCCGCCCAGGAACTCGAGCTCAAGCGCAAGATCCAGCTGGGGCGGGGGCTGCCGCCGATCTACGACCGCGCCTCGCTGTCGCTGAGCGACGAGGCGCGCGCGGCCAAGGAAGCCGAAGGCATCGTTCCGCATTGGCGTTTCCGGCTCGACCACGAGGAAGCCATACGCTGGGAAGACGGGGTGCGCGGGCCGCAGAAATTCGATCCGGCGCAGCTGTCCGACCCGGTCATCCGCCGGGCCGACGGCAGCTGGCTCTACATGCTCCCGAGCGCTGTCGACGATCTCGACATGGGCGTGACCGACGTCTTGCGCGGCGAGGATCACGTTTCGAATACAGCCGTTCAAATTCAGATGTTTACCGCGCTAATTGCTGCGCAATATGCTGCAGCGAAAATACCGCGTTTCGCGCATGAAGCCTTGCTCGTCGGCAAGGAAGGCAAGCTCTCGAAAAGACTCGGTTCGCTGGGGTGCGATGCTTTCCGCGAACGGGGTATCGAACCCGCGGCGATCGTCGCGCTGCTCGCTCGCCTCGGCACCTCGCAGCCGGTCGAGCCCATCGCCGAGCGGAGCACCCTCGTGGAGACATTCGACTTGTCCACCTTCGGCAGGGCGCCGGCGAAATTCGACGATACCGAACTCGATCGCCTCAACGCCGCTATCGTCCACCAGATGGACTATGCCGAAGTCGCCGACCGCCTGCCCGATGGAATGGACGCAGCGGGCTGGCATGCAGTGCGCCCGAACCTGAGCCATGTCGGCGAAGCGCAAGATTGGTGGCGGCTCGTCACGGGTCCTATCGAACAGCCTGCATTCGGCGAGGACGATCTCGCATACCTTTCACAGGCTTCGCAGGCGCTCGTCTGGTCCGAGACCCCGTGGCAGGACCTCACTTCACACCTCAAGGACGCGACCGGGCGCAAGGGCAAGGCGCTCTTCCTCCCGCTCCGCCAGGCGCTGACCGGGATGGACCATGGCCCCGACATGAGCGAACTTCTCCCGCTGATCGGCGAGGCCGAGGCGCGCGCACGACTGGAACGTGCGGCCGCCCAACCGCGTTCGTAGGTTCTGGAGACAACTGAAACGGGGTAGTTCTAGCGATGGCAGGCGAGGCGCTGGCGCCCACGAAACGATGGCTTGCCGCGATTTCGCCGCGCAGCGCCACGAGGGACGCCGTGGCGGGTATCGTCCTGTCTATCCTGCTGGTGCCGCAGGCGATGGCCTATGCGCAGCTGGCGGGACTGCCGCCGCAGATGGGTCTCTTCGCGGCCCTCACTCCGCCTCTGCTCTACCTGTTCTTCGGGACGAGTCCCTTCGTTTCCGTCGGGCCGGTTGCGCTGGTCTCGCTGGTCATCGGGGAAGCGGTAGGCAATTCGGGACTCGCGCCGGAAACCGGTGCCGCCATCGTCGCCATCGAAGCGGGCATCCTCCTCCTTTTGCTCGGGGGCTTCGGCCTCGGCCGGCTGGTCAATTTCATCAGCGAACCGGTGCTGCTCGGCTTCACGGCCGCCGCGGCGGTCCTGATTGCGGCGAGCCAGCTACCGACATTGCTGGGTATCGATGCAGCGCGGGCGGGCGATTTGCCGACCGCGCTCGGCGCCTTGTGGGCGGATTCGTCCGAATTGCGCCCCACGACCGCGCTGATCGGGGCGGTCGCGCTAATCGCGCTGCTGCTGGCCAATCGCTATGCCGCGCCCTTGCTCTGGAAGATCGGCGTGAAGCCGCCATTCCGCCTGGCGCTGGCGAAGTCGCTTCCCTTGCTGGTGATCGTAGCCGCCGGCTGGGCCGCAATCACCGTACCCGCCGAAGTGCCGATGGTCGAACCCATCGATGGCGGCCTGCCGGGCCTGTTCACCTCCTTCGTCACACCGGCCGAATGGCTGGGGCTTCTTCCCAGCGCACTGGCGGTGGCGATCATCATTTTCGTCACCGCCACTGCGGTTGCCAAGACGCTGGCCGGTGAAGACCGCAGCAAGCTCGACACCAGCCGCGAAGCGGTGGCGCTCGGCGCGGCGAATGTCTCGGCCGCCTTGACCGGGGGCTATGCGGTCGGCGCGAGTCTGAGCCGTTCGGCCCTGGTGCGCGACAGCGGCGGGCGTACTCCGCTTGCCACCGTCATCGCCTCGCTGGCCATCGTCGCGGTGCTCTTCTTCCTGGCACCCCTACTGTCCTACCTCCCGCGAACGGCGCTGGCCGCTCTCGTCATCAGCGCAGTATTCGGCCTGGTAAACCTGCGCGAAATGCGTGCGGTGTGGCGGCACGACAGCATGGAAGGCGCGATCATTCTCGCCGCGTTCGTAGCCACGCTGGCTTTCGGAGTGCGCCTCGGACTCGCGGTCGGCGCGCTTCTGGGCCTCGCCCATTTCCTGTGGTTTTCCAGCGTACCGCGCGTCACGCGGATAGGCTCCGATGACGGCGGCACCACGTTCAGATCGCTCGAACACGACGATGTCGAACTGACTACGCTGCCCGCCCTCGTCGTGCGGATCGACCGTTCGATCTACTTCGCCAACGCCGCTTTCATCGAGGAAGAGCTCTTCAGGCGCCTCTCCCGTCACGAGGACATTACCGGCCTCGTGCTCGACATGAGTGCAGTAAACGATATCGACGCGAGCGGCGTCGCCATGTTGCGCCGCACGGTCCAGCGGCTCAAGTCGCAGGGCATCATGCTGCATTTCGCGGCAGTCCATGAACCCATTCGCGAGAGCCTCGAGGCGCTCGACGGCAGCGTCTGCCAGTTCCATCGGACGGTTGCCCATGCCGTTGAAGGCTGCGGCGTCTACCTCCAGACCGACATCGCGCCGACCTGACGGTCAGCCCGCATCGGCTTCGAGGCCGGGATCCGGCGGATAATCGTCCGTGTCGGCCGGAGCGATATCGCGCGGATTGGGCAATTCGACATCGTGGCGGTGGTTCCAGATTTCCACGATCTTGCCCTCGTCGTCGAAGCGGAACACATTGATGATCGCGACGCGTTCGACGTCGGTCATTCCTCGAGCCTGCGCCTCGTCGTTCGGGCTCAACGAAATCCACCAGCGCGTGGCGACCTTGTCGCCTTCTGCGATCTGGTAGTCGATTTCGCCGGTCATCTCGCCCATCGAATGAAAGAAGTCGGCGATATTCTTCTGTTCCACGGCGTTCTCGGTCACGCCCTTGCGCGGCCCGACATCGTGGACGACGTATTCGTCTGCGACATAATCGGCATAGGTGCCGGTGTTGTCCGTGAACCAGAGGTCCTCGTAGAACTTGCGGGCGATTTCCTTGTTGCGTTCCAGGTCGTTCGCCGCACCGGCTTCGGCCTGTGTGCCGTCTTCCACCTTGGTGCAGCCGGAAAGCGTGATTGCGCCCAATGCGAGCGCCAGTGCCAGATTACGCATATCGTGTCCCCCCCTCGATTGCCTTCAACCGAAGTTGTGGCAGTGGCGGGAATGAGAGTCCAGCCGGGCCAAATCAGCCCTCGTGCTTCTCCAACTCGTCGCCCGATACGGTGACGACATGCATCAGATTGGTCGAGCCGGGAGTGCCGAAGGGGACGCCGGCCAGCGCAACGAGCTTGGCGCCCGCGCTGCCGAAACCGTGGCGTAGCGCCATCCGTTTCCCCTTGGCGATCATTTCCTCGAAACTGCCGATGTCCTTGGTCGCGACGGCGTGCGCACCCCACAGCAGTGCCAGGCGGCGGGCAGTGGTCATGCTCGGCGTGAGGACGAGCATCGGCACCGAGGGGCGTTCGCGGGCCACCCGCCGCGCGGTCGATCCCGACCCGGTGAACACGGTTATCGCCTCGATCTGGACCGTGTCGGCCACGGTCATGCAGGCGTGGGCCAAGGCGTCGGCCGTCGTCCGGTCGGGCGGTGTGTCGAGGAAGCGCACGCGGTCGAGATAGGCTTCGTCGGTTTCGACCTGCCGTGCGATACGGTGCATGATGGTGACCGCCTCTTCGGGCCAGTCGCCCGCCGCGGTCTCGGCCGATAGCATCACCGCATCGGCCCCGTCGTAGACCGCATTGGCCACGTCGGAGACCTCGGCGCGGGTGGGGGCCGGGCTTTCGATCATGCTTTCGAGCATCTGCGTCGCCACGATTACCGGCTTGCCCGCGGTGCGCGCCGCATTGACGATGCGCTTCTGCAGCGGCGGGACTTCCTGCGGTTCGAGCTCCACGCCCAAATCGCCGCGCGCGACCATGATCCCGTCCGACATCTCGATGATCTCGTCGAGGCGCCTGACCGCCATCGGCTTTTCGATCTTGGCGCACAGCGCGCCCCGACCGCCCATCAGGCGACGCGCCTCGGCAAGATCTTCCGGACGCTGGACGAAGCTGAGGCCGATCCAGTCGACACCCTGCGACATGGCGAAGGCGAGATCCTTGCGGTCCTTGTCGGTCAGCGCGGGGATGGGGACTTCGGCATCGGGCACGTTGACGCCCTTGCGGTCCGAAATGACCCCGCCGACTTCGGCCGAGCAGAGAATTTCATTCTCGTCGGCGCGGATCACCTTGAGGCGGATCTTGCCGTCGTTGATCAGCAGGCGCTGGCC
>CAYOWF010000099.1:0-8123 GCA_964407585.1 uncultured Qipengyuania sp.
GGTCTTCGGTCAGCTTGCCTTCGAGACGGCGGCGCGCCTGGTCGCGGAATTCCTCGACCCGTGTGTCGACCATCTGCTGGTCGTATTGATCGTAGAGATACATCAGATCACCCAGGTGCCGATATCGGGTTCGCTCGGCTTTAGTGTGAGGTCGGGGCGTACGGTGGGGCCCAGCGCGCGAATGCGGTCCTTGATATGCGCCGGGCGCGGACGGCCTTCGTGGAGTTCGGCATCGATCGCATAGGGGGCGTTGACCCGGCGTGCGGATTCTTCGCGGCGGGCGATTTCTTCCTCGCTGCCGCCCACGTCCACCGCATCTTCGACATAGAGCGACCAGTCCTGGCCGGTCCACCAGGTGACATGGCCGCTCTTGAGGTCGTTTCCGGTGAGGATTCTCATACTGCTGCCTCCTTGGCGATCTGCACCAGCGCATCCTCGCGCGCGGTCACTTCGCCGATGACGATCAGCGCGGGGCTGACCACGCCTTCGCGCTCGACCATTTCGGGCAAGCCTGCGAGCGGGGCGCGAAGGACGCGCATCTCGGGTCGTGCGCCGTTTTCGATGACTGCCACCGGCATGTCCGGCGCGAGCCCGTCCGCCATCAGCTTCTCGGCGATCTGCGGCGCGGTCTTCACGCCCATGTAGATGACGAGCGTCCGACCCTTGCCTGCAAGGCCCGCCCAGTCCTGCTCCGCCAGACCCTTGCACTGGCCGGCGACGAAACTGACGATGGAAGACGCGTCGCGATGGGTCAGCGCGATCTGCGCGGCTGCGGCCGCGCCGTTGGCGGCGCTGATGCCGGGGACCACTTCGACCGGGACGCCGGCGGCACGCGCCGCTTCGGCTTCTTCGCCGCCGCGTCCGAAGATGAATGGATCGCCGCCCTTGAGGCGCACGACATCCCGTCCGGACTGCGCGATTCGGATCAGCAGGTCGTTGATGTCTTCCTGCGGCATGGTGTGCTTCGAACGCCGCTTGGCGACCGAAATCAGCATCGCATCGGGATCCGCGAGCGCCAGTACCGCAGGTTCGACCAGCCCGTCGTGCACCACTACGCCGGCCCGTTCGAGCAGGCGTGCGGCGCGCAGCGTCAGGAGGTCCGGATCGCCCGGTCCCGCGCCGACGAGGAAGATGGTGCCGGTTTTTGCCATGCGTGCAAAAATGCGGAACTGCGCGCGGCAATGCCAACCAGAATGAATAGTCGGGAAGGTAGAACCGATTTTAAAATCGGACCTCTCTCGCCGGAAAGCGGAAATTTCAAAACCAGCGCTGCTCGGGCTGCAAGGCCATCTATTTCAGTTTTGCCTAATATAGACCGCTATGCATCACTTTTCGGTGAGCTTGCCTTCCTTCACCATGGCCGCAAACCAGCGATCGAGCTGGTCGGACGACCGGAGATGGATATCGCGCTGCGGGAATGGGATTTCGATGCCGTTCTCCTTGAAGAGCCACCACAGCTTTTTCAGCACCGCGCTACGCACATTGCCCACCCCGTCTTCGGGGTCCTGGATCCAGCAATGGATCATGAAATTGACCGAACTGTCGCCATATTCGCTCATCCACACGGTCGGTGGAGGAGCCTTGAGCACACGGTCGCAGGCCTTCGCGGCCTCGAGCATCAGTTCTTCCGCCAGCTTCATGTCGGCTTCGTAGCTGACGCCGACCGGCACCTGCATGCGCACGTTCTTCGATGAATAGGACCAGTTTTCGACCTGGTTGATCATCAGGTTTTCGTTCGGGATGAGATATTCGCGCTGGTCGCGCGTCGTCACCGAAACCGCGCGCACGCCGATCTTGCGGATCTGTCCGAAGCTTTCGTTTCCGACCGTATCGGCCACGGCAATCACGTCGCCCGGCTTGATCGACTTGTCCATCAGCAGGATGATCCCCGCGATCAGGTTACCGAAGGTCTTCTGGAGGCCGAAACCGATCGCCAGGCCGAAAGCCCCGGAAAACACCGCCAGCGCAGTCAGATCGATGCCGAGCAGGTCGATGCCGAGGAAGAAGGCCGCCGCCCAGACGACGATGGTGAGGATTTTCTCGGCCAGCAATTGCTGGGTATCGTCGAATTTGGTGAACCGCCGGACGCCGCGTCGCGCCATCTTGCTGATCAGCCACGCGGAAAACAGGACCCCAACGAGGATCGCCGCGACGATTAGCACATCGAACACCGAGATGCGGAAGTCGCCGAGGCTCAGCGCAATGGCATCGAGACCCTCTACCAGCGAGCCGACGGTCTCGTTCTGGCCGCTGACGGCCTCCTTGATCCCCTCTGCAGCTGCGACGGTGGTTTCCTCCGGCGCGTTTTCTGCCAGGCTCCAGGCCTGTTCGACGGGTGCCGGATCGGGCGTGGTGGTCTCGGTGGGTGCGGTTTCGCCTTGCACGTTAGGGTGTACCTTGGTTCATCGCCGCGAAGGCCTGTTCGAGGTCGGCGATCAGGTCGCCGGTGTCTTCCAATCCGATGGATAAGCGAATTCCGAAGGTATCCTCAAGTCCCCATCCCTCTTTCGGCCACGGCATTTTTGCACGCACCGGCTTTACGTTGAAGGGCAGAACGAGGCTTTCGAAGCCGCCCCAGCTATAGCCTATGCCGAACAGTTCGAGCGCGTCGACCAGCCGACACCGCGCGGCATCGTCGCGTCCCTTGAGGACGAAGCTAAACAGTCCGCAGCCTCCGCTAAAATCGCGCTCCCAAAGGGAGTGTCCGGGTGAACCCGGAAGCATCGGGCACAGGACGTGGGCGACATCCTCGCGCGCCTCCAGCCATTTTGCGATGGCGAGCGCACTCTCGGTCTCGTGCTTGAGCCTGACTCCCATAGTCCTGAGCCCTCGCAAGACCAGAGAGGCATCGTCCGGCGATACGACATGTCCCATCTGCCGCGCGTTTTGGCGCAGGCGGCGATACCATTTCTCGCCCGCGGTGGCGGCGCCCATCATGACGTCGGAGTGACCGCCGACATGCTTGGTCAAGGCGGTGATCGAGATGTCGCACCCTTGCTCGAGCGCAGCAAAGCCGAGCGAAGTGGCCCAAGTGTTGTCGACGAGGCTGATCGCTCCTTTCTCGCCGGCGATGCGGGCCAGCATGGGTACGTCGCACACTTCCATCGTCAGGCTACCCGGATTTTCCAGCATCACCGCCTTCGTCCGCTCGCAGAATGCCGCTTCGTATGCTTCCGGATCGAGAGGATCGAAAAAACGATGTTCGACGCCGAAGCGCTTCAAAATGCCCATGGCGGTATTGCGCGTCGGATCATAGGCATTGTCCTGCACCAGCAGGACGTCTCCGGCACGCACGACCGTCATCAGCGCGCCGACCAGCGCAGCGACCCCGCTCGGATAGAGTACGGTACCCGCTGCACCGGGCTCGAGATCGGTAAGCGCCTCGGCCAGCGACCATTGAGTCGGCGAACCACGGCGACCGTAGAAGAATTTTCCGTCCTCGTTCGATTTGACGCCCTCGCGCAGCGCTTCGCAATTTGCGTAGAGATGCGTGCTGGCGCGCCAGACGGGAGGGTTCACCACATGCCGGGCGAATTCGCCCGACCGGCCGGTGGTTACAAGCCTGGTCGCAGGCTTTTTCCCGTCCTTGTCCCCCTTGGCCATGATCAGGCTGCCTCCCCGCTTTGCTTGGGCGTGTTCGCATCCGCCCCCCACTCCAGCCAGCTGCCATCATAGAGGGCGGCATCGGTCTTTCCGATCAGATCCAAGCCGAAGAGGAGCACCGCCGCCGTCATACCGCTATTGCAGCTTGTCACCACCGGCCTGCCGAGATCGATGCCCGCTTCTTCGAACGCGCTGCGGATGTCTTCGTGCGACTTGTATGTGCCGTCGTCATTCAGCAACAGGTTGAAAGGGACGTTCCTAGCTTGAGGTATATGGCCATCCGAGCCGCTACCCTCGCGCCCTTCGAAACGTCCCGCATCGCGCGCATCGACGACCTGCCAGCGCTGCATATCAAGATTCTCCAGCATTTCCTCCTTGCTTCGCACGTCGCGATCGGCCCCCGGCTCGGCCCGAGGACGGGGGGCATGCTCGACCATTCGTTGTGACAGCTCGCGCCCCTCCCCTCGCCATTTGCCAAGGCCGCCATCAAGGATTGCAACCTTGGTCTCGCCGTAGCGGCTGAGAATGAACCAGGCGCGCGCTGCGGAGCAAATCGCGCTGTCGTCATAGAGAACGATACGGCTGCCCGGCGCGATGCCGAGCTCGCCCATGCGCTCGGCGAATTGTGCTGCGGTCGGCACGGCCTTTGGCACATCCGAAGCCGCATCGATGAAACTGGCCAGATCGAGAAAGCGCGCGCCGCGAATATGGCCCTGCTCGAACTCGGCGCGTGCGTCGCGGCCGCTGTCGGGCAAGTGCATCGACGCATCGAGCACCACGAGGTCGTCGGCGCCGAGGCGCGCAGCAAGCCATTCGGTGGAAACGAGCTTTTCCATGCCCGCTAGCTAGCGGGCGGGCGCACCGCTGTCGATTCAGTCGAGCGCGCGAGCCGCAATCGGCTCGTAGCTCCGCGGCCCTTCGTCGATGCGGAACGGCATCACTCGCCCGCCATCGGGCATACCGAGACCGACGACGAAGGTCTTCACCAGCGGCTCTTCGCTCGCCCCGTCGAGCCGGATGCGCAGCAGCGGTACGAACAGGGCCGCATTGCCCTGGCGGATGACGCGAGCCTGCGAAAGCGGGATCGTCAGCTGACCTTCGTAGCGGACGGTCTGCCCCGGCGCGATGCGCGCAAAAGTATGCCGCCTTTCAAGCGGTTGCGAGGCGCTCGCGACCTGCTGCTCGACCGGGATCCCGCCATGCGCGGAAACGATATCCGCACCGAGGTCCACATTCCTGAGCGCGCCCGAAGAACGGTTGATGAGCGACACGCGATAATGGAGCGTCGCATTCATGACCGAGCGCGTCAGTTTGACCGCCTCGGCATTGATTTTCAGCTCGTAAGGAGCGGCGAGGCCCTTGGTACCGCCGACGATCGGTCGTTCGATCTCCGGCGGCGGGGCATTGCGGCGACGCCGGGAGAGGAAGAAACCGAGGCCGAACAGAGCCAGCAGGCCACCGCCGACGGCCGGCCAGAGCCACTCTGCGCTTTCTTCGTCGGATGTGCCGGGATCCGCCCCAGCCGCTTCGCTTGGCGCTCCGGTTGGCACGGGCGTGTCGGCGGGAGTCTCGCCAGGCAATGGAGCTGGGACGATGGGCGCCGTTTCACCCGGATCGAGCGGCAGGCGTTCCTGCGTCGTCGGCACCGAGCGCGGCGTGGACGGCCGGGAAGGAGTGGTTTCCCCCTGAGTACCGGAGGCCGTGCCCGGAGCCGTTGTGGGCGTCGGCGTGGGGCTCGGCAATGGCTGGACCATTGCCGTCGACGCCGGGGCGGGCGTGGGTGTCGGAGTCGGCGTCGCAATGACGCGCGGGCGCTGCGGCAGGCTGCTCCCTTCCGTATCGACCGGCCCCTGCACAGTCGGGCTGGCCGTCGGTGTGGGGTTGGGCGGCAATTGGAATTCCCTCACGCCCTGCGCGGCAAGGCCTGCGGGCGCAGCGAAAACCAGCGCAATCAAGGGGAGGCGGAAACGGGTAGACATGGGCAAGGAAGGCCTGATTGGTTCGGCGCGCTGAATAGGCACTGAAGCACGCGCTTCCAAGCCCCGCCTTGCGCCGAGGCGCGGTTCGCGGCAGATGCGCTGCATGAGCGACACACACGCACCCCGCTTCCTCGGCGAAAACAGCCCGCTTCCCTCTTCTCCGGAAGAGGCGGAACTCGACTATGTGCCCAATCCGCGCACGGGCCAGCTTTACCTGGTCCGATTCGCCGCACCCGAATTCACGTCGCTGTGCCCGGTGACCGGCCAGCCGGATTTCGCCCATCTCGTAATCGACTATGCGCCCGGCGAAACCATCGTCGAATCGAAGAGCCTCAAGCTGTTCCTCGGCAGTTTCCGCAACCATTGCGGTTTTCACGAGGACGTGACTGTCGGCATCGGCCAGCGCCTGTTCGAAGAGATGAAGCCAAAGTGGCTACGGATCGGCGGCTACTGGTATCCGCGCGGCGGTATCCCGATCGACGTATTCTGGCAAAGCGGCGCGGCACCCGATGGACTATGGGTTCCCGACCAGGGCGTATCGTCCTATCGTGGTCGCGGTTGAGGGAGGACAGGAAATGATTGCGAAGCTGCCCAAATATGCACTCTGGCTGGCGCTCGCGCTGCTCGTCTGGTTCGCGCTTGCGGCATTCGGCCCGAAGTTCGGCTTCATCGACTGGCGGTTTGCGCTCGGCACCATGCTGCGCTCGCTCGGCCCGATCTTCATCGGCGTCACCGCATTGGTCGCAATCGTGGCACTGGTCGCAGTGCTCTGGAAGGGGCCGCGCGGAGAATGGTGGAAAGCCGCCCTGGCGCTCGCGATCCCGGCCGTGCTGATGGCCGGCCTCGCCTCGGTCGCCAGCAAGGCATCGAGCGTTCCGCCCATTCACGATGTCGCCACCGATACGGCCAATCCGCCGACCTTCTCCGCCGCCACGATGGAAATGCGCGAGGAGTTCGGCGCCAATCCCGTCAACGATTATCAGGTCCCCCTTGGCGAGCTGGACGCGTGGAAAAACGCTCTCGCCGACAGCCCCCTGGCCGGCCAGTCGCATGCCCAGATCATCGCCGATGCCTTTCCCGATCTCGAGCCCATCGCCTTCACGGTGCCGCGCGAACAGGCGATGGCGCAGGTTTCCGCGGCAATGGACGACATCGGCCTTTCGGACATTCGCAGCGACGTACAGGCAGGGACGGTGGAAGGCACCGCAGAAACCTTCGCCTTCGGATTCAAGGACGATGTCGTCGCCCGTGTGGGCGAAGGCGTGATCGATCTGCGCTCCGTCAGCCGCGTCGGCCTGTCCGACCTCGGCTACAATGCGGCACGCCTGCGCGAACTGACCGCCGCGATCGAGGCGCGCCTGTCGGAATAGGGAGAATGGTGGAGCCGAGCGGAATCGAACCGCTGACCTCGTCATTGCGAACGACGCGCTCTCCCAACTGAGCTACGGCCCCATTCACTTTCACGCTGCGCAAAATAACGAATGTGCCGAGGCAGGAAAAGCGCTTTTCCTAGCTGCGGATCTTCCAGCCCGAGGCGAGGATGCGATAGACCACAAAGGCCAGGACGAGGTTGAATAGGCCCAGACCGATGGCGCTGGCGATCACCGCCTGGTTGGTATCGCCGATATCGCTTTGCCCCAGGAAACCGAACCGGAATCCGCTGATCACGTAGAAGAAGGGATTGAACCGGCTGATGGCCTGGAAGGCGGGTGCAAGGTTGTCGATCACGTAGAAGGTGCCCGACAGCAGGCTGAGCGGAGCGATCACGAAATTGGTGACGGCGGCGTTGTGGTCGAATTTCTCCGCCCAGATCGAGGCCAAGAGCCCCATCAACGCCAGCATAGCCGCGCCCATCAACCCGAACCAGGCGACGGCCCAGGGATGGGCGAGCGAAAGATCGACCCCGGGGTAGAAGAGCATCGCCAGCGCGACCGCGAAGCCCACGGCCACCGCGCGCGTCACCGCGGCGGCGACGATGCCGGTCATCAGCTCGCCGGTCGACAGCGGGGGCATCAGCAGATCGATGATCGTGCCCTGTATCTTGCCCGAGAGGAGCGAGAAGCTCGAATTGGCGAAGGCGTTCTGCATCATGCCCATCACGATCAGGCCCGGAGCGACGAAGGTGGCGAAATTGACCCCCAGCACCTCGCGCCCCTCGCGACCCAGCGCGACGGTAAAGATCACGAGGAACAGCAGGGTCGTGACGGCCGGCGCCCAGATTGTCTGGGTCTGGACCTTGAGAAACCGCCGAACCTCCTTAATATAGAGGCTCCACAACCCCACGCGGTTGATCCCGGTAATCACGGGCTCTCCGCGTTTCGGGAAACTGCCCATACCCCTGCCGGTGTTGTCGGTGAACGAGGCATCGTCGCTGCTGCCAGCCTGAACGGGTGCGGGTTTGGCTTGATCGGTCATGGGCCTGCGCCTAGGGCCAAGCACTTCCGCTGGCAAGATTGCCCGGAAGCGGAAATACGAAGGATATTGATTTCGCATGAGCTGGACCGACGAACGGATCGCGACGCTGAAGAAGATGTGGGAAGG
>CAYOWF010000100.1:0-8118 GCA_964407585.1 uncultured Qipengyuania sp.
TCGTCGCCCACCGCTTTCACGCGCTTCTGGCCGTTGATGAACTCGAGCGCGACCACGCTCGGTTCGTTCAGGACGATGCCCTGATCCTGTACGTAAACCAGCGTGTTGGCGGTGCCGAGATCGATCGCCATGTTCTGCACGCCGAATTTGAAGAGGTTGTTCCAGAAGCCCATTTTGGTGTCGTAATCCGTGTGATGCGTGAGGGTTTGCATGCGGCTGTGAGGCGCTGCGTGCATTCCCGGGGGGAAACGGTGGCGGTGCCTTAGCGATATTACGCGCGGAAATCCAAAAATTTCCGTAATGTCTGCGGGGGATACGTACACCTCTTGTCTCGGATTCCTCGCGGCTCGTCGCTATGGTGCGCGATCCATGCCTGAAATACGCCGCCTGCCCGATACTCTGGTCAACCGCATCGCCGCCGGCGAGGTGGTCGAACGCCCGTCTTCCGCGCTCAAGGAACTGGTCGAAAATGCCATCGACGCGGGGGCCTCGCGGATCGCGGTGAAGCTGGTCGAGGGCGGACTGACGAGCCTCGAAGTGACCGATGACGGCTGTGGAATGTCCCCTGATGAAATGGCGCTTGCGCTGGAGCGGCATGCGACATCGAAACTGCCCGACGAAGCGATCGAGCAAGTGGCGACGCTGGGCTTCCGCGGAGAGGCGCTGCCGAGTATCGCCAGCGTGGCGAAATTCACGCTCGAAAGCCGTCCGCATGGTGCGGAGCAGGGCTGGAAGCGGGTTACGGACCATGGCGACGTGGTGAGCGAAGGGCCCGCAGCCCTGCCGCCCGGCACGCGGGTGAGGGTGGAAAACCTCTTCGGCAAGATCCCCGCGCGCCGCAAGTTCCTGCGCACCCCGCGCAGCGAATATGCAGCCTGCCTCGATGTGGTGAAGCGCCTCGCCATGGCGCGGCCGGACATCGCCATCACGCTCGACCATGGCGACCGCCGCATCCTGGGTCTGCAGGGCGGGGAAGGGCTCGCCAACCGCGTCGCGCAGGTCGTGGCGCGCGAACTCAAGGAAAATGGCGTCGCGATCGATCTCGATCGCGGGTCCATGCGGCTCACCGGGATTGCGGGTCTGCCGACCTACAATCGCGGTATTGCCGACCACCAGTATCTCTTCGTCAACGGTCGCCCGGTGAAGGATCGCCTCCTCACCGGCGCGGTGCGCGGTGCCTATTCGGACATGCTGGCGCGCGACCGCCATGCCGTCCTCGCCCTGTTCCTCGAGCTGCCGCCCGAAGATCTCGACGTCAACGTCCACCCGGCCAAGACCGAAGTACGCTTTCGCGATGCGCAGGCGGTGCGCGGTTTCATCGTATCGGGCCTGCGCAATGCGCTGGCCACCGGCGACAAGCGGAGCGCGCAATCGCCCGATGCCTCGGCCATGTCGCGCTGGCAGCAGGAGCCCGCCCGTGAAGAGCCGTCCCCGGCGCTGCGCTCGATCTTCGAGGGCCGCGACTGGTCCGCCCCGCAAAATCGCGTGTCCGAAGCGGGCGCTGCCTGGCGCAGCTACGAGGCCGATGTCATGGCGCAGCCGCGCGGCCGTGCGGAAGAGGCGGCACCGGTGGCGCAGGAAGAGCAGGACTATCCGCTCGGTATCGCGCGCGGCCAGGTGGCCAACACCTTTATCGTAGCCGAAGCGAAGGACGGGCTGGTTCTTGTGGACCAGCATGCGGCGCATGAACGCCTCGTCCTCGAACGCCTCAAGGCTGCCGGGGCCGAGGAAGCCGTCGCGCGCAGCCAGGCCCTGCTCATACCCGAAGTGGTCGAGTTGGAAGAAACCAGCTGCGACCGGTTGGAAGAAGCCGCCGACACACTGGCGAAGCACGGGCTTGCCATCGAACGGTTCGGCCCGTCGGCGATGCTGGTGCGCAGCCTGCCGCATGCGATCGCGCGCACCGACCCGGAAAAGCTGCTGCGCGATATCGACGACGACCTCGCCCTCAACGGCGAGGCGCTGCACCTGGGCGAAAAGCTCGACCTCGTGCTGGCGACCATGGCGTGCCATGGGTCGGTCAGGGCAGGGCGCGTGTTGCGGGTCGATGAAATGAACTCGCTGCTGCGCGAAATGGAACGCACACCGCGATCGGGCCAGTGCAACCACGGCCGACCGACCTGGGTCAAACTGTCGATGGAAGACGTCGAGAAACTGTTCGGTAGGCATTGATGCGCTGGGCTGTCGCTTTGGTCGCGATGTCCGTGGCAGCTTGCGGCGGCCAAACCCCGGCCGAGGAAGAGGCGGCGCGCGAGGCAGCCGTCGCGGAGGTCGAAGCGAACCGCGAACCGCCGCCCGAAGCGCTCGAACTCGACCCGTTTCGCTATCCCGAAATCGAGAAATACGAGCTGTATGGCGCGGGCTGCAATTTCGTCCCCGACGGCGGAGGATTGGGCGCGGTGGCGCTTGCCCAGGCGGACGAGGGTTACCTCCTGCGCAAGGGCGAATTGCTGATCTTCGCCGCCGATACGGGAAGCGCCGAACTCCCCTATCTCGCTCGCCGGAAATACGTCGGCCGCGAGTATTCCTTCACGCTCGAACTGGACGAGGCGAATGGAGAGCGGAGCGGTTATGAAACCACCGATTACCGCGGTGAGCTCACTGTAAGGGACAGCGGCGATAGACCCGTCTATCGGGCCGTCGGCCTGGTGCAGTGCGGCGCATAAGGTCGGGCGAGATGGGTCTTACCCATTCGGCTCAATCCCGACCTTCCGGATCGCGTGTGCGGATCAGGCCGTTCGACACCATTTCCAGCACCATCTCGTCATGCTGGTTGAAGGTGCGGATTCGGCTCTTGAAAATACCCATTTCCGGGCGCGAGGCGCTGCGGCGCTTCTCGATGATCTCGGTTTCGCAGTGCAGGGTATCGCCGGGATAAACCGGCTTCTTCCAGCGAATCTGATCCACACCGGGTGAGCCGAGGCCGGCCGATTCCTCGCTCTTCATGTTCTCGACCATCATCGCCATGGTCATCGAGCAGGTATGCCAGCCACTTGCCGAAAGCCTGCCGAAATGGGTCTGGGCAGCGGCTTCGTCGTCCAGATGGAAAGGCTGCGGATCGTACCGGGAAGCGAAGTCCATCACCTCTTCGCGCGTTACTTCGTATTGCCCGAACGACCGCTTGTCGCCGACTTCGATGTCTTCGTAGAACTTCATTCCGGTCTACTGGCTCAGAGCGCCGGGCGAAGCAACATCCAAAGCCCCATGCCGATCATGGCCAGGTTCTCGGTCAGCGAAACGAAGCCAAGCGGCACATTCGCACTGCCGCCGACGCAGGCGCATTTGATCGAGCGTTTCTGGATATACACCGCATAGAACACACTCACGGCCCCTACCGTCCCGATGAACAGCGCGACCGGAATGGACAGCCACGGCAGGACGCGTCCCGCCATGAGGACGGCGGCACCTGCCTCGAGGAAGGGATAGGCATAGGCGTAGGGAACCCACTTCCTGCCCAGCAGGTCGTAGCCCACGAACATGGTGGAGAATTGTTCGACATCCTGCAGCTTGAGCATGGCGAGCATGGCCATCGAGAAAGCGATGAACCATTCGCCGGTCCGGATGGTCAGCGGCATGCCGTAGACGAACAGGCTCAGCGCCACGGCAAGCGCGGCGCCCACCGCGAAGACGGCGATAACCGGCCTGTAGCTGGTCTCGCTCTCGGTCTCCTTGTCGTAACCGAAATGCTTGCGCAGGTCGGTATAGCCGCCGATGCGCCGGTCGCCGATAAAGCTCTGCGGCGTCGTCTCGACTCCATGCCGCTCCTTGAAGGCGTCGGTGGCTTCCCGGGTGGTCAGCGGGTGGTCGTCGACCGTGTAGCCTTCGCGCTCGAGAATCCACTTCGACTTTATGCCGTATGGACAGACGTGCTTGTCCATCATCATGCGGTAAAGGCGGGCGGTCTTTTGCGGCTGGTCCATGCGCCCCAATGTCAGGAGCGGAAATGGGGTTTCAACCCTTCCGGCCCGAAATCGGGAATGATGCGATAACGCGCCGTGAAGAGGCTGAAGACACCGAACATGATCAGGCCGATGGCGACGAGCGTGAAGATCCAGCCCATGTCGCGCAGCGAAAGGATCGCCTCGCTTAATCCTTGAACGCGTTCCTCGCTTTCCGCCCAGGCCCCGCGCACCATGGACCAGCCGATGAGCAGGAAGACCACTGCGCGGGCGGCATGTCCGATCTGCCCGATAGGCTTGGCTATGGCGGGTGCACGCGCGCTAATGCGATGCATGAAGTGGGCAGTCCATGCCGTCTTGGCCTGCATGAAGGCCCCGACGAGGAAGCCGATGCCGACAAGGATGATGACAATCCAGCCTAGTTCCATCTGAAGAATCGATCCCGCGACTTCCTCTCCGCCGCCATCACCACTGGCGCTGCGCTTTTCACCGGTGGCAAACTGGAAGCAGGCATAGGCGAGGAAAAGGTGAGCCACCGCACTCGCGGCATCTCCGATCCGCTTGAGGATACCCGTCGTATCGGTGCCGCGGTGCTGCAAATCGCCGATCGCGCACATCAGGCGAAATGCGACATAGGCGATCAGGCCGAATGTCATCACCCACAGGATTGGGGTGCCGAAGGGTACTTCCTGGATGTAGTCGTAAACCGCGCTTCCGCCGCCCTCGATGTCTCCCCTGCTACTCAGCGCAATGTAACCGAGCAGGGTGTAGGTTATGCCGCGGGCGGCGAACCCGGTCCGCACCAGCCAGCTGAACTTTTCCGATTTGTCGACCATGGCCCGTGCGCTTGTCTTTCAAAGCCGACGTCAGGCGCGAAACTCGGGCACGCCAGCCTGGCTGTCGAGATCCGGGATGATGCGATACCGCGCCAGCACGAGGCTGAAGAGCCCGAAGAGCATCAGGCCGATGGCGGTAAGCGTGAAGATGAATCCTTCTCCCGCAAGGCTGGCCACCGCATCGCCCAGCGTCTTCACCTGGCTTGCCCCGCTGGACATGAAGCCCGCCTTGAACAGCGACCACCCGATCACGGTGTAGACCACGCCGCGTGCGACATAGCCGACACCGCCCAGCCAGCGCGTGGCCGAAGGTGCCTGTCCGCTGATACGGTGCATGAATTCTCCGGTAATGCCCTTCTTTACCTGGAAGACCGCGGCGATGAAGAATGCCGCCCCCAGGAGGCCAAGAACGGTACCGCCGAAATCCATCGAAAGGATACCCGAGGCGGCTTCTTTGGCACCTCCGCTATCGCTCGATCCGGAACCGTCGCTGCTGGCGAACTTATACGCCGAATAGGCCAGCGCGAGGTGGGCGACGCCACTGCCGGCATGACCGATACGCTTGGCCCATCCCTTGCTGTCGGAGCCCTGATTTTCGATATCGAACAAAGGTGAGCAGAAGCGGAACAGTGCATAGGCGACCAGCCCGACCACCATGATCCAGAGGACGACCGTGCCTGCAGGAAAATCCTCGATCGCCCGGAACACGCCGGAAGTTCCTTCGGCAATCTTGCCCGCGCTGGTCAATGCGACGAGGCCGAGCACGAAATACAGGATCGCGCGGCTGAAATAGCCCACACGTACCAGCGAACTAAACTTCTCGGACTTGTCTACCACCTGGAATTCTCCCCTGAGTTTGCAGCTTTAACGGCAGGGGAGGGCTTTGCGTTCCGCCTTGGCAATCAATCGCTTGTGGATAAGGCGCCGCGAACCGCCTCGAGCGAACCATCGGATCGCTGGGCCTGAGGCAGGCCGATAAGGTGGCGCAGGAGCGGTGCGATATCGGTGTTCTGGAACACGGGCAGGCTTGCCCCGCTGCGGAAAGCCGGGCCATTGGCTATGAAGACGGCCTGCATTTCCCGGGCGAACGGATCGTAGCCGTGATTGCCTCCGGTCCATTCGGCCGAAGAGCGCGAGCGCGAGATGGTCCAGCCCGTCTCGGGCAGGCAGAAATAGGGCGGGATACGGTCGTGCGTCCCGTATTGGTAACGTTCGGGAATGTCCTGTTTCGCCCAGCAGGTCATGTGGTCATGATCTGCGAGGAGGATCTCGCGGAGCTCCTGCTCCTTGCCCTCGGCGGGTTCGAACGTGGCATAGGCTCCGCTTTCCACGAGCCGGTAGAGCGAAGCGTCCATCACCTCGTCGAGCGCGATCACGCGCTGCGAACTGGTCGGTGCCATGCCGTGATCGGAAACGATGACGAGATTGACCGGCTGGTCGAAGTCTTCGAGCCCGTCGACCAGCATGGCGATATGCGCATCGATGTCCCGCAAGGCGGCATCGACTTCGTCGCTTTCCGGACCTCCGTCGTGCCCGGCCGTATCGACCGTGTCGAAATAGAGCGTCACGAATTCCGGGCGGATTTCCGCGGGGCGTCGCAGCCAGTCGAGCACCGAATTGACGCGCTGCGTATTCGATACCTGCATCGAGAATTGCTGCCAGTCGCTCGGCAGGGTGCCGTCCATTACCGGTCCGAAGCGCACGGCGGTCCCGCCCCAGGGAACGGCCGAACCCGGCCAGAACATCGCCGCCGAGCGGATGTCTGCCTCTTCGGCTTCGACCCAGACGGGCTTCGCCTGATTCCACCAATAGGGCTCGACGGTCGCCATGGTGAAGGGTTCTTCGGGCCTGCCCTGGTCTTCCATCCGGTTGGCGGTAATGCCGTGATGGTCGGGTACCAGGCCGGTGACCAGCGTCCAATGATTGGGGAAGGTCTTGGTGGGGAAGGAGGGACGCATCGCCGCGCGCACGCCGCCTCGTGCCAGGGCAACGAGCGTCGGCGTGATGCCGCGATCGAGGTAATCGGGATGGAAGCCGTCGATCGATACGAGGATCGTAACCGGCTCGCGTTGCTCGGCCTGCACGGCGGAAACGCTTTCCACCTGCGGCGCACAGGCGGTCAGCGACGTCGCAATGGCAAGGGCGAGGGCGGTGGCCAGTCTCTTCATCGACGCGTTTTTCCTCACACGTTGAACTTGAACAACATCACGTCGCCATCCTTGACGAGGTATTCCTTGCCTTCCTGGCGCAGCTTGCCCGCATCGCGGGCGCCGCTTTCGCCGTTCAGCGCGATGTAGTCGTCATAGGAAATCGTTTCGGCACGGATGAAACCGCGTTCGAAATCGGTATGGATTTCGCCTGCGGCCTGCGGTGCCTTGGCGCCTTCGGGGAAAGTCCAGGCCCGTGCTTCCTTGGGGCCGGCGGTGAAGAAGGTGTTCAGCCCGAGCAGCCTGTACCCGGCCTTGATGACGCGCGAGAGGCCGCTTTCGTCGAGGCCGAGCTCGGCGAGGTATTCGGCGCGGTCTTCGGCATCCATCGCCACCAGTTCGCTCTCGATAGCGGCGGATACGACGACCGCCTGCGCGCCTTCGGCCTTGGCCTTTTCGAACACCAGGTCGGAGAAGGCGTTGCCCTTGGCCGCGTCTTCCTCGCCCACGTTGCAGACATAGAGCACCGGCTTGGCGGTGAGCAGCTGCGCCTGCCGCAGCACGCGCGCTTCTTCCTCGTCATTGGGCTCGGTCAGCCGCGCGGGCTTGCCGTCGCGCAGCAGCGCCAGGGCCTGGCCCAGCACGCTGGCGGTGATCCTGGCTTCCTTGTCGCCGGCCGTGGCACGCTTTTCCGCTGCCGGTACACGCTTTTCGAGGCTTTCGAGATCCGACAGCATCAGTTCGGTCTCGACCACTTCTGCATCGGCGATCGGGTCGACCTTGTTCGAGACGTGCTGGATGTCGTCGTCCTCGAAGCAGCGCAGCACATGGACCACCGCATCCACCTCGCGGATGTTGCCGAGGAACTGGTTGCCCAGTCCTTCGCCCTGGCTCGCGCCTTTCACGAGGCCCGCGATATCGACGAAGGCCAGCTGCGTCGGGATGACCTTGGCCGACTTCGCGATGGCGGCAATCTTGTCGAGCCGTTCATCGGGCACCGAGACCTGGCCCACATTGGGTTCGATCGTGCAGAAGGGATAGTTCGCAGCCTGCGCGGCCTGCGTTTCGGTCAATGCATTGAAAAGGGTGGACTTGCCGACATTCGGCAGGCCGACGATCCCGCAACGGAAACCCATCGAAAACTCCGGAAAAAATGTGTCGGGCGCGCCCTTAGCCGCTCAGGCGCGCGAGGGAAAGCGCGGATGGCTCGACACGCCGGAAAGCGGTGTTAGCATG
>CAYOWF010000101.1:0-8104 GCA_964407585.1 uncultured Qipengyuania sp.
CGAGGCAATCCCGCCACGGTACGACTTTGAGGAGAGCCTCTATGACAAACAAGCTCAAGACTTTCGCGAAAGGTGGGATCGCGACTGCTACCGTCGGTGCGATGGCACTCGCCGGAGCAACGCCCGCCTATGCAGGCCATGACGACGACGGGATTTCCGCAGGCGAAGTGATCGCCGGTGCAGTCATCCTCGGCGGTATCGCCGCCATCGCCAGCTCGGCCAGCAAGGACCGCGACTATTACCGCGATGGACGCTATTATCGAGATGGCCGCTATTATCGCAACGGCCGCGACTATCGTCGCAGCGCCTATCGCCATCGTGGCAACCCGCGCGCCGCTGTCGAACGCTGCGTTAGAGCAGCCCGGCAGGATGCACGCCGTTCAGGCTATCGCTGGGCGCAGGTTACCGACATTCGCGACGTGGACGACACCCGTTACGGTTGGCGCGTGAAGGGCCGCATGACGGTCGAAGGCCATCGCGGCGGACGCTACAATCGCTATGACCGCTACGATCGTCGTGATCGGTACAGCCGGCGCGATCGTGATAGTGGCAAGTTCACCTGCTATATCGAACGTGGTCGTGTAAGCCATGTCGACTTCAAGGGTATCCGCGGCCTCCGCTGATACGAAAATCACACAAGCGGCCTAGGTTCCTTTCGAACTTGGGCCGCTTTTTTGTGCCCGGTTCAGGCAGGCTAAAGCCTTTCCTGCGCATGAATGGCGACATCGTAAGACGAATCGCGCCAGGTGGGGGTGCGATAGATACAGGGATCGGCCCATGCCGTATTTGAAGAACCTCACCGCCGCGCCGGCCGTGCTCGCGGCGCTCTCGCTTGCCAATGCTCCGGTTTCCGCTGCCGAGATGCCGCTACCGGCACCGGCACAAGTATATGCAGATGTCGTGCCCGTGCTCGATGTCGAAGCGGCGCAGACCGCAAGCCATCATCGCCATCATCGCTATCGCTACCGTCGTGGTCCCGGCCTTGGCGACGTGCTGGCCGGCGTACTCATTGTCGGCGCTATCGCGCATGTGGCGAAATCCGCTTCGCGCGACGATCGCAGATACCGCGACCGTGACTATCGCCGGGATGTCCGCTGGGACGAGCGCGGTATCGACCGGGCAGTGAGTATCTGTGTCGATGCCGTCGATCGCGAGCGCCGCGTCGAGACGGTTGACAGCGTGGATCGCACCGCACGCGGATGGATGGTTCAGGGAACGATCTCGCGCGGGGACAGCTTCACCTGCCGAATCGACAATGACGGGCGCGGCGTGGACGTGGATTTCGGTCGTAGCGGGGCGCGTTACGATGACGACCGCGACTACGATGAGCGCTACGACGATATCGAATACGACAATGACGATCGCGATGACCGCATCAGCGACGACGACCAGTGGGACGACGATCGCTACGCTTCGGAATGGAGCAAGGTCGATCGCGCCGCCGGAGCTGAAACGGCGCAAGCTCCGCAACCGTCCTATCCGGGCGGTCCTGCGGATGACGACGCCGAAATCGACGGCGATCTCGAAATCGGCACCGGCTATCCGGGCGCGGGAGCCTAATCCCCGCCCGGTCCGCGCTCGTCGTAAGAGGGAAGGGCGAGGTTCAACAGGATTGCGGCGAGACGCAGGGCGAAACCTGCCAGCGCCGCCGCAATCCAGGTCCACCAGTTGGTAATGCCTGCCATCGTGCCGATCACGGTGAGGGAGGCCGAGAGCGCGGCCGCGGTAACATAGAGTTCCGGTCGCATGAGAATGGACGGCCGGCCTGCCAGCACGTCGCGGATCATGCCGCCCGCCGTACCGGTGATGATCCCCATCAGGACCGCCGGAATGGGCGGCACCCCGTATTGTAGCGCCTTCGCCGTGCCCAAAACGGCATAGGCGGCGAGGCCTGCCCCGTCGGCGATCGAGAGGAATCGGCCTTCCCACCAGCGTGTCGGCGTGAACCAGGCGAACAGCGCTATACCTAGGCAGATTGCCGCCACCCAGGGGTCGGCAATCCAGAATACCGGTGCGCCTATCAGGAGGTCGCGGATCGTGCCGCCGCCGACGCCGGTGATGAGGGCGAAAAAGGACAGGGTGACCAGCGTCTGCTTCGCCTTGGCGGCCACCAGCGCGCCCGTCAGCGCGAAGATGGCGACCCCGGCCAGATCCAGCCAGTCGAGTACCGGCGTGAGGATTTCGGGGTTCAAGTGGGGACCTTCACGCGAGCCTTGCGGCGGCGAAACATCAGAATGCAGCCGAGCAGTGCGCCGAAGATGGCAAGGATGGCGAAGATGATGAGGATCGGATGGCTGGTGTCTTCGCGCGTCTCCAGATCCATGATGTGAAGGCCGAACATCAGGTCGAAAGTGCGCCACCATTCGGTGCGGACCGCTTCGATCCGGCCGCTGTCGATGCCGACATAGACATTGGTCTGGTCGGCCAGGGTCACTTGCCATACGTCGAGCGGTCGCCGGAAATCGAAGGGTACGTTATCCGCTTCGTAGCGGGCCGTGCTCGCAACGGCGTCGCCGCCCTTGACCTGTTCGGCGACGATCAGCCTCGCTTCAACTTCGGACAGCGGGGCCATCTTCCGGCCATCGGGGCGGTACCGTTCGGTCGTGCCGTCCATAAAGGTGATGCGGGTAACCGTCTCGCCCAGTTCGACCTGCGTGGTGACCGAACGGACCGGTTCGGTGCTGTCGGAGGGCAGCGAGACCGAGATATTCGTATCGCTGGGCAGGGCGCGTTCCCAGTCGCCCAACCTCAGGTGGTTGCCGCGCACTTCCTCGATCGGGGTGAGCACCATCACCAGCCCCGTCACAGTCCACATCAGCACCGGCACGCCGACCAGCCAGCCAAGCCATATGTGCCACTTCGCAAACAGCTGCATCATGCGCCGTTGAATCATATTCGCAATACTCCCGTCGTCGCCGCGGAGCCTTGGAGACGATGCTTCAGGAGTGCAAGACCTTGCCTATCTCTTCTGCCGCTTCGATGCAGGCAAGATCGGACCAGCGCGGGCCCATGACCTGCATTCCGCAGGGCAGGCCCGTGCTTTCGCCGATGGGAAGGATGGTCGCCGGCAAGTTCGGAAAGGTTGCAACCCCTGCCCAGCAAAGGCCCGCCGCACCCGGAACCTCGCTGCCATTGATGCGGATCGTATCGTCGAACACGCGCTTCTTGCTGTTCGGTACCGCAAGGACCGGAGCAGGGGGCGCGAGGACGAAATCATATGTGTCGAAGAGATTCGTCCAGGCCAGTTCGTTACGCGCCTGAATATCGAGCAGGTCGAACCAGTCGGTTGCGCTTGCCCGCTTGCCGTCCTTCGCCGGTGCCCCGCGGGCCATGGCAATGTTCAACATGCGCATATAGTCGGCCTGCTGGCTTTCGAGGTCTGGAACGAGTGCACTTTCCCGGTCCACTTTCACACCGGCTTTTTCAAGCACTGCGGCTGAGTTCTCCATCAGCCGCAAGACGGCATCATCGCTGGGGCAGGAAGGGTGCTCGGTGAGCAGCAGTACGCGCCAATCGCGCATGGGGCTGCTGCGCTCTGGCATCGGAATACTTGCAGCAATGCGCATCAGTGCGGCGAGATCTGCGGCGTTGCGGGCCAGCGGCCCGGCGATGGACAAGACACCGTCATGCGCGCCGCGTCCGGCCATCAGGGGGTGACTGTGCCCTTCCTTGCTAATGAGCCCCCAGCTCGACTTATGGCCCCATACGCCGCAGAAATGCGCCGGAACGCGGACCGAACCGCCGATGTCGGTACCGAAATCGCAGGGGACCATGCCGCTTGCCACGGCCGCTGCCGAACCTCCCGAGGATCCGCCGGGCGAACGCTCGTGATCATGCGGATTGTGCGTGCGACCGTACACCGGGTTGGCCGATTGCCAATCGGCGAGGTCGGGCGGGACATTGGTCTTTCCAAGAAAGATGACGCCCGCCTGCTTCAGGTCGCGCACCACGCGTGAATCCGCCTTCGCAATATTATCCCTATAGGCTTCGTGCCCCCAGGTCGTGGGCAATCCCTCGATATCGAAGCTTTCCTTGATCGTCATCGGCACGCCGAAGAGCGGCTGGCCGGATTGCGCGCCGGCCTTTGTCATTGCCTTCGCACGGTCGAGCGCCCGCTCGAAATCGCACACCACCACCGCATTGATATGCGAATCCAAGTGCTCGATCCGTGCAATCGCCGCATCGACCGCCTCGATCGGGGAGATGTCCCCGCGTGCGATCATGGCGGCGGTCTCCAATGCGCCGGGTTGGTCGGTCAGAACCGGATATGACATGGACAGTCTCCCTTGCGATGCAGATTAGGCGCATCGCGAAGGAAGGCAATCGCCCGCTACTGGCGCACACCCTCCATGGCTGCGCCGCCCTGGTGCAGGGTAACGGATGTAACCTCGCCGTCCCCGTTGCGATTGAACACCAGCCGCGCATCGACGACCTTGAGGAAGAACTCGTCCTCTCCCCTGGCGAAGACGGGGAAGGCCGGCTGGTTGGTCGCCTGCGTCATGAATTTACCGTCCTCGAGGAAGAATTTCAGCGCAAATGTCGGGGTGATTTCGTAGGTGCCTACATATTGTTCGAAATCGATGGCGTCGGTCGAAATCTCCACCAGTTCGCTGGCGAGTTCGACCGTGCCGCCCTGTGCCAAGGTCATGAGCGAGCGCCCGAGCTGGTTGGCGCTGCCGCCGTTGAGATTGGCGAGTACCACCACGGTAGCGTCGTTTTCGGGGGCGTGGCCGAGCCAGGTATTGAAGCCTTCGATGCCGCCGCCGTGCCAGTACACCGTCTGTCCTTCGATTTCCTCGACCAGTACGCCCGCAGCATATTTCGCCCCGTTGAAGGCCTCGAGCGGTGAGGGTGTCTTGTATGCTTCAAGGCTCGCCTCGTTCAGGATCTTGCCTCCGAACAGTCCGCGCTGCCATTTCAGCAGGTCGCCGGTCGTCGAATAGAGCGCGCCAGCGCCCGACGGGATACCCATGTCGACATAGTCCGAATTGACGATCCCGTTTTCCGAGGGCGAATAGCCCGACGCGCGATGTTCGAGGATCGTCGAGGAAACGTCGAGACCGGTGTCTTCCATGCCGAGGACGTCGAAGATTTCGGTTTGCAGGAATTCGCCATAGGACATGCCGCTGACCTCTTCGATGATCGCGGTCAGAATGAGGTAGTTGGAATTGGAATAGGCCCATTTCTCGCCCGGCGCGAATTCGAGCGGAAGGCCGGAGAATCGCCCGATCATTTCCTCGCTCGGCGTTGGCAGGTACTTCCACTTCCCGAACTCCTCGAGCGAGGTCACGTTGGGAATGCCCGAGGTGTGGTGGATAAGGTCGCGAACGGTGATCGCGTCCCAGCTTTCGGGGGCATCGCTCCAATAGGTCTTTACAGTCTGATCTATGTCCAGCTTGCCGCGCTGCTGCAGCAGGAGGATGGATGCGGCAGTGAATTGCTTGGTCACCGAGCCGAGGCGGAACTTGGTAGAGGGGTCGTTGGCAATATCCCATTCGAGATTTGCCGAGCCATAGCCCTTGTCGAGCAGCACTTCGTCACCGATCACGACCAGAGCGGTACCCATGTAGCTCCTGTCGTCCGCCTTCTCCCCGACGGCCTCCTCCATACGTTCGGCATCCTGTGCGGCGGCCGGAACGCTGGCGAAGGCCAGAACAGCGAATGGGGCGAGGATAAGGCTTGCAGCTTTCGTGCGGATCATACGTCTCTCCGATCAAGTGGTTTAGTGCACTAATACAGTAAACAGATAGTCGATCAAGCGACAGTGGACGTTTCTTCGTTCGTCGCGCGCGCCGTCTCTCGATATCCGGTGGCGAAAGCGAGACCCAGCGCATAGCCCAGGATGGGAGCCGCACCATATCCGATCAGGACGCTCGGATAATTGGCCATGAGCGACATGATGCTGAATCCGAACAGGCTTCCTGCGAGAGTATAACGCATGGCTTTCGACGCGGGGATCGCGAAGAGGATCAGGAAGAAGCTCGCCAGCAGCGAGAGGAACAGGCCGACCGAAGCGAAGAGCGAAGAGCTGGCAGCGTCGACCAGAACGCGCTCGACGAATTCCTGCGGGGGAGGGTTGCCGCGGACTGCCATGAGCAAAGCGGCGATGAACGCGAGAATTGAGGTCAGGCCGATGCGCCAGTCGCGCGTTACATCGTGCAGGCCGATCGCGGCGAAAACCACGGTGAATCCGAGCGCCGCATCGGGTTGGAGGAGCCCGGCGAAGACTGCCGCAAGCATGATCGGTGCGGTATATTCCTCCTCTCGCACGGCCAGGGCTAGGATCGCGGGCAACAGGAGTCCCGCTGTGTGCAAGGTGAAGGGCCCCAGAGGCAGCCACCGTGCCACTCCGCTGATCCATGGTCCCGTCAGGAGCGGGAGGAACAGCGCGGCGAGCATGCCGCAAAGGAGTATGCGGCGGTAGTTGGTCGATGACGGTGCGGAGCCGAAAGCGACTATCGCCAGACCCAAGACCAGCGCCCCGCCGTTGATGGCGAGGTGCTGTGCCGGTGCGTCCGCCAAGTGCAGGTAGGTTAGTCCCGCCAGCGTTGGGATCGAAAGGGCGAGCAGGGCAGGTATTCGCTCTCGAAACCTGCCCATCGCTCGGCCTCCCGCTGTTCGATCAGATATGGATCGGCTTGCCCTGGACCGCCATCGCCGCTTCCTTGATCGCTTCCGAATGGGTCGGATGGGCGTGGCAGGTATAGGCGATATCTTCCGACGTAGCGCCGAATTCCATTGCCTGGGCCGCCTGCGCAATCATTGTGCCGGCGACATTGGCGATGCACCAGACGCCCAGTACGCGGTCGCTTTCGGCTTCGGCGATGACCTTAACGAAGCCGTCGGGCTCGTGGTTGGTCTTTGCGCGGCTATTGGCCATCATCGGGAACTTGCCGACCTTCACCTTGGCCTTGTCGCCGCCCATCTTCTCGATGGCTTCTTCCTGCGTCAGGCCGACACCGGCGAATTCGGGCAGGGTGTAGACCACGCCCGGAATGATGTCGTGGTTCACTATGCCGGTCTGGCCCGCGATGTTTTCGGCGCAGGCGATGCCTTCGTCCTCCGCCTTGTGCGCCAGCATCGGGCCGGGGACGCAGTCGCCGATCGCCCAAACTCCGTCGACAGAAGTGCGGAAGTCATGGTCGGTTTCGATCTGGCCGCGCTTGTTCGGCTCCAGCCCGATGTTTTCGAGGCCGAGGCCTTCGGTGTTCGGTCGGCGACCGATCGAGACAAGCACGCAATCGGCTGCGAGCGTTTCCTCGTCGCCGCCAGCCGCCGGCTCGAGCGTAAGCGTGGCCTTCTTGCCCTTGACCGTCACGCCGGTGACCTTGGTCTTGAGCTTCAGCTCCATGCCCTGCTTCTTGAAGATCTTGGCGGCTTCCTTGCGGACATCGCCGTCCATGCCGGGCAGCAACTGGTCGAGGAATTCGACCACGGTCACGTCCGCCCCGAGACGGTTCCAGACCGAACCCATTTCGAGGCCGATGACACCGCCGCCGATGACGACCATCTTCTTGGGGACCTTGGGCAGTTCGAGAGCGCCGGTCGAATCCACCACCACGCCCTTGTCGTTATCGATCTCAACACCGGGCAGCGGGGTGACCGAAGAGCCGGTCGCGATGATCACGTTCTTGGCGGTAACCGTTTCGTCGCCGACCTTGACGGTATGCGCGTCCTGGAAAGTGGCGTGGCCCTTCTTCCAGTCGACCTTGTTCTTCTTGAACAGGAATTCGATGCCGCCGGTCAGGCCCTTCACCGCGTCGCGGCGCTGGGCGTGCATCTTGTCGAGATTGAGCTTGGGCGACACGTCGATGCCCATGTCGGCCATCGCGCCGTTCGCCGCGGCGTCGTAGAATTCGCTGGCATGCAGCATCGCCTTGGAAGGGATGCAGCCCACGTTGAGGCAGGTACCGCCCAGCGTCTCGCGACTTTCGGCACAGGCGGTCTTCAGCCCCAGCTGCGCCGCGCGGATCGCCGCTACATAGCCACCCGGGCCAGCGCCGATGACGAGGACGTCGTAGTCGTATTCAGCCATGTGTCTTTCCTCAGAGGTCGATCAGCATCCGGGTCGGATCTTCGATCGCTTCCTTGATGATCTTGAGTG
>CAYOWF010000102.1:0-7992 GCA_964407585.1 uncultured Qipengyuania sp.
CCGAATACTACCAGCGCGTGTTCGGCGAAGACCTGCCCGAAAGCGTGGTCGGCAAAAGTTAAGGTTGGAAGGCCTATGCATAGCTGTGTTATTTGTGTAGCACAGTAGGTCCATGGGTTTCATCGACTCCATTTTCCGTCGCAAGAGGCCGGAGCCCGAACTTTCGGGCCACCGCGGCTATTATTCGCTCAACGACGACTGGGACGACGACGAGGCGTGGGGCGACCGCCTCGACGAAATCGATCACGCGATACTGGCCGAAGAGCGCAAGCGGCAGAAGTGGTGGCAGAGATCCTATTGGTCCGGTCGCCGCAAGCGCTGGTGGATCGTCCGCATCCTTGCGGCGCTGATGGCGATCTTCATCGCGCTCGTTGCCTGGCTTGCCGTCACTGCGCCGCTCAACAAGTCGCTGGAACCGATCGCGCCACCGCAAATCACGCTGCTCGCATCCGACGGCACGCCGATCGCGCGCAATGGCGCAGTGGTGGATGAGCCGGTCGATATCGACACCCTTCCGCCGCATGTGGTGGAGGCGTTCCTCGCCATCGAGGATCGGCGATTCTACGACCACTGGGGCGTCGATCCTCGAGGTGTCGCCCGTGCCGCATTCACGGGCACCGGCGGCGGCTCCACGATTACGCAGCAACTGGCGAAATTCACCTTCCTGACGCCCGAACGCACGCTGACACGCAAGGCGCGCGAGGCATTGATCGCCTTTTGGCTGGAAGCCTGGCTGACCAAGGACGAAATCCTCGAACGCTATCTTTCGAACGCCTATTTCGGCGACAATGTGTACGGGCTTCGCGCAGCGAGCCTGCATTATTTCTACCGCAAGCCGGAAAACCTGTTGCCCAATCAGGCGGCGATGCTGGCGGGTCTCTTGCAGGCACCCAGCGCCTATGCGCCCACGCGCCACTACGATCGTGCCGAAAGGCGCATGCAGCTGGTGGTGCAGTCGATGGTCGACGCGGGCTACATTACCGAGGCGGAGGCGAGATCCATGCGTGCGCCGGCGCTCGATGTGCGGCTCAAGAGCGACCTTCCGACAGGCACCTATTTCGCCGACTGGGCGCTCCCCGAAGCCCGACAGATGTCGGACACCGGCTATGCGCGCCAGACGCTGACCACCACGCTCGATGCACGGTTGCAGAACATCGCACGCCGCGTAACCTCGCGCGCTCCTCTGGGCGAGGCGCAGGTGGCGCTGGTCGCTATGCGTACCAATGGCGAAGTCGTCGCGATGATCGGCGGCAAGGATTACGCGAAATCGCCGTTCAATCGCGCCACGCAGGCCAAGCGGCAGCCGGGTTCGACATTCAAGCTGTTCGTCTACCTCGCCGCCATGCGCGACGGGTGGAGCCCGGAGGACCGGATCAGCAATGCGAAGATCGAAGAGGGCGGCTACCGTCCCGAAAATTCCGGCGGCCGCTATTCGGACAGTCTCACACTCGAACAGGCCTTTGCCCAATCGAGCAATGTCGCTGCCGTGCGCCTGTTCGGCGAAGTCGGTAGCGAGAAAGTCATCGAAACCGCACGCGACCTCGGTGTCACCTCGCCGCTCACCAAGGGCGATCCCAGCATGGCGCTGGGCACCACCACCATGAGCCTGATCGAGCTGACCGCCGCCTATGCCGGGGTGGCCGGCAATGCCTATCCGGTGACGCCGCGTGCCTTTGCCGTGCCCGAACGCGGCTGGTTCGAGCGCATGGTGGATGGGCCCTCGAGCCTTTCCGGATCGACCAGCCGCAAGATGGACCGCCTGCTTGCCAGCGTCATCGAGGGCGGAACCGGGCGCAGCGCCAGGCTGTCGATGCCCGCGTTCGGCAAGACCGGCACGACGCAGGACAATCGCGATGCGGTCTTCGTCGGCTATGCAGGAGATTTGGTGGTAGGCGTGTGGATCGGCAATGACGATAACTCGCCGCTGAAAGGCATCTCCGGCGGGGGGCTACCTGCACGGATCTGGCGCGATTTCATGAGCCAGGCGCTCGGCGCATCTTCTGCGCCAAGCCGACCCACTCCCACGGACACTCCCGATCCGGACGGGCCGATCGAGCCACTCGATGTCCCCGACATCGGCGATATTCCCATCGGCGACGGCAATTCGCGTATCCGCATCCGTGATGGAGAGGCCGTCTTCAGCACCGAGATCGACGGTATTCCCATCGACATTCGTATCGGCGAGGACGGGATCGACGTCGATGAAGAAACCATCGAGGCGGCTCGCCGCCGGGCGGAAGAGCGCCGCCAGGAAGCCGAAGAGCGCCAGTTGGAAGAAATCCGCCGTCAGCTCGAACGATAGGCGACGCCTATTCCTCGGCCATGAATACGTTCATCACGGCCGTTGCGATCGGGCGGGTCCGGTCATCCTGCCAGGCCTCGACCGTCAGGTTTGCGCTGCGGCGCCCGAGCTTCGTAACACGGCCCTTGGCGAAGCTCGCTTGCGACTTGCCTGCTGCCAGATACTGGACGGTGATGTTGATCGGTTTGAGCACCGCTTTGCGCTCACGCTCGGCAAGTTCGGCCCGCAGTGCCGCATAACCTGCAGTTTCGAGCAGCCCCCCGGTCGCCCCGCCATGGAAGTGCTGCGGTCGTCCCTCGACCGCCTCTACGAACTGGACCTGCATGATCGGCACGCCGTCCTCCCACTCGCCGAGTTCGATTCCGAGCGAGCGTGCATAGGGCGTGAGTACGTCGATGTCGGGGTGCTCAGCCATCGGGAAGCTCCCGGCTATCCTTGGCGTCGCCGATCTTCATGAAGACCGCCTGGATATGCGCCACCGGATCGTCGACGTCGCCGTCATGCGCCAGCCCACGCACGAAGGCGGCGCTACGCGTGACCCGGTAACACTGGGATCGCCCGAAGACGGCAGCGCCGTCGCGTGCGGGTCGGACGTAATCGACACGCAAATCCAGCGTTGCGATAGCCTGGAACATGTCCATCGCCTTCCAGATGGCCAGGCCGCTGGCCATATCCATCAGGCTGAGGATGGGCCCGGATGCCAAGACATGCTGGCCCTCTTCGCCCAACAGGTCCTCGCGCCAGGGCAATTCGAGTTCGACCCAGTCGTCGCCATGATCGGAATAGCGCAGGCCCAGCCAGCCGGAATGGCCGCGACTGGTCAGGAACGGCGTGGCCGTTTGCGGATCGAATGCTGGTTTGTCGCTCATCGTCTGCCAGCGCCGATAGCGCCCGCATCAAGACGATTACAATGTTTTAATTCGATCGCCCCGGCTCGGCTTGGCACCGAATGGCGCGGGGAACGTGGCATCGGGTCGCTGTTCCCTGCAACAGGGAGAAAACACATGGACCTGCCCAAGATCGACCTCGCCACCCTTCCGGATCTCGACACGGCGACGGGCCTGTTCGGTTCGCTCAGCACCGAAAGCGGACCGACGGTCGACGACAGGATCGTCGTCATCATGACCTATCTGTACGAGATCCTGCCGCCGGAAAGCCTCGTATAAGCCGAAACTGCCGGATGCGCATCGATCCGCAAATCCACGCGCTGCGGAGTGCACCTGCCGGGCAGCGCGCCATGCAGTTCGCGCTCGAAACGGTGCGCGATGCGTGGCTTGCAGGTCCGGCACAGCTTCTGGCCGGAGAGTTTGCCGCCTATGGGCAAGGTCTCCCACTGGCGGAATGTCGCGAACTCTGCGCGCTTTTCGAAAGTCCGGGCACGGCACTGCGCATTGTCGAGGCTCTGATCGCGCCGATGCTCGCGGAACTGGCCGAGCATCCGCTCGGCCATGTTCCGCTGCGTCACCAATATTCGGACAATCTCTCGGTCGTTGAATTGATGAAAGCGGGCCGCGCGACCTTGACCCTGATCGCATATGACGAATTCGAACTCGAACCCGTTTCTGCCAGTTTTTCCGACGCTGAATCGCACGAGATCGTTCTGGCGGGTGCAGCCGATCTTTCGCTGGTGGAATTTCTGGGCGAAGAGGGCGGACATGCTGCACTAGGCGCGACACTGCGCCGGTTCGTGGCCGGAGAAGCGTTGCACTGCGCCGATTGCAGGACCACCAGGCACGTGATCAGGGTTTACGGGCGTCTCGTCGTGCTTCGCCTCGCACGGTCCGCCGAATACCCTCGCGATACGCGCCAATATGCCTTGGCGGATGGACGATTGCTCCACCAGGCGAGCGGTAGCCGCGAGGAGAGCCGCCGAGAGATTGCCATGGCGCTACTGGGGCGGATGGGTCGCAAGGAGGTCGCACCGCTGCTTGCCGAACTATCTCGCGAGGGAAGCGAGCATATCCGCTGGCAGAGCCTGCGCGAATGCCTCGCGCTCGACAGCGGCACCGGTTTTGCCGCGCTATCCAGCATAGCCGTCGATCCTTCGGACCCGCTCGCCCGCCCGGCCGGGGCGCTGCGCGCGCAACTGCTTGAAGCCCATCCCCAACTGCTCGATCGGGATCCCGCCACATGCCGCGCCTGATGGAGTGTTCCGAGACCGCATCTCATGGCCTCGAAGACTGCCTCGCCATGCTCGACGAGACCCCATTCGATCCACATGACGAGGAGTCTTTGGCGAGCGGGACGTCGGCTCTCAAGCGGCTCGCCAACGATCGCGATTTCCTCGGCGATATGCTCGTGCGCGAGCTTGAGAACCGCTTCCGGGACAGCGCTGTAGAAAGTGCCTACGGGCCGCAGTCGATCGTCCTTTCGCGAATGCGCGGCAACGGCTTCCTGCGCGCCAATATCTGGCCGAGCGAGGATGAAAGCTGTTTCCGCGCGAGCGGCGCGAATGCCTTCGTCTACGGCGTGCCGCACGATCACAACTTCGCCTTTCTCACCGCCGGCTATTTCGGCCCCGGCTATGGCAGCGACTATTACGAATACGAGTATGAAAGCGTGTCCGGATGGCGCGGAGAGATTGCCGATCTGCGCTTCGTCGAACGCAGCTGCCTGTCGGAGGGCAAGCTGCTTCTCTACCGCGCCAATCGCGATGTCCATTCGCAGTTGCCGCCCGCCTCGATGTCGGTTTCGCTCAACATCATGCATATCGACCCCTCGCAGGGGTGGTACGATCAATACGGCTTCGACCTCGACAACTCTGCGGTGACGGGTGTGCTCAATCCCACTTCGACCGAATGCTTTCTGCGCTGTGCGGTCGGACTGGGGGGCGATCAGGCGCTGGAATTCGCCGACTGGGTCGGTCGTGAACACCCGAGCGATCGCATGCGGCTCGCAAGTTTCGAAGCGCGAAGCGGCTTGGTTGCGGGCGAGGCGCGGGATGCGCTGTGGCGGACAGCGGAGCTCTCGGGTAGCCTGATGGTATGGCGAGAGGCGCTTGCGCGGCGGGCCGCGCTGCGGACCGGCTAGAAGAGCACAGCGATGGTCATGACTAGCAGCAGGGATAGAAGCACGACGCCCAGCAATTGTCCCGCCAGAGCTTTCGCACCCGCACGCTTGCGCCCGGAAATCGCGTCCATTCCGTTGTCCATATCCAGCATAGGGGCGACCCTCTCCTTAAATCCCACCTCCCGCCAGCGCATCGATCGCGCCTTGCAGGATGACCGCAGCTGCATGGCTGTCGATCTTCTCCGACCGCTTTGCGCGGCTCATGTCCTGGCCGATCATCGCTGCATCAGCGGATGATGTCGACCACCTTTCGTCCCATAGAAGTATCGGTAGCTCAAGGGCTTGGGAGAGGTTTCTGGCGTATGCACGGCTCGCTTGGGCGCGTGGTCCTTCGGTCCCGTCCATATTGCGCGGCAATCCGATCACGATGCCTGCGATGTGCCGACCGGTCACGATTTCGCGCAGCTTGCCGCAATCCTGGGTGAATTTGCTGCGGGCGACGGTCTTGCCGGCGGTGGCGTAGCGCCAGCCCGCGTCGCAGGTGGCTACACCGATGGTCTTGGTCCCGAGGTCGAGGCCAAGAAGCGCACCGCCGTCGGGCAGTGCGTCGCCATATTCGAGCGCGCTGTCGGTAATCAGGCTGGCGTGCCGGTCCATGCATTCACGCGATTGAGGACGTCTTCCTGCAGGTTCTTCCAGAACAGCGGGATGTCGTAAACGTGGTAATTGCCGCCGGGCAGGACACCTTCCCCCAGTTCGGGCGGGTCGCCGATAAGCAGCAGTCCGCCCTCGTCGCAGCGCGCGGGAACTGCGCCGGCGATGAGCTCGCCCGAGGAAAGGTCCGCGCTGGGTTTCAATGTGCCCAGATTGGCGGAGGCCGGGGCCGTTCCGCCGGTGCCGCCGGTCAGCGGGTTGACGCAAAGGATCGGGCCGTCGCCGCGTGGCTCGCCGTCGAAGCCGGGAGTCGCCTCGTAGCGGCGCTTGATGAAATCGGCATTGCCGTCGTCGCTGAAGGATGAATAGGCGACGATGCAGCGCTGCTGATCGGGTGCGGCGCATGCGGGCAGCGGCAGCGCCGGGAGATCGTGTTCGATCGAGATCGGCCACCCGATCGCGTAGACTGCTGCGATACGGTCCGACAGTCCGTCAGCCTCTGCCCGGTCCATCAGCAGGCGCAGGACGTGGATGGCCCCCTGGCTGTGGCCGGCAAGGACGATTGGTTTATCCTCGTCCACGCTTTCAAGGAAATAGTCGAAGGCCTGCGCAACGTCTTCATAGGCCGCGTCGATCGCCTGCTGCGCTTCGGGCTTGTCGGTAAGGAACGCCCCGGCGGCGGCTTGCCTGTATTTGGGTGACCAGATTTCGTCCGCCCGGTTGAAGGGGCTGGCGAGCCCGCGCAGGAAAATGCGTGCGCGGGCGTTGGTGGCCTCATCGTCGAGCGTCGCGTTCCATGCCGTCCCTCCGGCCTTGAGGAAGCTCGTCGGCGGAACGAAGAACACGACGAAATCGGGCACCTCCTGCGCGACGGCGGCTTCGCCGGCCAGCGAACCCGACGTATCCATCGCGCCCGGTTCGTCGAGGCTTCGTTCGGCGGCGGGATTTTCGGGCGAAGGCGCTTGCTGTGCAGGGTCGAGAGCGGGCCGAGCCACTGCGGGCTGGTAACGTGCGGGATCGTTCGTGCCGAGGCCGGGGCGCGAATACCACATTCGCGGATCTTCATAGGCGTTGGCGGCGAGCGCTTCCTGTTCGACGAATTCGCCGCGTGGCACATAGACCATTTCGGTCGCTTCGCGCGACCAAATCATTAGCGCGATCCCGCCGACGATGAAGATGACGATTACGATGGCGACCAGGTAGAGGAATTTGCGAACCATTCAGGAAGGCTCCGGGGCTTCGGCCATGTCGACTTCGCCCTTGCGGCGCATACTGCGCCGTTCGAGTGCGACCTTGATCATGGCCAGCAGCGGATCCGCCAGTGCGAGGCCGAGGAGGCCGAAAAGCACGCCGAAAATGAGCTGCGCGGAAAGGACGAGTGCGGGGGCGAGGTCGACGGTTTTCTTGGCGATCATCGGCACGAGGACGTAGCCGTCGAAGTTCTGCACGAGGAAATAGACGAAGATCGTATAGAGCCCCATGTCGGTCCCGCCCGAAAAGCCGACCAGCACCATCAATACGCCCGAGATGATGGCTCCGATATTCGGGATGAACGCGAGCAGGCCGGTCAGCAGGCCGAGCAAGGCGGCCATGGGTACCGGGTCGATCCCGATCAGCATGCCTCCGAAGGCGAGCATGACCCAGGTGAAGAAACCCTCGAATGTCATGCCGACCAACCGGCCGGCAAGCAGGCGGCGGAGCGTATAGGCCTGGTGGCTCAGCGTGTCGTAGAATGCACTGCGCTGCGTGGCAGGCACCATCCAGGCGAAGCCGCGCTCGTAGAGACGCGGATCGATCGCGAAGTAGATGCCGATGATCACGATCAGCAGCAATGTCGTCAGCCCTCCGAAGATGCCGCCGATCGCCTTGGTGACGGTACCCACGCCGCTGGCCATGGAACTCGCGAAGCGCTCGATATCGAACGTGCTTATGGCGAAGCCTTGCTTCTGCAGGAACGCTATAGCTCGGGCGAGCTGTTCGTTGATGATCGCGGGGAATTCGGCCGCCTGCTGCGAAATCTGCGAGCC
>CAYOWF010000103.1:0-7944 GCA_964407585.1 uncultured Qipengyuania sp.
CCGTGCTTGGTGGCATTGTAGGCGCTCTTGAAGGGCGAGGCGACTTTCGAATGCGCGCTGGCGGTATTGATGATCCGTCCCCAGCCCCGTGCCTTCATCCCCGGCACAACGAGCCGCGTACAGTGGAATACGGCGGTCAGGTTCAGCGCGACGAGCTTGTCCCATTTCTCGACCGGGAAATCCTCGACCGGCGACACATGCTGCATCCCGGCATTGTTGACGAGGATATCGACGGTGCCGGCCTCGGCCATCATCGCCTCGATCTGGGCCGGGTCGGTAAGGTCCGCGCCGCTGTGCGTGGCGCCGAGTTCTTCGCACAATTGCGCGATCTCGCCTTCGTCGCCGAAGCCGTTGAGGACCACTTCGGCGCCCTCTTTCGCCAGTGCGCGGGCGATGGCGAGGCCGATGCCGCTGGTCGAACCGGTGACGAGTGCGCGCTTACCTTCGAGAAACATTCTGCTCTCCGAGCGTTAGGGAAACAATCGATAGCGGCCATCGCGCACCCGAGACGCGGTGTAAAGCGGCCTGATCCAAGGGGAGAAACATGCGGCTCAATCCATTCGACACGAAAGACATCAATGTCCGATCCAGCGGGAGCCGCATGCCGGGCGGCAAGGCCGGCGGCCTCGGCTGCGGCACGATCGTCATCGCCGCGCTGGGCTATTTCGTCTTCGGGCTCGACCCGTTCCAGACTGCAGCCACGGTCGAGAGCGTTCAGCAGGGCAGCCAGCAGGCGGGTCCCGCCAACACCAATGAACAGGAAATCTGCACCAGCAGCGCCTATGCGCGCGAGGCGTGCGACGGGCTGACCTCGCTCAACCGGACCTGGGCGCGCGTGTTCCAGGAACAGGGTCTGGGCGATCGCTTCCAGCAGCCGACGCTCGATCTTTACAGCGGCGCGGTTCGCACCGCCTGCGGTTCGGGCAATTCGTCGATGGGGCCGTTCTACTGCCCGGGCGACCAGACCATCTATATCGACACCAGCTTTTACGACCAGCTGGCACGGATGGCGGGCAATAGCGGCGATTTCGCACGCTATTACGTGTTGGCGCACGAATACGGGCACCACATCCAGACGATCACTGGCGTATCGGGGCAGATCCGCAGCGCGCAGCAGCAGGCGACGAGCCGTGGCCAGGCCAATGCGCTGCAGGTGCGCATGGAATTGCAGGCGGATTGCTATGCCGGCGTATGGGCGGGCAAGAACCGCAACCTCATCGAGCCGGGCGATATCGAGGAAGGCATGCAGGCTGCCTCGGCCATCGGCGACGACCGCCTGACGCAGGGACGCGTTTCGGCCGAGAACTTCACCCACGGCACCAGTGCCCAGCGAAGCCAGGCCTTGCGCACCGGCCTGCGCGGAGACGACCGGGCCTGCGACGAGTACACCGTCGTCCGCTGACGCCCACTGCCGTAAATCGCAAAGAGGACTTCAACGGAAACGGCCGGCCCCTCGCCAAGAGGAACCGGCCGCTTCGCCCGCAGAAACAATCGCGGTCTTACCGTTCGCGTTCGATTTCGGCGATTTCCTCGTCGATTGAGCGGAGCGCCTCGGCGCGCTGTTCGGCAGTGAGGCTGCGCTCGGATTCAATGGCGGAGCGTGCACTGCGCAGTGCATTCATGGCTAGCTTGTCGGCATTGGCCTCACACACGAACATGGTCACCTTGCCATCGGCGCCTTCTTCGGTGGTGATCATCTCGTCGGTGTCCTTGCACTCCATCACGACGCGCGGGGCCCTTGCGCGGGCCTCGGCGGCACCGGCATGGGCTTCGGCAATGGCGAGGCGCATTTCGTGGCGCATCTTGCCATTCTCGCCCATTTCGCGGCGGAGCTCGCGCATTTCTTCCCGCAGCTCGCCATTCTCACCCAGCTTTTCGCGGAGCTGCTTCATTTCCTTGCGAAACTTGGCGCGCTCGGCCTCGCTCATCTCTTCCCAGCCCTTGCCGTTATAACGGATCTCGCGCTTGACGAGCTTGCCGTCCTCGCCGCGCTCGATCTCACGCTCGATACGGACGATCTTGTGCTCGGCTTCATCGATTTCGCGCTCGGCCCTCGCCATTTCGCGTTCGGCTTCGTCGAACTCGCGCTCGATGTCGACTTCGACGATTTCCTCGCGTTCCTGCCGGACGTCGGCGTCGGTCCACTCTTCCACTTCGGCAGCCTGGACGGCCGCGACGAGGACGCCGGGGGCGCCTTCGGCATAGCAAATGGACGCAGTGAGCGGGACGGCCAGGAAAGCGCTGGCGATAGCGGCGCGCCCGGTAAGGCGGCGACGCGGCGAAATATCGGACATGGATAAACTCCTCAAACGATGGATTATCGATTTGTCCCCCAGAACAGGGCAGGCCATCGGTGCAGCCAGCGCGGGGCGCGGGGCGATTGCCGGACGGCGTGCAAAATCGGCGATGATGCCGGCATAGGCGGCGCGGTCTTCCCGGGGGCGGGAGGCGACCACACGGGCATCGCAAAAGGCTTCCTGGTCACGGCGCAGGGCCTGCCAACCGAACCAGCCAAGCGGGTTGAACCAGTGGATTGCGAACAGCGGCTGGACCGCCATGTTGACGAGCAGGTCCCCGCCGCGATGGTGGGCGAGTTCGTGCTCGATGGCGAGATCGCGTTGCGTGCGCTGGCGGCTCGCCATGAAGCCTTCGGGCAGCGCAATGACGCGGTCCACCACCCCGAATGCCATCGGGCCGGAAATCGCGGAGGTCTCGATCAGGCGGATCGAACCGACCTCACCCACGGGACGCGCGTCGGAAAGCAGTTCGCGGCGCAGTTCGAAATAGAGCCAGAAACGGCGCACCAGCATGACCAGTGCCCCGCCCAGCCACAGCAGAAGCATGGGCGTGAGGTAATCGACCGGCGGCTGGCTTGCGGCCACCACGCTCGGCGCAGCCATTCCGGCCTCAGCCACGGGCATGACCACCATATCGGGCTCGAAAGCGAAGGCCGGCTCGACCTCTTGCGCGGTCTGCGCGAGCGGGCGCATCCAGGCGGGCAGCGTAAAGGGCGGGATGATCAGGCGCGCGAGCGGCAGGAACCACAACGCATAGGCCGCACCCGGCCCGAAATTGCGTGCCACCGGTCGGCGCAGCAGCATGACCAGCGCGATCAGCGCGCCGGTCCACAGCAGCGTGTCGAAAAGGAACCAGTTCCAGTATTCGCGCAGCAGCTCGGTCACTTGCGCATCTCCCTCAAGAGCGCCTCGATTTCCTCGAGGTCGGCTTCGCTCAGCGCTTCGTTTTCGGCCAGATGTGCGAAAAGCGGCGCTGCGCGTCCGCCGAACAGCCGTTCCACGAGGCGGCGGCTTTCCCCGCCGACGTAGTCCGACCGTTCGATAAGCGGGTGATAGAGGAACTTGCGTCCCTCGGGCTCGGTGCCGACCACGCCCTTGGCGACGAGGCGGCTGAGGAGCGTCTTGACGGTCGGTATCGACCAGTCGTTGGCGGCGCAGACCCGGTCGCAGACATCCGCCGCAGCGAGCGGGCTCTGGTCCCACAGCGCCTCCATCACGGCGTGTTCGGCTTCGCTGATGCGATCGCCCGGTCCCTGCTTGCGCTTGGCCATTTTCGACTCACTCCCTGATCGGCGTTTCGTGTTCGATTACGCCTGTAGCCAACTCGACTACGATTGTAAACATGAAGCGTCGATGAATGCATGTTCAGGCTGGGCCGAGGCGACGGAAAGGGCAATCGACGATCTGCAAGCGACTTGTCGGTTCGTCCGAAAACACTATCCTGCCTGCATGTCCTTTCGCAGTCTCTTACCCCTCGCCCTTCTCGCCGCGCCGCTTTCCGCACAGCAAGATAGGCCTGCCGAGCCACCCGAAGCGGAAACCACGCTGGTCGTCATCGAAACCACGATGGGCGACATCACCGTTGCGCTCGAGACCGAGCGCGCGCCGATAACCGCAGGGAATTTCCTGCGCTATGCCGACGAGGACCGCTTCGACGGGACGGTTTTCTACCGCGCCATGCATCTCGACTGGGGCGAACCTCCCAACGGGCTGCTGCAAGGCGGGACGCAGAACGATCCCGACCGGATCCTGGATGGCATTGCCCACGAACCGACCAGCGAGACCGGGCTCAGCCATACCGACGGCGCGCTGTCGATGGCCCGGCTCGACCCCGGCACGGCGACGGGCGACTTTTCCATCATGATCAAGAAGCAGACCGGTCTCGATGCCCAACCGGACAGCGAAGATCCGAACCTGCAACTGGGCTATGCGGTGTTCGGCTATGTGGTCGACGGGATGGATGTGGTCCACGCCATCCACGCCTCGCCACGCGATCCCGATGCCGGCGAAGGCTGGATGAAAGGCCAGATGCTCGCCGAACCGGTGACGATCGTCGACGTATGGCGGATAGAGCCGGCAGCGGGCGACTAGCAGACTTCGGCGGTATTCTCCGGTGGCGGCCCCGGCGGCACGCGCGCCGGGCTCATCCAGAACGGGTCGGATTTCAGGCGATGCCGATCCCCATAGGCCCGGCCGAGCGCAGAATAGAGCTGCGGGTCGTAGGCCTCGAGGTCCGGGTGATCGAGTATCCGCCGCCCATCCACCATGACGAGCCGGTTCGAGTTGAACCAGATCTGCGTGCCCTCGGCCCAGTATTCCTGGATGGTGGTGGTGGCATATTCGTTGAGCCACAGGTCGTTTGCCAGCGCATCGGCATAAGCCGCCTCCACCGCAGCATGGAGCGCAGGGTCCACCGCCTCGATGGCGAACAGCACGTTGTGCGCCATCTCGTGGACAAAGATCGTCTCGCCCCAATATCGGGTGCTGTAGAGGCCGAGCACATCTTCTTCCGAACCTACGGTGCGCGGTCCGCCGATTCCCCTGGCACGGGCATCCCAATAGGCGCGGTCGCTCAGCGCGCCGATCCGGACGTCGTAATGCTTCAATTCGCATCGCGTCAGCCGCGGGTCGTCCCTCGCGGGCTTCGTCCAATGGGCCTTGTCGGGCAGGTCGAGCAGCGCTTCTTCCTCCGCGATGATCGCAATGCGGTAATCGTTGGCCGCCAGCCATCGGGCGAATTCGGGGCGAAAGGCGAGCATTCCCGAAGCCATATCGCGCGCGGCAAGCAGCGCTTCGTCGGGGACGCGACCGGATGAAAGGATCGGGATTCCGCGTGCCGACACGTGCTTCGTATAGAATGCTCCCTCGTCGGCAATGCGCTGGGGCGGCGGCGTAATTGCCGAACAGCCGGTCAGCACCATAACCATCGCCGCCAAGGCAGCGGTAAGGTTCGGGATTTTCGGCATGGCGATGCGATCCGGCAACCTGACTGGGAATGGCCTTCTAAAACTGCGTCGCCACCATGATCAACACGACAATTCCCATCGTGCAATTGCAGACGAACGCGCCGCCGGACGCTATGTCCTTTGCACGCCCGACCATCGGATCGCTGCCGGGATGCGCGATATCGAGCGCCGCTTCGATGGCTGCGTTGAGCAATTCGGCTGCGGTGGAAAGCGCAATGGCAAGGACCAGCACGGCCCACCAGAGCGCCGGAGGCGAGATCGCAAGCGCCACAACGAGCGCCAGCCCGGCACCCAGCTGCTGATCCCTAAAGCTGCGTTCGGTCTTCCAGGCGTGCCGGATCCCCGCGAGGCTGTACTTGGCCCGTATCAGGATAGAGTGGTTCTTGAGCAAGCAGCGTGTCTCCTCTGCGGGTTTGAAGGTTCATCCGCCGGTCGAAAATGAAAGCGATCGCAAGTCGAGACCACGAACGATGCGCAAAGGCGGCATCGTAGAATTCGGGCGCGAGCGAGCGGACAGCCGGGAGGTGGTGCCAACTGATGCGCATGAAATCGTGATGTTCGAGGTGGAACCCGGCATTGAAGACGAGGTGGTTCATCGCGCCATAATAGCTGGTCGTCGGCTGACCTTCGCGGAATTCGAAATGTTCCTGCACCAGGCGGGCGCCGAAAGGGTGAAGGCCCAGCGCGAAGAGGTTCGAAAGCAGGCAATAGGCCACAGCTGCCCAGCCCAGCGTTGCGGCCATCGCCCAGACGAACAGCCCTTGCGCCACGAAATTCGCCACCAGCCATCGATCGATCATGCGAACGGCTTTCATCCGCGACGGACGCAGGGAAATGAGCAGGGGATTGCACAGCATCCAGCCCGCCTTGCCCCAGGCGTTACGACCGAACAGCCGGTTCTCCCACGCGCTCGGGACGTCGCCGTCCAGCACCGGATCGGCAAGATGCCGGTGATGCAGGATGTGGTATTTGCGGAATGATGCGGCTGCCGGAATGATCAGCGGCAATCCCGCGATTATTCCCAGCACCTTGTTCCAGCTTGCGCGCCTGAAAACGAGGTCGTGAGTACACTCGTGCAGCAGGGCCCAGAGTGCCAGTGCGATCACCGCGCCGATAGTCCCCGCCAACGCGACGATCGCCCATGCCGGCTTTCCCGCCATGAAGGCTGCCAGCATGATCTGGAGAGTGGCCATGCCGGCAATCCAGGCGGCTGTCGGCGCATAGGGACCGAGAAACGCGCGAACTTCGGGATGCGCCCGGGCTATCAGCCGCGCCCTGCGCCGGTGGTAACCCGCCGCATCGCAGCCAGAACCGGTTTCGAGTACCGACAAATATGATTGGCTGGCGGGAGCCCGCGAATCCGACGGAGATAACGACGGCACCCTATCCATAGGCCACCCCCGGGCGCACAGGTTGCGGACGCCCACGCCGATCCGCGACTTACGCGGTAGCGCTATTTCCTACTTTTTGCGGACCTATGCAATCGGCAAACGCAACGATCAGACCGCAAGGCTGCCGAAATTGGCCGCACGGGCCTCGATCTCCCGGCACAGCCGTTCGAATTCGCCTTTGACGGGGAAGGTATGAGCGCTGAGCTGGATGCTCTTGCCGACCTTGGCCTTTACCTTGATCGCCGGGGCGTGCTGGATCCGGTAGCGGGTAATGGCGGCGACATCGTCCCACCGGAGCGACACGTCAGAAGCGATCGGGCGATCGCCGATCGTAAGCTTGCGATTGTCGAGACGGACATGGGGCCTCCCGCCCCGAACAAGCCCGAGGAGGATTATGGTGCCGGGCGCGAGCATCCCTAGCGTTCCCACAAGAAAGAGGATCTTCCAGACCCAGGGTTCGAGCGCAAAGCCGAGGTCCGCCCCACGATATCGCACCGCCGTCGTGTCCTCGAACAACAGGCCATAGGCGAACATCAGGGCGAAGGCGAAGCACAGCGCCATGACGATGAGGCTCGTCCAGAGCGGCACATGCATGCGAAACACCAGTGCGCCGTCAGGTCTGCGTTCGATCGTCATCGCCTACCCCGCCGCTGCCAGTGCCTTTCGCAGGAGAGACTAGCCGCAACGGGGTGGAAAATCAGTAAACCCGCTTCTTCGGCTCGATATACTTCACATCGTCGGTCAGCGTGTATTCGTGGACCGGACGGTAGTCGATCTTGACGCCGCCGCCCTTGCCGCCCCAGCCATCGAACCAGGCGATGGTGTGCTTCATCCAGTTGGCATCGTCACGCTCGGGGAAATCCTCATGCGCGTGCGCGCCGCGGCTTTCCTTGCGGTTTTCCGCCGATGCCATGGTGACATTGGCCTGCGCCATCAGATTGTCGAGCTCGAGCGTTTCGACGAGGTCGCTGTTCCAGATCAGCGAGCGGTCGTGGACCTTGATGTCCTCCATCCGCTTGTTGACCGACCGGAGCACCTCGACGCCTTCCGCCAGCAGCTTGCTGTCGCGGAACACGGCGGCGTGCTTCTGCATGCCCTTCTGCATTTCCGCGCGCACATCCGCCGTGGGCGATCCGCCATCGGCATGGCGGAAGTGATCGAGACGGCCCAGCGCCAGGTCCGCGCTGTCCTTGGGCAGCTCGGCCTGGCTCGCGCCGGACTTGACGATTTCCTTCAGGCGATGGCCGGTCGCGCGGCCGAAGACCACGAGGTCGATCAGCGAGTTCGAAC
>CAYOWF010000104.1:0-7908 GCA_964407585.1 uncultured Qipengyuania sp.
GGCAGGACGAAGCGCCGACCTGGGCGCCCAATGGCCGGATCATCCAGTTCTTCCGCACCGAGCGCAACAGCGGCAAGACCTCGCTGTGGCAGGTCGATCTCACCGGAGAGAACGAACGCCGCCTGCCGACGCCGGTCGATGCTTCGGACCCCGCCTGGGGACCCATCCTGCCATAGGATCATTTAGATATCCGTGGGGACGGATTGAGCTGGGGGCCAAACGACTTCCACCGCTGTTTAAAAGGGGACAGCACTATGAATACCCGTATTGCCACTGCAGTGATGCTTACTTCGGCGCTTGCGCTGGCCGCATGTCAGAAGAAGGCACCCGAAGAACTTCCGCCGATGCCGGAAGAAACCGTTGCGCCTGCACCCACGCCCACGCCCAGTGGCCCCGCCGTGGGCAGCATGGAGCACTTCATCGCCGCCGTCGGCCAGGCCAACACGGTCGTCTATTTCGACACCGATCGCTACAATATCGATGCCGAAGACAGCGCCAAGTTGCAGACGCAGGCGCAGTATTTCAGCCAGTACTCGAACGTCACCTTCACCATCGAAGGGCATTGCGACGAACGCGGGACGCGCGAATACAACCTCGCGCTGGGCGAACGCCGCGCCAATGCGGCGAAGAACTACCTCGTTTCGCTGGGTATTCCGGCAAGCCGCATCCGCACCGTGAGTTACGGCAAGGAACGACCCGTCGCACTCGGTTCGAACGAAGCCGCCTGGGCTCAGAACCGCCGCGCTGCGACCGTGACGATCAACTGATTGCGGTCACGCCAAACAAAAAGCCCCGGTTGCGGCCGGGGCTTTTTCGTTTTCGGGTGCGCGTTCGCTCAGTGTGTGGCTTCGAACCCGACCAGCGGTGCGGCGGCAGCTTCATGTGCAGCGGACGCAGTGCCGGTGGTCGCAAGGCTCGAGGCGAGCGCGACGAAAGCCATGCTCAGCACGGCGATAGTGGCGGAAAGGGACAATTGCTTGCTCATGGTTCGGCCTATAGATGCTCGGACATTAACGTTTCGTTGCAATGCAACATTTCAGATTGCAACTGGTTCCCACAATCTTGCGAACTGCGCCAGCATCCCTAGATTGACCGCCATGTCCGCTCGACAAACGACATTCTGATGCCCAAGGCGCGCCGTTCGAACGATTGGGGCTTCCCGCGCTGGCGTGGCTATGACGAAAGCCGCGAGGCGGCAACCGTACGCCTGTGCGATCGGCACGGTTGCGAGGAAAAGGGCGATTGCCCCGCACCCAAGTCCCCGAACAGCCCGGAACGCTGGTATTTCTGCCAGAAGCACGCGGCCGAATACAATTCGAGGTGGGACTATTTCGAAGGCCTGGACAAGGCCGAGAAGGAAGCGCGGGCCAAGTCTGAGCGGGCGGAGAACGCCGGCTATGCCGAAGCGCAACATTACGGCTGGAGCGGTTCCGGCGACGGCTCGCGCAGCGCCGACGAAATGCGCGCCTTGGATATTCTCGAGCTGGAAGCGGATGCGGATTTCGCTGCGGTGAAGAAAGCCTGGCGCGTCAAGGCGAAGGCGGTCCATCCGGACGTGAAGCCGGGCGACGAAGAGGCGGCAGAAGCCTTTCAGAAATACCAGCTGGCCTATGAAGTGCTCAAATCGGCGGAAGAGCGACGTGAATGGAAAGGTTGATCCGCGTTCACGAGATGTATGAAAGCGACATTAACCCTTTTTTGGCTGTTTGGGCGTAGATAGTCGTCCGTGAAGCAAGAGCCGGATATGCAGACACGGACGACAAATCGACAGGGCAGCAACATCGTCCTCAAGTGCCGCGTGCCGATCGCGGGCGCTCAGGCGATCCTGTGCGATATTTCCGATAGCGGATGCCGCATCGAAGTGTTCGACGGCTATGTCAGCAGGGGTTCGACCATCTTCTTCGAGATCGACGAGCGGACCGAACTTGCCGGACAGATCGTCTGGGTGCGGGGCGCCGAAGCTGGCGTGCGCTTCATGCACAAGCTCAGCCCGGCTGCACGCATGGCGCTCGAACTCTAAGGCGCAGCAGTCGTCACACGCGCTAGGACGGCGCGCGCGAGGCGCTCACCCAAATCGGTGGCTTGTTCGGGATAGAGATAGGGCTCGATCGCCTCCGCCTCCATCACCGCAAGTTCGCCCGATGGTAGCCGAGCCATGTCGATCCGGCTGTACAATAGATCCCTAAAGGGCAGCGCGGCGACCACCGCCTCTGCCGTCGCGAGATCTTCGGGAGTGGGCGTGTAGTCGCTCTCGTAGCCGCCGAAGAGCGACTGGATGCGATATTCTCCTTCCGCAGCACGCTTGAGTACGCCGTGGCTGAACTGCCCGTCGATGAACACGAAACTGTATTCGCCTTCCTCGACCACACTCGGCAGGAAGGGCTGGATCATGCAGGGCCGCCCCATGCGCCAGCTGTCCCCGGGCACGGTATCGCGGGTAAAGCTATGCTGGCCCAGGCCACCGGCTCCGACCTGGCGTTTCACTACGACGCGGTCCGTATCGAACATTTCCATCGCCTTGACGATGTCGCCGCAGCCCGCTTCGTCGAGCCAGACGGTGGGAACGATATTCGCGCCGCGTTCCTCGAGCTGGCGGAGATAGGTTTTCTCGGCGTTCCAGCGCACGGTTTTCGGGGGATTGCAGACGTTGATCCCCATTCCCACCAGAGCCTCGAGCCGGACGAGGAATTCGGTCGGATGATCCTGGTAATCCCATGCCGTGCCGAGCAGGACGAGCTCCAGCCCGGCGAACTCGCCCAGCTTGGCACGCCAGTCTATTTCCACCAGCTCCAGCCCCGCCGCTTCGAAAGCGGGACGCAGCGCAGCGACTTCGATATCGTGTTCGAAGGCATCGCCCCGGCGGGGGCCATCCCCAGGGAGCGTGTCCGCACAGCCGAGAAAGCCGATGCGGATCACGCCGTTTCAACTCGGAGCAAGCCCGGGCCCGGGAAAAGGTCGGGGGCTGCGTTCAAACCGCTTCCAGTGCCTGTTCGAAATCGGCGATGAGATCGTCCGGGTCCTCGATGCCGATCGAAATGCGCACGAGATTGTCCGAAATGCCCAGCTCGGCACGGCGGCCTTCGGCAACCGAGAGATGGGTCATCGAAGCCGGGTGGCTGGCGAGCGTCTCGGTGCCGCCGAGGCTGACCGCCAGCTTGGCGATCTTGAGCGCGTCGAGGAAACGGAAGCATTCCGCCTCGCCACCCTTCAGCAGCAGCGAGAAGGTGCTGCCCGCCCCGGTGCAGTGGCGTTCGTAGATATCCTGCTGCCGCTCATTTTTGATCATGCCGAGATAGCCGAGACCTTCGACCTTGGGGTGCTTGGAAAGATATTCGCAAACCTTTTCCGCATTCTCGCCTGCGCGCTGCATGCGCAGTTCGACGGTCTCGAGGCTGCGGCAGAGCATCCAGGCGGTGTTCGGATCGCAGATCCCGCCCATCGTGTTGCGCAGCATGCGGATGGCGTCGATGAAGCGCTTCTTGCCCGAAACGCTGCCGGCGACGAGGTCCGAATGGCCGCCGACATATTTGGTCAGCGAATAGACCACGAGGTCCGCACCATGGTCGAGCGGGCGCTGCCACAGCGGGCCGAGGAAGGTGTTGTCGATGGCGATCGAGCATTTGTCCGGGTCGAAATGTGCATCGCGCGCAGCCCTGACCGCTTCGATGTCGACCAGCGCATTGGTCGGGTTGCCGGGGCTTTCGAGGTAGATCATCGGCACTTCGCCGCCCTGCTCTTCGGCCTTGGCCTTGGCGCGGGCCATCACTTCGTCGAGCTGTTCGCGGCTGGCGCCGGCGGGGAAGTCGATGAAGGTCACACCGTACTTCGCCATGGTCTTGGAGATGAAACCTTCCGAGGCTGCATAGAGCGGGCCCGAATGGACGATGACGTCGCCCGCCTTGCAGGCGGCGAGCAGCAGCACCGCGATGGCGGTCATGCCCGAAGAGAAAGAGAGCGCTTCCTCGGCGCCGTCCCAGACTGCGAGGCGATCTTCGAGGATTTCCTGGTTCGGCGCATTGAAGCGCGAGTAGACGAGGCCGTCGGCGCCGCCCGGCCGCTTGCCGGTTATGCCTTCGAAGTGACGCTTGCCATCGGCGGCGCTCGGGAAAGCGAAAGTCGAGGTAAGGAAAATCGGGGCCTTGAGGCTGCCTTCCGAAAGCGTGGGGTCGAAGCCGTGGCCCATCATCAGAGTGCTGGGCTTGAGCGGGCGACCGCCGACTTCGGGGATCTTGCGCTTGGGTGCCATGCGCGGGCTGGTGGGATCGATGGTGTTGTCGCTCATTGGTGCGAGCATCCTTCCTGCAAATACGCTCCCAGGAAGGCGGGAGCCAGTGTCGCTGGCGCGGGGCACCCGTTCCTAACCTCCGCAGGAACGCTTCTCCACCGGCCGCTGTTTGCGGCTGTGCCATTATGGTGGAGCGGAAGAGGAATCAAGCGGCGGTTCCGGTGAGAGAAGCCATACCCCACACCACGAATACGATCATGAAGATACCGACGATGTCGAGCAGCAGGCCGGCCTTTACCATGCGTTCGATGCGGATCCTTCCCGTGGCCCAGGCGATGGCATTGGGGCCGGTTCCGGCAGGCAGCATGAATCCCCAGCTTGCCGCCAGTGCCGCAGGCATGGCGAGCAGCACCGGATCGACTCCGAGCGCGATGACCAGCGCTGCGACCACGGGTATGATCCCGCTGGCCGTAGCGACATTGCTGGCGAATTCGGTGATCAGCACCACCATTGCCACCACTGCGATGGCGACGAGGATAAGCGGCCAGTTCTCGAGCGGCAGGAGCACCTGGCCGAGCCAGTCCGCCAACCCGCTCGAGCTCATCCCCGCTGCCAGCGCCAGTCCGCCGCCGAACATCATGATGACGCCCCAAGGTGCACGGTTCGCCTCTTCCCAGGTCAGCATGGAGCGGCCCGTGCCGTCGGGCAGCAGGAACAGCACCAGGCTCGCGATGATGGCGATGGTGCCGTCGGTCCAGGAACCGTCGGGCAGGTAGGGCGCGACCAGCAGGCGCGTCATCCAGGCGAGGAATGTCACGGCCACGATCGCAAGCAGGCGCCGTTCGGGAGCGCCCATCGGCGTGTCGTCGACGATCGCCGTGCGCGCCGCCTCGATGTCGAAGGGGTGTGCGGCAACCCGCTGTACCCGCGAGATGAGAAATGCGGCGAGCGGTACGCCGAGGAACACGATCGGCAGTCCGTAGAGCATCCATTGCGCGAAGCTGATCTGCACACCGGTCATGGTATCGACGAGGCCGACGGCGATGGCATTCGTGGGCGAACCGACCAGCGTCCCCAATCCGCCGATGCTGGCGGCAAAGGCGATCCCCATGGGGAGAGCGCCCGCCAGGCCATCAGTGCGGCCTGGCGCTTCGCCGTTGGAAGTCGAATTCACTTCGCCCCCGGCCAGCACCGCCAGCGCCATAGGCATCATGATCAGTGCCGTCGATGTGTTCGAGATCAGCATCGAGAGAATTGCCGCGGCAATCATGAAGGCGAGCAGCAGCCCCGCCTGTCCACCTCTGCCCCCCACGGCGTTGAGAATGGCGAGGGCCAGCCGCTTGTGCAGTCCGGTGCGTTCGATAGCGAGTGCGATGAAGGCACCGCCGAGCAGAAGGAACAGGATGGGCGAATAATACGCGCTCGCCGTAACCCTTGCCGTCATCACGCCGGCGAAGGGCAGGACGAGGAAGGGCATGAGTGCAGTGGCGGTGAGCGGCAGCGCTTCGGTCATCCACCACGCCGCCATCAGGACGACGAGGCCTGCGACGATGAAGGCTTCGCGGCTCATTCCGTCCGGCGTGGGCAGCACTATCGAAGCGCAAAGCGCCAGAGTGCCGAGCACCAGTCCGATTTTCCGTGCGTCCATCAACCCGTATTCCCCCCTCGTTGAGGACAGCTAACAGGGCTCCGAACGCAGGACAATCCGGTCGCTTGCTGCGATGCCGACTCAGCTTTAGTGTCGCGGCAATCGACTCACGGGGGGACAGGATGTTCGGAAAATTCAGGCTGGTTGCGGCCGTTTCGTTGGTGGCGATGACGGCGCCTGCATGTGTACATAACGCGGTCGAAACTCCTGCAATAGAGGCTTCTGCTGCGGAGACTTACACCGCGCGGCAGTTCTACGAATCCACCACCTATTCGGCCGGTCAATCGAGCGGGTACAATTTCTCCGCAGACGGAAAGCACATCCTGGTCAGCAGCGACCAGAGCGGCGTGTTCAACGCCTATCTCCTTCCCTTGGCGGGCGGCGCGGCGATCCCGCTTACCAATTCGACCGACGATGCGACTTTCGGGGCAAGCCTGTTTCCGAACGACAACCGGCTGCTGTTCACTGCGGACGAAGGCGGGAACGAGCTGAACCATCTCTTCGTGAGAGCCGCAGACGGCACCGTGATCGACCTGACTCCGGGCGAAGAACTCAAAGCCTCCTTCGCGGGCTGGAATGCCGATGGCACGATCTTCTATGCCATCACCAACGAACGCGACAGTTCGGCTTTCGACCTTTACGCCTATGATGCGAAGACATACGCGAGGAGCCGAATCTTCACCAACCGGGGCGGTTTCGGTGTCGAGGATATTTCTCCCGACGGGCGTTGGGTGGCCCTTTCCAAGGCCAATTCAAGCGCAGATAGCGACATTTACCTCGCCGATCTTGAAGGCGGTGCCGAGCCGCGCCTGATCACTCCGCATGAGGGCAACGTCAGCCATGGGGTCTATACCTTCACCCGAGACAGTGCGGCACTGATCTACGCGACCGACGAGCACGGCGAATTCAACGAAGCCTGGCGTTACGATCTTGCGAGTGGCACGCGGACCGCAGCCCTTCAGGAGGACTGGGACGTGGCCTTCGTCCAGTATTCCCCCAGCGGCCGGTACAGGATCAGCGGGGTCAATGAGGATGCGCTGACGGCCCTGACCATTCTGGATACGCTCACCGACAAGGAACTGAAGCTCAGGGGCTTGCCCGCAGGGAGTATCAGCAGCGTTCGTTTCGATCCCGAAGAAGAACAAGTCGCCCTGACGCTATCCTCCGACACTTCGCCGACGGATTTCTATGTAGCCGACCTGTCGAACGGAAAGGCGAGGCGGCTGACCCATTCGCTCAATCCGGCAATCGACGAGAACGATCTGGTCACCGCGACGGTGGCCCGGTTCGAAAGCTATGACGGGGTCGAGATTCCGGGAATTCTCTACAGACCCAAAAATGCAAGCGCCGCCAATCCCGTTCCGATGGTCGTGATGGTCCATGGCGGACCGGGCGGGCAGAGTCGCCGTGGATATCGGGCAGATGCCCAGCATCTCGTCAACAACGGCTATGCGGTCTACGCCATCAACAATCGCGGTTCTTCGGGCTATGGAAAGACCTTCTTCCACATGGACGACAAGCGTCACGGCGATGTCGACCTGAAGGACGTCGTCGCCTCGAAGGACTTCCTGCAGGGGCTCGACTGGGTCGCCGACGACCGGATTGCGGTCATGGGCGGTTCCTACGGCGGCTACATGACCGCTGCCGCGCTTGCCTTCCACCCGCAGGTTTTCGATGCGGGGATCAATATTTTCGGCGTGACCAATTGGGTTCGTACGCTCGAATCGATCCCGCCCTGGTGGGGCTCGTTCCGCGACGCGCTGTACGACGAGATGGGCGATCCTGCGACCGACGGCGATCGCCATCGCGCCATTTCACCGCTCTTCCATGCCGACCGGATCGTGAAACCCATGCTGGTAGTGCAGGGTGCCAACGATCCGCGCGTACTGCAGGTCGAAAGCGACGAACTGGTCGAAGCGGTACGCGCCAACGGGGTGCCGGTCGAATATGTGCTCTTCCCCGACGAAGGACACGGGTTCCGCCGCAAGGAAAACCGTATCACCGCTTCGGAAGCCTATCTCGCGTTCCTCGACGA
>CAYOWF010000105.1:0-7716 GCA_964407585.1 uncultured Qipengyuania sp.
GCGCGGGACCCGAACAAGAAGGTCCCGACGATGATGACCACCGCCGACATGGCGCTCAAGCGCGACCCCGAATATCGCAAGATTTCGGAACGCTTCCGCGACGACCAGGCGGCTCTCGACGATGCCTTCGCGCGCGCATGGTTCAAGCTGTGCCACCGCGATATGGGCCCCAAGGTCCGCTATCTCGGCCCCGAAGTGCCCGAAGAAGACCTGATCTGGCAGGATCCGGTTCCCGCCGGAACGCAGGTTTCGGATGGCGATGTCTCGTCCTTCAAGTCGAAGGTCCTCGACAGCGGTCTGTCGATCGCTTCGCTGGTCAAGGCGGCCTGGGCTTCGGCTTCCACCTATCGCAATTCGGACCATCGCGGCGGTGCCAACGGCGCGCATATCCGCTTCGACGAAATCCGGAACTGGGCGGTCAACGACCCCGAGGAACTGGGCAAGGTGCTGGCCAAGCTCGACGAGATCCGCGGCAGCATCTCGCTGGCCGATGCCATCGTGATCGCCGGTTCGGCTGCGGTCGAGAAGGCGGCGAAGGATGCGGGTTTCGACATCGCAGTCCCCGTCACCACGGGCCGCGGCGATGCCAGCCGCGAGGATTTCGATGCCGAGAGCTGGGAACCGCTGGAGCCGTTTGCGGACGGTTTCCGCAACTACCTCAAGACCAAGTCCGCCGTGAAGACCGAAGACATGCTGATCGACCGGGCGCACCTGCTGGGCCTGTCGATCCCCGAAATGACCGTATTGGTCGGCGGAATGCGGGCGATGGGTGCAGTCACCAAGCACACCACGCATGGCAACAGCATCGGCGTCCTCACCGAAACGCCGGGCAAGCTCGACAACAGCTTCTTCGTCAACCTGCTCGGCATGGGCACGGTCTGGGAAGTTGTCGACGAGAGCGGCGACGAAGAATTCGTCGGCACCTGCCGCAAGACCGGCAAGGAATTGTGGCGCGCCACGCGCACCGATCTCGTCTTCGGCTCCAATTCGCGGCTGCGCGCAGTGGCCGAAGTCTATGCCGAGAACGGTAACGAGGAGAAGTTCGTACGCGACTTCGTCAAGGCCTGGACCAAGGTCATGGACGCCGACCGCTTCGACCTGACCTACGCCAAATACCACAGCTAACGGCGGCCGAGAGTCCTTCGGGACTCCAAAGGTGCCCCCGGCAGCCACGCGCTGCCGGGGGCTTTTTCTTCTCGACTTCGCATTTGGCCACTCTTCCGGGAAAAACCCAATCGATGGGTGAAATCCGCAACCGCTGGCTAGGCTGGCGCAGGCCGGGAAGGTAGAGCGAAGACATGGACCACGCCTATTCGCGCCCGGCGCGCGCTGCCGCCGCCGCCCTGTCGTTCGTCGCGCTGCTGTCGCTATTCGTGCAATCGCTCGGCCATTCCGACCGGCTTGGCGAATTTCTCGCCTCCTGGGCGGCAATGCTGCGCTTCTTCACCATCTGGGGCAATCTGGCGGCAGGCCTCGTGTTCGGCTGGATCGCCTGGCGCGGCCGGATCGAACCCCGCATTCCCTTCGCCCTCGCCGCTGCCCTGGTCATCATCGCGGCGGTCTACCACGCGCTGCTCGCCTCCATGCATCATCCCGAAGGGTTCGAATGGTGGACGAACATCGCGCATCACACGCTCGTGCCCGCGGGCGGCGTCTTGTGGTGGTTGCTCTTCTCGCGCGATTCCCTGGTCGGCTGGCGCTCGCTGCCGATCGTGACGCTGGTCCCGATCATCTACGGGGCCTTCGCCCTCGCCCATGGTGCAGTGACGGGTTTCTATCCCTATTTCTTCATCGACTTGCCAAGCCTCGGCTGGGGCATGGTGCTGCTCAACATGTTCGGGCTCGCGCTGCTGTTCATGGCGGTGGCGGCGCTGCTGCTCGCCATTCGCAAGATCATCCGCGCTCGCGCCTGAGGACGATGTAGAGCGCGCCGTCCCCGCCGTGGCGGATGTGCGCGCGGCGGACGGCGGCGATGGCCGAATGATGGCTCGATGCGGCGAGCCAGTCGAGCACCTTGGCGCGGATCGCACCGCGCCGGCTGCCCCGGTCGGCAGGATCCACCGGTCGCGGCTTGCCGGTCACCAGCAGGATCGTCCGAGCGCCCATCGCCCGGGCCTGCGCGACCCCGCTCATCAGACGCTGGTAGGCGGCGTCGAGGCCGTGCCCGTGAAGGTCGAGCGTGAAATCGGGCTGGATGGAGCCCGACTTCAGGCGCTTGTCCCAACTCGAATCGAGCGTGTTCTGCGGTGTCCTAGCCGGAGGGCTGACCGGCTTCGGTGCCGGTTTGGGTCGTTGCGGCTCGAGCCTGATCGTCTTGGGCAGGGGCCGGACCGGTTGCCTGACCAGCGCACCGGTTGCGCTTTCAGGATGCAGGCGATCGACCGTTGCGGCGACCTTCTCCCAGGCCTCCGCTTCCTCGGCGCTCAGTCCCCGGGGCGCGCTCATCGCTTGAGGCGCGCGAGCGTTCCCTTGGGCAACAGCAGATAGGCCTTGCCGCTGCTGCTCATCCCGCCGGCAATCTCGCGCGCTTCGGCGCCATTGCCCCAGAAGGTGTCGAAGCGGTTGGCGCCCTTGATCGCGCCGCCCGTATCCTGCGCAATCCAGACCCCGTCGGCGACATCGCGATCCATGTCGAGCCAGACCGGCGCGCCATAGGGGACGAATTTCGGGTCCACCGCCACGCTGTCGCGGGCATAGACCGGCACTTCGAGCGATCCCAGCGGCCCGTCGGTGTCGAGTTCGCGGAAGAAGATCCAGCTCTTGTTGAGGTTCATCACCTCTTCGCCCTGGACCGGATTGTCGCGGATATAGGCGATGATGCCCTGCATCGAAGTGGGGTATTCCGTTCCGTCGCCGATCATGCCCTGTTCGCGCATGGGGCGCCCGATCGCGACATATTCACGCCCGTTCTGCCCGGCATAGCCGATCCGCATGACTTCGCCGTCGGGCAGGCGCAAGAGCCCGCTGCCCTGGATCTGGAGGAAGAAGAATTCGACCGGGTCGGCGGCCCAGGCGATCACCGGGACCTTGCCATCGAGCGCGCCCGCAACGATTTCGGCGCGTTCGTAATAGGGCACGAAATCGCCGTTCTCGTCATAGCGTCCGAGCGGTGGGCGACCGGTGCGTTCGGTTTCGGCCATGTCGGCGGGCCAGGCGCGCTCGAGATCGGCGGGCATGGCGTAGACGGGGACATCGTAGCCGGGGGCCTTCACACGGCTGCCGAGGATTTCGGGTTCGTAATAGCCGGTGGCAAAGGCATTGCCGTCGCCGACCACGACGGTTTCGAACTGTGCACGGAAGAAATCGGCCGCATTGCCCGACCAGTTTGCCGCTGCGCCGCAGGGTGCCTGCCAGTCGACCCGGCGGGTCAGCCCGCTGACATCGTCGCGAAAGAGGATCTTGTCGCACGACCGCTTGAAGGCGGAGAGTGCGGGTGCCGCGTCCCAGTCGGCGAAGGGCATGGTTTCGATCGCCGGGCCCGGTGCAAGCGTTGCGGCAAGCGCCGTGTCGGCGGGAATGGGTTCGGGCGGCTCGACCACACCAATATCCTGCGGCGGGCGGGCATCGGGAATCGCTGCGCATCCCGCGAGGCTGAAGGCTGCGACCAGCCCGGCGAGACGATGCATAAACCTCTCCGAATTTTACGGGTGGCGTTCAGCCCTGGTCGGTCTCGTCGAGGACCCAGTTCGGGTCCATCGCATCGACATTGCGGGTGAAGGTCCAGATATCCCGGCTTTCCACCGCATCGTCGAGCGAACCGTCGATGACGTTTCCATCCTTGTCGCGCGTGAGCGAGGCGATATCGGACACGAACAGCACCGCAATGCGCGCCGTGCGCTTGTCGAGATCGGCCGAGTGGATCGTAGCGTCTTCGATACGGATGAGGCGGTTTTCCAGCGTTTCACCCGCTTCGACGCGCGCATCGATGGCGGCGGCGAAGCCTTCGTAGACGTCGTCGTCGGTCAGATCGCGCAGGGTTTCCTTGTCGCCCTTCCAGAAGGCTTCGAGGATCATGCCGTAGGCGGCCTTGGCGCCCTCGAGGAAGGAGAGCAGGTCGAAACGCGGGTCGGCACCGGCGATCGCGCGAATGGCGGTTTCGTTGGCCGAAGAGGCATTGTCCACGCTGCGCAATTGCACCGGTTGGCGCACGGGCGCCGCGGGACTTTCGGCCGCAGGAGGAATCTGCTGGTCCGGCGCGTCGAATCGACGATGCGCGGGCTCTTCCTCATGCTCGCTCCGTTCGCCGAGCACGGAATACAGCCGCAGCCCCAGAAAGGCGGCGATAGCGGCGAGGATGACGATCTCGTAGATCACAAATACTTGTCCGTTCAGAGTTCTCTACTGCCTACGTGCGGGTGGCCGGGCAGTTCCCTACATACCTGCCCTAGATAGGAAGGAATTACAAACGGGCAATGCCCAGTTGCAACGCGTTTGCGCCGGAGTGCGTGCCCCAGCAGCCGGATTGCCCCGCACGCGGGGTAGTGCTAGGCGCGCGCCGAACCCTTCCGAACTGCCGAATTCGGCCAGCGGAACCAATGATTCGAATTACGTGAAAGCAGTAGATACCCATGGCCGATGAAAACGACGTACTGACCGACCTCAACATGAACCCCGCCGAAGGCGCGAATGGCGCGGACAACCGCCCGAGCGTCGGGCTCATCAACCAGTACATCAAGGATCTCTCGGTCGAGAATCCCAACGCGCCCACCAGCTTCCAGTGGAACGACCAGCCGCGCGTGGACGTGCAGGTCAACATCGCTGCCGAGAAGGTCAGCGACGAAGTGCACGAAGTCGAACTGAAGATGACCGCGCGCGCCGATGGCGAAAGCGGCAATCTCTACATCGTCGAACTGTCCTATTGCGGCCTGGTGGGCATTCGCAATCTTCCCGAAGAACATGCGCACGCCTTCCTGTTCGCGGAAACGCCGCGCCTGCTCTTCCCGTTCGCCCGCGCGATCATTTCGGACGCGGTGCGCGATGCGGGCTTCCCGCCGCTGCTGCTCGACCCGATGGATTTCGGCGCGCTCTACCAGCAGCAGCTCCAGGCCCGTGCGGCGCAGCAGGGCGAAGGTGCCCCCGCGCCCACCGGCGAAGCCTGATCAGCGCGAAACCGGCTAGGCGATGAGCCTGCTCAAACATGTCGGGACGATCGGTTCGCTGACCATGGTGAGCCGCGTCGCCGGCATGGCGCGCGAGATGATCTTCAGCCGCGTGCTCGGCGCCAATGCGGTGACCGATGCGTGGTTCCAGGCCTTCATCATCCCCAACGTCTTCCGCCGCCTGTTCGCGGAAGGCGCCTTCTCGGCCGCCTTCGTGCCGATGTTCTCCAAACGGCTTCACGGCGACGGCGGGCTTGAAAGCGCTCGCAGCTTTTCGGATGACGTGTTGAGCATCTTCCTGCCGGTGCTCATCCTGCTCTGCGCGGTAATGATGGTGGCGATGCCGGGCGTGATCTGGCTGTTGTCCGACAAGCCGATCGATCCCGGCAGTTTCGACATGGCGGTGCTGTTCGCACGGATCATGTTCCCCTACATCCTCCTCGTCAGCCTGGTCACGCTGTTCACCGGGATGCTCAATTCGGTAAGCCGCTTCGCTCCGGGCGCGAGCTTTCCCATCATCCTGAACCTCGTCCTGATCGCCGCGCTGCTTGGTGGGGAACATGCGGCCGATACCCTCGGCTGGAGCGTTGCGCAGGTCGGCTATGCCGTCGCCTGGGCGGTGCCGGTGGCCGGCGTGATGCAGCTTGTGTGGCTCTATATCTGGACTCGTGTCGAAGGCTTTCGACCGCGCGTCCTGTGGCCGCGAATTACGCCCGAGGTGAAGCGTCTCTCGATCATCGCCCTGCCCGCGGCGATCGGCGGCGGTGCCTACCAGATCAACACGCTGGTCCAGCTCTACTTCCTCAACCAGCTGGCCGACGGGTCGGTCAGCTACATGAATTATGCCGACCGGCTGAACCAGCTACCGCTCGGCATCATCGGCATCGCCCTGTCGACCGCCATCCTGCCGACGCTGTCCAAATTCGTCGGCAGCAAGAACAAGGAAGGTGCGGATCGCATCCAGTCCGATGCCATCGAGCTTTCGATGTTGCTGACCATTCCGGCGGCAGTCGCGCTCGCCATTTGCGCCACGCCGTTCGTGACGATGATCTTCCAGGGCGGTCGCTTCGACCTGGCCGATGCTGCGGTGACCGGAGAGGTGCTGGCCGCGCTCGTCCTCGGCCTGCCCGCCTATGTGCTGGTCAAGGTTCTGGTGCCCAATTTCTATGCCCGGTCGGACACGCGCACGCCCGTCTACGCAGCGTTCATCTCGCTCACTGCCTTCGTCGCGCTGAATTTCGCCATCCTGACCGATTACGGCGTCGTCGGCGTCGCCTATGCCAGCGTGATCGGCGCCTGGATCAACGTGGCCTATCTCTACATCGTCTTGCTGAAACGCGGATATTACGCCGTGCCGCTGGCGCTGATGGGGCGCGTGCTGCGCCAACTCGTCGCGGCTGCCGCCATGGGCGCCGCCTTGTGGTTCGCACGCGATTTGCTAACCGGTTGGTACGCTGCCGGACTGGTCGAACGACTGGGCGCGCTCCTCGTGCTCGTCGGCTGTTCTGCAGCGGTCTATTTCGGCGTGGCCTTTGCGGTCGGTGCCATCGACAGGCAGCGTATCGCCGCCCTCACCAAGAAGAGAGCTTCCTAGAATATCATGCGCGTAGTTTCAGGCATCCAGCCCACCGGCAATCTCCACCTCGGCAATTACCTCGGGGCGATCCGCAACTGGGTGCGGATGCAGGACGAAATGGAGGAAGGCTCGCAGTGCCTGTTCTTCCTCGCCGACCTGCATGCGATTTCCATGCCGCATGTGCCGGCGGAACTGCACAAAGGCACGCTGGAGATGGCTGCGGCACTGGTCGCCTGCGGCATCGATCCCGCGCGCAGTGTCCTGTTCAACCAGGCGCAGGTTCCGCAGCATGCCGAGCTGCAATGGCTGCTCGGCGGCACCGCGCGGATGGGCTGGCTGAACCGCATGACGCAGTGGAAGGACAAGGCGGGCAAGAACCGCGAGGGCCAGTCGGTCGCGCTGTTCACCTATCCGGTGCTGCAGGCCGCCGACGTGCTGCTCTACCAGGCGACGCACGTCCCGGTGGGCGAAGACCAGAAGCAGCATCTCGAGCTGGCCCGCGACATCGCGCAGAAGTTCAACAACGATTTCGCTTCCGAAGAGGCGCCGGTCTTTGCCCTGCCCGATCCGATCGTTCCGCCGCAGGCCGCGCGCATCATGAGCCTGCGCAACGGCGCAGCGAAGATGAGCAAGTCGGACCCATCGGATATGAGCCGCATCAACCTGTCGGACGATGCCGACGAGGTGATGAAGAAGGTCAAGAAGGCCAAGACCGATCCCGAACCGCTGCCGAGCGAGGAGAAGGGGCTGGAAGACCGCCCCGAAGCGCTCAACCTCGTGACGATCTACGCCGCGCTGACCGACACCGGCGTGTCCGAGGTTCTGAAGGACTTCGGCGGCGAGGGTTTCGGCAAGTTCAAGCCCGCACTGGGCGAACTTCTGGTCGAAACGCTGCGCCCGATTTCGCAGCGCTTCACCGAATTGCTGGAAGACCGCGAAGCGCTGGACGCGATCCTCGCCCGCGGCGCGAGCCAGGCGCGCGAGATTGCGGTTCCCACGCTGGAGAAGACCTACGAGGCGCTGGGCCTCGTCAGGGGATAG
>CAYOWF010000106.1:0-7681 GCA_964407585.1 uncultured Qipengyuania sp.
TGTCGCGGGTCCAGCCGCCCGGGTGCACGCCCTTTTCCATCGCGGCGTTTTCCGCGGGCATGCCGAAAGCGTCCCAGCCCATCGGGTGCAGGACCTCGTGACCCGTCGCCTTCTTGTAGCGCGCGAGCACGTCGCCCATCGTGTAGTTGCGCACGTGGCCGATATGGATGCGCCCGCTGGGATAGGGGAACATCTCGAGCACGTAGCTCTTCGGCTTTGGAGAATCGCTGTCGGCGCGGAAGGTCTGCGCCTGTTCCCAGGCCGCCTGCCAGCGCGAGTCGGCCGAAGCCGGATTGAAACGGGTATCACTCATGGACACGCCTGTTACGGATTTCAGGCACGAATGGAACCCGCTTCACGCGGGTCGGCGATTAATCCGCGATGGCCTGGCGGCGCAGCTCGCGTGCCTTGGTGAGGATGATGTCTTCCAGCTTCTGCACCGTGGCCGCCTGCACCGGAGCATCGACCCATGCGCCGCCCTGGTTGACCTGGCGGCTTGCAGCGACGCGCAGGGCATCGGCGCGCAGGTCGGTATCGAGGATCGAGACGGTCATTTTCACCCGCTCGCCCGGATTGCTCGGGTTGGCGTACCAATCGGTCACGATGACCCCGCCCGAACTGTCGGCCTGGAGCAGCGGGGCGAAGCTGACCGCTTCGAGCGACGCGCGCCAGAGGTAGGAATTCACGCCGATGGTCGAGACCTGCGCAGCGGCGAGATCCGCGCGCGGACGATCCGACTTGCCGCAAGCCGCAAGGCCGATGCTGGCCACGCCAAGCACGGCAATGGCGGCGGGACGGCGGGGAATACGGAAAACGGTCATGAACGGTCCTTGGCTCGGAAAGATATGGTGCGGCTCTATAATGGCTGGGCTGGCAGGGGCAAGCATTGCCTTTCCCGCCTGCCCGGTCGCACGCATAGGCGCTTGCAGCGCGTGAACAGCGGCTTAATCGCCATCGCGCCTGTGTGCCGCATGCAACACTGGTTGGTCCATTGGGCCGGCGGCCTGTGGAAAAGCTGGCCAAGCAGGACGTTAAGGCTTAGGTTTTGCTTGCGTTCGGAGTCGTTTCGCGATTCCGTTCGGGAACGGTTAAGCGGGGGGTGGCTTAGAGTCACGATAACACCGCAAGATTCGGGATAGGAAAGGCGTTCGATGAGCAAGATGTTCGACAGCAAGGGCAAGGGACGGTTTGCGCCGGCCATGCTGGCCGTCGCCGGTCTTGCGCTGGCCGTGCCGGGTGCCGGACTTGCCGTTTCCTCCGCCGAAAACCAGTCGGGTGCTTCGGCGATCGATTATCTTCCCTTTACGCCTGCCGGGGTCGATCCGGAACTGGCGCAGAAGGTTGCCGCGATCGTCGGCGAAGATGCGCTGCGTTTCACGCCCGCCAGCAAGGGTACGGGCAAGCGAGACCGGACGGTGAATTTCGCCGTCCGCGTCGACGATGCGACGGCTCGCTCGCTGTCGGGCGGCGCGCCGCTCGATGCGCTGACCAAGGGTTCGCAGATCGAAGCCGCACTGCCGGTCGCGCCGACGCGTTACAACCTCGGCATCGCGCGCGGTTATCAGAGCTTCGCCCAACCGACCCGCAGCGTTTCTGCCGCCGTCGTTGCCGAAGGGCTGAGCGATGTCGCCATGCCCGATCTCTCGAAATTCGACACCAGGGAAAAGGATGGCAAGCCCAGCCGTTTCCAGTCGCGCATCGCGCTCGAGCGTGAAGGCCTCGCCGGCAGCACGCCGCGCACGATCGAAGGTGCCGGGACGCAGCGCGTCGATCTCGGCGGTTCCTATCGCCTGAGCCGCAATCTCGATGTTACCGCCGGCGTCCGCATCAAGCAGGACCGGGACCGTCTCGGTCCGCTGACCGACGGCATCGAAGACGACCAGGCGGTCTACGTCGGAACGCAGATCCGCTTCTGATCCGCGCCGCCTGGCGCATTTCACGACAAGAATACGATTGAATGCGTCTGCCGAAAGGCGGATTGTCTTTACGCTGTCGTGTTGCCATGCCTAAGACCGGCAGACGCTACGGAAATGCCGCAGGAGGGAAGATTTATGGGACGTGTTGCCATCGTAACCGGGGGGACCCGCGGAATCGGGCGCGCCATTTGCGAACGCCTGCGCGACGAACGCGGATGCACGGTCGTTGCCAATTATGCCGGCAATGACGAGGCGGCGAAGAAGTTCACCGAAGAAACCGGCATTCCGACCGTGAAATTCGATGTGGGCGATTACGAGGCGGTGCAGGAAGCTTGCAAGCAGGTCGAAGAAGATCACGGTCCGATCGATATCGTGGTCAACAATGCCGGGATCACGCGCGACGGTACGCTCCTGAAAATGAGCTACGATGATTGGGACGCGGTTATGCGCACCAATCTGGGTGGCTGTTTCAACATGGCCAAGGCGACCTTCGCCGGCATGAAGGAACGCGGCTGGGGTCGCATCGTCAATATCGGTTCGATCAACGGCCAGGCGGGGCAATACGGCCAGGTCAATTATGCCGCCGCGAAGAGCGGTATCCACGGTTTCACCAAGGCGCTGGCACAGGAAGGCGCGCGCTTCGGCATTACCGTCAATGCCATCGCACCGGGCTATATCGATACCGACATGGTCGCCGCGGTGCCCGAACCGGTGCTCGAGAAGATCGTCGCCAAGATTCCCGTCGGTCGGCTCGGCAAGGCGAGCGAAATCGCCCGCGGCGTAAGCTTCCTCGTATCCGAGCATGGCGAATTCGTCACCGGCTCGACCATGAGCATCAACGGCGGCCAGCACATGTATTGATGGAGCTCGCCAGGCGCGGGGCGATTGCCGCCGCGCGCCGATGCGGTCACTCGATCACGTATCCGACCACGTGCCAACCGGTCGGTTCGCGTTCAAGCGTAATCATTTCGAGCGCCTCGCCGCCATCGGCGAAGGTCGTGAAGAATACGATCGAACGATACCCCCTCGGCGGGGCGTTGAGGTATTTTACCTCGACGACTTCGCGCGATCGCATGTCGCCAAGCGGTGTGCGTGCCTGCTCGGAAGCTTCGGTCCAGCCGGCAACGGTGTTGACCTCGCGAAAAGACTCGCCCGCGGCATCGAAGCTGTCGCGCCAGTTCCCGGCATCGACGAGCGCGAGCCATTCGCGCGCAGCGTCCTCGATGATACGGTCGGACGCCGCCACTTCCCGAGGCGGTTCATCCGTTGGGTCGACGGTCGAAAAGGAAGACAGCGCCAGTGCGGCAATCAGTGTCAGCATGGAAATCGCTCCTGCAGTTGCTAGGACGAGGAAAAGCCTCCTCCGCCGGCCATGTGCCGGACCTGCAGGAGCCTGTGCCGCATTTCCGGTTGCAGCAGCCCCCAAACCTTTGGGTACAGAATTTTCGGGTGTCGGCTCTTCATGCTCGAGCACGACACGCGCCGCTTCGCGACTGCTGGTGACCGAGAGCTTGCGCCGCGCCGCCCGCAATCGCTCGTTGATGGTGTGAACCGAAAGCGACAACTCATTCGCCATCGATTTGGCATCGTGCCCGCGCACGATCAGCCGCAGCGTCTCTTTTTCCTTCTCGGTAAGAGCCTCATAGCCCTCGGGCATGGTCGACGGTCCCGCGCTCATGATGTGAGATTATGCCCCGGCTGATCGACAGGCCACCCCAAAAAATTCGTACGCTTGCCGGCGGCCTATTCGGGTCCGCGCGGGTCGGGGCGCCATTTCGTGCTCCGGGCGAGCCGGCACCATTGCCGCGATGGCGAAATGGCCTGCCGCCCTTCCTCGAAGCGCGTGTAACTGACCTGGCGGCATTCGCGCGTTCCATATTGGACGGCCTTGCTGACCAGCACATATCCACGCTCGCCGTCTTCGCGCCATTGCTGGGCCCTGCCGCTGCGCAGCGCACGCGAGGTTTCGCGATCGACCGAGCCGGCCGGCGGACCGGGGAAGGTCGGCTGGGGCGGACTTTCGGGAGGGCCGGGGAAATTGAACACCTGCTCCCCGCTATCGGCAGGCGGAGTATCCGGTTGCAGCGGCTCCTTCGCCCCGGCGACCGCGCGTTCTCCGCCGGTGGTTCCTTCGATGGAGTCCTGTTCGGGCTCGGGAGTTTCCAAACCCCAATTGAAGGGCGTATCGTCAACCTCGACCGGCTCCTCCCGGTCGATGCGCACGAATTCGTCGTTCTGGTCTACGTCTTCGAAAAAGAGATAGAAGGCAAGGATTGCGGTGGCGAGTGCGGCGCCGGCAAAGAACAGCAGCAGCCAGCCGCTCATGCGGTCGCGGCGCTCGAGTTCCGCCAGTTCTTCGGCGCTGTAGTCCCCGGGCATGGACGATAGCGCGGCAAGAGGCGCGGCATCGCTGCCCGCCTGCTTGCGCTTTTCGTCCTGGCTGCCTTTCGAGCCCACATTCCCCCGCACAGTCTGCCCCGCCCGCTCCATACGGGCCGACGGCAACTTGTTTCATCCCTGTGCAGTCCGTGCAAGAAGGTATCTATGCCGACGCCCTATCATCCTCCGGTCAAATATTCGGTCCGCATCGAAGGTCACAGGACGTCGATCAGCCTCGAACCGCTGTTCTGGGACCTGCTTCGCGAAGCGGCGGCACGCCGCGGGGTAGCGGTGAATACGCTGGTTGCGAGCATCGATGCCGAGCGTATCCGCAGCGAAACTCCGCCCGGGCTCGCAGGAGCGATCCGCGTCTGGCTGGTCACGCACGAGCTCGGACCCAAACACGAAAAGGGCGACGAAATCGCTTCCGCCGCCCTTTCCAATTCGTGATTCGCGTCCTGCGTCAGTATTTCGCCGTCGCGTCGCTGGCCGGATAGGTTTCGTCGAGCGCTTCGTCGGTCGCGCTCATCTTGTCGTGCGTTGCAGTCGATTCGGACCCGGCATTGCGGAAATTGCCTTCGGGTTCGCCGCCGGCAAAGGCCACGCCGTTCCGGTCGGTGCGGTTCTTTTCGTAATAGCGATAGCCGGCATAGCCGAGCGCACCGAGTGCTGCGAGCTTGAGGATCATGATACTTCCCTTTCGAATAAGTGACTTACACCAACCAACGGTCGGCAGTCGCGAAAGGTCCGAATCCCGCTCTCAGTCGTCGCCGACCCGTTCGATATCCGCGCCGACGAGCTGCAGCTTCTCCTCAAGCCGCTCGTAGCCGCGATCGAGATGGTAGAGGCGGCGCACGGTCGTCTCGCCCGCAGCTGCGAGCCCGGCGATGACGAGGCTCATCGAAGCGCGCAAATCGGTCGCCATGACTTCGGCACCGGTCAGTTCTACCGGGCCCTTCACGATGGCCGTACGCCCCGCGGTCTCGATATCGGCACCCATCCGCGCCAGCTCGGGCACATGCATGAAACGGTTCTCGAAGATCGTTTCCTTTAGCACGCTGGTCCCTTCGGCCTTGCACAGCAGGCTCATCAACTGCGCCTGCATGTCGGTGGCGAGCCCGGGGAAGGGCGCGGTGGTAAGGTTGTAGGCCTTGAGCGGTCCATTGGCAGCGACCTTTACGCCTTCCTTGCTCGTTTCGACCTCGACCCCGATATTCCGCAGCGCGTGGAGGGTCGACCCCATGTCGCCCGCGTCCGCTCCGCCCAGCATTACTTCGCCCCCGGTGATGGCGGCCGCGCAGGCATAGGAACCGGCTTCGATACGGTCGGGCATAACCCGATAGGTGGCGCCGTGCAGGCTCTTGACCCCGTGGATCGTGAGTTCGGAGGTCCCGATGCCTTCGATCTCCGCGCCCATGGCGGTGAGCAGCTTGCACAGGTCGACGATTTCGGGCTCGCGCGCGGCATTGCGCAGGATGCTCGTGCCATTGCAGAGCACCGCCGCCATCACCGCGTTTTCGGTCGCTCCCACAGATACGACGGGAAAATCGAACTCGCCGCCGGGCAATCCCCCGTCGGGCGCACTGGCTTTCACATAGCCCTGCGCCAGCTCGATATGCGCGCCGAAGGCTTCGAGCGCCTTGAGATGCAGGTCGATCGGGCGGTTGCCGATGGCACAGCCGCCGGGCAGCGAAACGGTCGCCTCACCCGTCCGTGCGAGCAGCGGGCCGAGCACTAGGATCGAGGCGCGCATCTTGCGCACCAGGTCGTAGGGCGCGACCGAGCTGGTGATGCGCATCGCCTCCAGCGTCACGTTGCGGCCGAAATCCTGCGGGCGCTTGCCGGGGATGGTATGGCTGACCCCGAACTGCGTCATCAGATGCTGGAATCCGTCGATATCGGCGAGCCGCGGCAAGTTGCGCAGCGTTACCGCTTCTTCGGTCAGCAGGGCGCAGGGAATGAGCGTAAGCGCCGCATTCTTCGCGCCAGAAATGGGAATGGTGCCGGAAAGGCGGTTACCGCCGCGTACGATGAGTTTGTCCATGGGCCCCTGCTCTTAATCTTCGCGGAGGCTGTGGCAAGCGTCATGCGCCTGTCATGGTCCCGCTTCATTGCATGGCTCAACCGACCAGCGATTGACCTGTTCCCCCCCCGGACCTAACCCGCAGGACCATGAGCCAGCATAAACCCATCAAGAAAGCCGTCTTTCCCGTCGCCGGACTCGGGACGCGCTTCCTTCCCGCCACCAAGGCGATCCCGAAGGAACTGCTCCCCATCGTCGACCGGCCGCTGATCCAGTATGCGGTCGACGAAGCGCGCGAAGCGGGCATCGAACAGATCATCTTCGTCACCGGGCGCGGCAAGACGGCGATCGTCGAACATTTCGACATGGCCTTCGAGCTCGAAACCACGATGGAAGAGCGCGGCAAGGACATGAGCGTGCTCGACCCGACCCGCGCGACGCCGGGCGACATCATCACCGTGCGCCAGCAGGTCCCGATGGGCCTCGGCCACGCGATCTGGTGTGCGCGGGCGATCGTGGGGGACGAACCCTTCGCCATCCTGCTGCCCGACGAACTGATGATCGCCAATCGCGGCGGCACCGGCTGCATGAAGCAGATGGTGGAAGCCTATGAACAGGTCGGCGGCAATCTCATCTCGGTGCTCGAAGTGCCGCAGGAAGAGGTGTCGAGCTACGGCGTCATCGCGCCGGGTGCGAGCATCTCGGATTCGCTCACCGAAGTGACCGGCCTGGTCGAAAAGCCGCCGGTGGCCGAAGCCCCTTCGAACAAGATCATATCGGGCCGCTACATCCTCCAGCCCGAAGTCATGCGCACGCTCGAAAACCAGGGCAAGGGTGCGGGCGGCGAAATCCAGCTGACCGATGCCATGGCCCGCATGATCGGCAACCAGGCCTTCCACGCAGTCACGTTCCAGGGGAATCGCTACGACTGCGGAAGCAAGACCGGCTTCGTCGAAGCCACGCTGGCCCTGGCTCTCGAACGCGAAGACATGGGCGAAGAAGTTCGCGCAATGGCCGAACGGCTCCTCGCGAAACGATAAGGACAATTTACCCCAAGACGGGAAAAGGGCCAGTCCGCCACTTGGCGAGCCGGCCCTTTCCTTGTCGGTCCGAGGGAAAGCTCAGGTGGTCCCGCAGGCCGCGCCCTCGCCGGCGCAGGTCTCGTCGCGGGTCGCCTTGAACTCGTCGCCTTCGTTCCAGTTCGGCCAGCTGGTGCTCATGCCCATCATGCGGCCGAGGCGATAGAACAGCTGCAGGTCGGCCATCACGCCCGACCAGTCCCAGTTCGGATCGTATTCGTCCTTGGGCCCGTGATAGCGGTTCGTGCGATAGTCGAGCGCCACCGCCGCGCCCGCTTCCGTGC
>CAYOWF010000107.1:0-7662 GCA_964407585.1 uncultured Qipengyuania sp.
TCGAGGCCGGCGAAATCTCCCTGTCGACTGCTTTCGCCGGAGAAGGTGGTGTCGCCGCGATTGTGATAATGGATCGGATCGTTGAGCCAGGCGGGTACCTTGACGTTGGCCTCTGCCTTCCGGACGGTTGGCGTATAGGCGTAAGTCGGGTCGGTAAGCTTGGCGAAATTCTCCACGCTGCGATCCTCGTCGCCCCGGAATCCCGGATTGATTTCCGCGCCGTTCACTCCGCCGCGCCGCGAATAGGGGTAATCGCCCTTGCTGCGATAGGCATAACCGGTTTCGTCGCCTTCGAGATAGAGGATGACGTCAGCGGTGTGATTGGTGATGATGTCCATATAGACTTTCATCCCGCGCGCATGGGCGGCATCGACGAAGGCCCGGAATTCCGCACGCGTCCCGAAGTGTCCATCGGGCCGGGTGAAATCGGTCACCCAATATCCATGATACCCGGCGCTCTCGTTGCCCGGCGGGCCCTGGACCGGCTTGTTCTGGAAAATCGGCGCGAACCAGATCGCAGTCACGCCGAGTCCCTCGAGATAGTCGAGCCGCTGCGTCAGCCCTGCCAGGTCGCCGCCATGGAAGAAGCCCTTGTGGGTCGGGTCGAACCCGTGGTCGAGCGGTCCACCGGTGAAGTCGCCCAGATCGTTCGATACGTCGCCATTCTCGAAGCGGTCGGGCAGGACGAAATAGACGATCTCTTCCGATGGCGCACGCTCGCGGAAAGAGGCGTCTCCCGCGGCGGGGATAACGGGTGCCTGAGCGCTGGCGCAGGCCGTGGTCGACAGGGCAAGCAGAGCAAGAATTTTGCTGAAGTTCATGCGATACTCTCCGTGGCGCGCGCCTGCGATACCAGCCTGCCCAAAACTTCGGCGTGCAGCGGCATGGCATTGACGGCGCGAACCATCTCTTCTTCGGTCTTGGCGAGCAGGCCGACGAGCTCGTTTTCCGGCAGCGCATCGGCGAGCGGGTTGTATCCCGTGGTTTCGACATTCTGTCCGGCGAGCACCTGGAACCAGGCGACTTCGGTGAACAATTCTTCGTGTTCCCGATGGATATGACCGCCCGCACGCCACTGGGCGATCTTCGCAGCCAGCGTGTCGGGCAGTTCGATCGCGCGCATCGCATCCCAGAAGGGCTCGCCTTCACGCGCATTGGCCCAATAATGCAGGATGAGAAAGTCGCGGATACGGCTCCATTCGAAGTCGGCCTGAGCATTGAAGTGGTCGATCAGGGCCGGATCGGCATGACCCGAAGGCAACAGCTGGAGAAGGCGGGCCAGCGCGCTCTGGACGAGGTGAATGCTGGTCGATTCGAGCGGCTCCATAAATCCGGCTGCCAGCCCCAGAGAGACGCAGTTGCCTACCCACTGGCGGCGACGCTTTCCGGTCGTGAAATTAAGCAGGCGCGGATCCCCGTCGGCTTCCCCATCGAGTTGGCCGAGCAAGGTTTCGGCAGCCTCGTCTTCGGAAATGTGTGCGCTCGAGAAGACATAGCCATTGCCGATCCGATGCTGGAGCGGGATGCGCCACTGCCAACCCGCCGCGCGGGCGATGGATCGGGTGTACGGCGTGAAATCGCCTCCACTCTTGCATGGCACCGCCACCGCGCGATCGCATGGCAGCCAGTGCGACCAGTCCTCGAACCCGGCCTCTAGCGCTCCCTCGATCAGCAAGGCGCGAAAGCCGGTGCAGTCGATAAAGAAATCGGCTTCGAGCCGACGCCCGCCATTGAGGGCCAATGCCGCGATGTCGCCGCTTTCTCCGTTGCGTTCTACGGTTTCGATCAAGCCTTCGGTGCGCGTGACCCCGTGCGCCTCGGCGATGCGGCGCAGATAGGCCGCATAGAGCGTGGCGTCGAAATGATAGGCATAGGGCAATTCCGGGCCGCCAGGCGCGGGCATACGCAAGGCGCGTGCGGCAATTTCATTGAGAGAATAATGCTTGAGCGGCCGGGCGTGACCGAGTTTCCTGGCGCGCAGCCAATATTGGTGGAACGGCAACAGGCCTGCGCCCCTTCCAACCTGTCCGAAGGCGTGCATGTATGTGTGGCCTTCGCCCATCCATCCGTCGAAGGCGATGCCGAGCTTGAAGCTGCCTCTGGTTTCGCGAAGAAAATCGCTTTCGTCGATCCCCAGCGCCTGGTTGATATGGCGGATTTGCGGAATGGTGGCTTCGCCCACGCCGACCGTTCCGATCGTCTCGCTTTCGACGAGTTCGATCCGGAAATGACCGGGGGCGAAGCGAGCGAGCAGCGCTGCAGCCATCCAACCGGCGGTGCCTCCGCCGGCAATGGCAACTCGAAAGGGGGTCTGCTCGCTCACGATATCACCTCACCACCTCAATTGGCGGTTGGAGTAAGCTGGAAGTCCATCGGTTCCAAGGGTGGCCGGGCGCTTTGGACTGCGCCCGGCCGGAGGAACTTCAGAACTTGTAGGTGAAGCCTGCCAGGAAACGGCGACCGTATTCCTGGTAGTCGATCACGGCGCGCGGTTCGGGCACGTTGAACTGCGACACGAAGGGCGCATTGGTCAGGTTCTGACCCTGTATGTAGACCGAGAGGCCTTCGAGCGCGCTTCCAGGCTGGAATTCATAGCCGATCTGCGCGTCGACGATCGTCTCTGCGCGGGCCAGGCGGCGCGTGGGTGACCCACCGAAGCCGGTGAAGTCTGCCAGGAATTCCGAACGATAACGAACGCTGCCGCGTGCACTGAAGCCGTTCAGATCGTAATACAGAGTGCCGTTGGCGACCCATTCCGAATATCCCGGAATCTGGTCGATATTGCCCTGAGCATCCTCGATTTTGGTCTTCGTATAGCCCACGCCGCCGGTCACGCCGAAGCCGGTCAGAGCCTGCGTGAAGACATCGAACGGGACGGTTGCGGAAAGTTCCGCACCGTAGAAGTCGCCGCCGCCAGTGTTGGTTTCGGAATTCAGAATACCGATCTGAGTGGCCGGCGGGATTCCGGCCGGATCGGGGAATGCCGAATAGTCGAACACGAAAGGTGCGCCGTCGATGTAGCTCACGATGTCCTTGTAGAAGACCTGAGCCGCAACCACACCGGCCCCGCCGGCGAAGTATTTCTCCACATTGAAGTCCACGGCATTGGCCCGATACGGACGGAGGAGCGGGTTGCCGCCACTACCATTGATGTAAGGGTAGAGGCCGGTCGGGCTTTGTCCGTCGTTGGTGACGACGGTCCCGTACCCGATGGCGATGCGAAGGTCGTCGAGCTGCGGACGCTGGATCTGGCGACTTGCTGCCAGACGAATCACCCAGCCGCTGTCGAAGCGGAGCGAGAGGTTCGCGCTGGGCAGTACGTCCCAGAAATTGTCACCTGCACTCAGGTCGACCTGCTCTTGCGAGCCGTCACCATCGAGATCGACGAAGGCCAGGCCCGTCGAGTTCTGTTCGGTATTGATCGCCTGAACGCCGAAGTTTCCGGTCAGTTCGCCCGCGCCCAGATCCTGCTGGACATCGAACTGGAGGTAAGCCGTCATCAGCTTTTCGCTAATTCCGAAGGCCTTGGCCGGAATATCGTTGCTGGTATTCGGATCGAGGACCAGCGTCCCATCCGCGATGATATCGCGGACGTCGTAGCTCACGATCGGACCGAGGCCGAGATAACCGAGATCGGTCGATCGCAGAAGCCGGTCGCTCGGGATTGCCACTTCTGTAGCTCCACCGGCAGGCGAAACGAAGAATTCATCGGGAGTGAGGCTCTTCGCACGGTCGGTATATGCCAGCCCGAAATTGACCTTCGAAATGAAGCTGTCGAGTTCCTTGCCGACTCCGAGACGATATTGGCGCAGTTCGTCTTCGATAATGCGGTTATTGTAATAACCGGCCTGAACGCGGCTGCCGCCCCAGCCGAGGGGGTCGGTCAGAACGATCAGGTTGGGATCGGAATAATCCAGCGTGGGCGAGAAGCTCGTTCCCTCGGTATTCGAGACGAAATCGATCGTATCGGTTGCGCCCACGCCAGCGTTGTAGCCGGTGCCTGAATAGCTTTCGATGCTCAGCTCGTTGCGGTCTGTGCGCGAGTAGCCGAAGTCGAAGAAGGCACTCCAGCCATCGTCGCCTTCGTAATCGAAATTGATGCCGCCCGAATAGAGATCGGCCTTGCGCTGGAAGACATCGTTCCGAACGACACCCTCGACATTCTCGAACGTACCTGCCTCGGCGAATCCGCCGAAGGGTCCGTCGACAACCGTTGCGGTCGAAGGATCGAAGGTGGTGCCGAATGCACCGAAGCCGAGCGGAAGCTCGATACCCCGCTTGGACTGGTCGTCGTCGAAGTTCGAATAGAAACCGTCCAGGGTAACCATGAGTGTGGGCGAAGCCTGGTACTGCAAGGTCCCGTTGACGCCGATGCGCTGGAGCTGGGTCGACGTAACGAAGCTCTTATTCCCACCGATCACGTAGGGGCTGCCCGGCTCTCCGTTGCCAGCATAGCCCCAGGCATTGAATTCCTGCAGCTGGTAAGGCTCGTCGGTATAGGCTGCGGACAAGGCAAGTCCCAGCGTATCGTCGGCAAACTGGTCGACATAGGTCGCATTGACCCGATAGCCGAATTCGTTCGAACCGGCGTTGAGCGCACCGAGATCGGCGTAGGAACCTTTGGCGCCGATGGCAAAAACCTGATCAGCCGTTTCGAGTGGACGAATGGTCCGCACATCGATGGTGCCGACCAGACCCTGGCCCACCAGGCTCGCGGTCGGGCTCTTATATACGACGACCTGATTGACGACTTCCGAAGGATATTGGTCGAATTCCACGGCACGGTTGTCGCCGGTGGAAGTCTGCTCACGGCCGTTGAGCAGCGTCTGCGAGAAGTCGGGACCGAGACCGCGGATCGCGATCACGTTGGCGCGGCCATTGAGACGCTGCGACGTCACGCCGGGCAGGCGCGCGATCGATTCGCCGATCGAATCATCCGGAAGCTTGCCGATGTCTTCGGCAGTCACCGACTCGAGTATCTGGTCGCTGCGACGCTTCTCTGCGACGGCCGTAGCGAGCGACTCGCGGAAGCCCGAAACGATGATAACCGGTGCATCGTCGGTTGCGTCGGCAGTCGGCTGGTTCTCTTCCGTTGCGTCGGGAGCGTCCGGCTGGGTTGTCTGCGCAGCGGCTACGGTCGGAAAACCACCGGCGAGTGCCAGTGCGACCGCCGATGCGCTGACGCCGTTGAGTTGCTTGCGGAATGCCATTTTCAGTCCTCTCCCATGGCCCCGTATCCGTGTCTGGATCGGTGTGGCCCGTTCTAGAAATCCTCTTGCGAGTTCCGGCGCTGTGCCGTGATTTCGCAGGGTCAAGTAAGGCCAGGGAATGCCCTCCGCATAGACGGTATACGTATACGCAAGTCATGCGTTCGCCGGCTTTGATGCACAAAAACAACAGTGAACGTTCACATCTTGAAATATCCGAAAAAGCCCGGCTGGACCGCCCGAAATAGCTGCAAATCTCGCGCGCTCATTTGCCTTGCCGTCACCCGCTGCCTAAGATCGGCCCATAGGGCCGCAGTGCGACTTCGGTCGGAGAGAGCTATGGGACGCAAGCCGACGGGACGGCCGACCAGTTTCGATATTGCCTATGCTGCCGGAGTCTCGCAGCCGACGGTCAGCCGTGCATTGAGGGGCGACCGTTCGGTCAGCGAGAAAACGCGGGCGAAGATCGAGCAGATCGCGCGCGATCTCAATTACACGGTCGACAAGAATGCGTCTTCGCTCCGTTCCCAGCGCTCGAATACGATCGCGTTGTTGTTCTTCGAGGATCCGACGCCCGACCAGAGCATGATCAACCCCTTTTTCCTCGCCATGCTCGGCTCGATTACGCGCGCGACGGCGGACGAAGGGCTGGACCTGCTGATTTCCTTCCAGCGCATGGAGGACGACTGGCACGTACAGTACCAGGACAGCCACCGAGCCGACGGCCTCATCCTGCTGGGATATGGCGACTACACCAAATATCGCGAACGGATGGATCAGCTGGTCGGACAGGGCACGCATTTCGCGCGTTGGGGTTCGGTATCGAGCGACAGTAGCGGGGTTACCGTGGGCACCGACAATGTCGGGGCGGGGCGCCTCGCCGGCGAACATCTGCTCGAGCAGGGGCGGCGCAAGATCGCATTCCTCGGCCATGCGGACGACCATTACCCTGAATTCAAGGGGCGGTATCAGGGCTTGTGCGCCGCCATGCGCGATGCGGAAATCGAACCCGATCCCCGATTGCAGTTCGATGCGTTGACGACCGAAGAGGAAGGGCGTGCCGCCGCGCAGAAGCTGCTTGACTGCGGTGCCGAATTCGACGCGATTTTCGCTGCAAGCGACCTGATAGCCATCGGCGCAATGCGCGCCCTCGCCGAAGCGGGGCGCAGTGTGCCGGGCGATGTCGCGGTCGTCGGCTTCGACGATATCCCCTCGGCCAGCATGACCACGCCTCCGCTCACAACGGTGATGCAGGACATCACGGGGGCGGGACGGATCCTGGTCGAGACCTTGCTGGCGCAGATCGAAGGCCGCGACCTTCCGCCGCGCAAACTTCCCGGCAAGCTCATCGTGCGTGGAAGCAGCGCTACCTGACACATTCGTATACGTAGTGGCGCAGGGCCGCTCTTCGTGCCAGCTTCGCCCAAATGAGGGACCGGGCAGAGACCCGACCGGGACGAGGATTGTAGGATTATGGACGCGACTTTGCGCGAAAAGCCCCGTCAGGGCTTTGCCGGACTGTGGAACATCAGCTTCGGCTTTTTCGGTATCCAGATAGGCTTCGCGCTGCAAAACGCGAACATGAGCCGCGTCTTCCAGACGCTGGGATCGAGCATCGACGACCTGCCCGCCCTGTGGGTGGCCGCTCCCCTGACCGGACTCATCGTACAACCGATCATCGGCCATTTGTCGGACAAGACGTGGAACCGGCTTGGCCGTCGGAGGCCCTATTTCCTGACCGGTGCGATCTTTGCCGCCCTGTCGCTGTTCCTCATGCCGTTGAGCCCCGCCTTCGGCGCTCCCTTGCTGTTCGCGGCCGCCATGCTGTGGGTGCTGGATGCGTCGCTAAACGTATCGATGGAACCGTTTCGCGCCTTTGTCGGAGACATGCTCAATACCGACCAGCATAGCGCGGGATACGCCGTGCAGACCGCCTTTATCGGCGCGGGCGCGGTGGTGGGTTCGATTTTCCCGTATTTCCTCGAGCAGCTCGGCGTAAGCAATATCGCGGCGGATGGCGGTATTCCCGACACTGTGAAATGGAGCTTTTGGGGTGGGGCCATCGCGCTGCTGTTTGCGGTGCTGTGGACCATCGTCACCACGCGCGAATACTCACCCGAACAGATGGCCGCTTTCGAGGGCGGATCGGAGGGCGAAAGCGGGCAACCGGTGAGAGCGCTGGCGGCGAAATCCTATCTCTCGAGTGCGATCTGGGTGGCGGCTGGGCTTATCGTCGTGTTCGTCGTTCAATCCTTCGAACTGCAGAAGGAGATGCTCCTGCTGGGCGCGCTCCTTGCAGTGTACGGATTGCTGAGCGCAGTCGCCATTTCGATGGCCAAGCAGGGCAAGACTGCGAACATGCTCTCCAGTATCGTCGGCGATTTTTCCGGCATGCCCGAGGTCATGAAGCGCCTCGCGCTGGTGCAGTTCTTCAGCTGGTCGGCGCTGTTCATCA
>CAYOWF010000108.1:0-7588 GCA_964407585.1 uncultured Qipengyuania sp.
TGCCGCCGATCGACAGGCCGTCGCCGTCACCGGTCACCAGCCAGATATCGAGATCCGGATTGGCCAGCTTGGCGCCGGTCGCCACCGCCGGTGCCCGGCCGTGGATCGTGTGGAAGCCATAGCTTTCGATGTAATAGGGAAAGCGGCTCGAACAGCCGATGCCCGAAATGAACACGGTGTTCGCGGGGTCGCATCCAAGCTCGGGCAAAGTGCGCTGCACGGCCTTGAGGATGGCATAATCCCCGCAGCCCGGACACCAGCGGACCTCCTGGTCGGTTTCCCAGTCCTTGAGCGTCGTCTCGATCTTGGCAGGAGCGTTCATTGGGTACCACCTTCGGTGCTGGGAAGCTGCTGGTCGTTGGCGGGAACCTGCCCGCCCTCGTTGTCTTCGATGCCGTCGAAATATTTCGCGATCTCGGCTTCCAGTTCGGCGATCTGGAAGGGCTGACCGCTGGTCTTGGTCAGCGGCGTGGCATCGACGAGATACTGGTCGCGCAAGATGGTCTTGAACTGGCCGGTATTCATCTCGGGTACGAGGATGTTGTCGAAACCGCGCAGCAATTCGCCGAGGTTCTTCGGCAAGGGCCAGATGTGGCGCACATGGATGTGGCTGACGTCCAGCCCCTTGCGGCGCGCACGGGTGACCGCTTGGTGGATCGGGCCATAGGTGCTGCCCCAGCCCACGACCGCGAGCTTGCCGGTCCTTTCGCCCACTTCGACATGCTGGTCGCGGACCGAGACGCCGAGGATCTTGTTAACCCGCGCATCGGTCATCGCCTGGTGGTTGTCGGGCGAATAGTCGATGTTGCCGGTGCCGACGGCCTTTTCGATCCCGCCGATCCGATGCATCAGGCCCGGCGTGCCCGGCTTGATCCATGGACGCGCGCCATTGTCGTCGCGCTTATACGGCAGGAGTACGTCGTTACCCTCCTCGTCCTTGCCGTTCATTTCGGTCAGGAACTGGGCGGGCATGCGCTCGAACACATCGGGATCGGGCACGCTCCAGGGCTCGCTGGCATTGGCGATATAGCCATCGGTCAGCAGCATGACCGGGGTCATGTGCTGGACGGCGATGCGGCAGGCCTCGATGGCGCATTCGAACACGTCGGCGGGGCTGCGCGCGGCGATCACCGGCATCGGCGCATCGCCGTTGCGGCCGAAGACGGCCTGATAGAGATCGCTCTGTTCGGTCTTGGTCGGCAGGCCCGTCGAAGGTCCGCCGCGCTGCGAATTGACGATGACGAGCGGCAATTCGGTCATGATCGCAAGGCCCATGGCCTCGGCCTTCAGTGCAATGCCCGGACCCGAGGACGAGGTAATTCCGAGGCTGCCGGCATAGCTCGCACCGATGGCCGCACAAATCGCGGCGATCTCGTCTTCGGCCTGGAAGGTAGTGACGCCGAATTCCTTCATCCGCGCGAGATGGTGGAGGATCGCGCTGGCGGGCGTGATCGGATAGCCGCCGAAAAAGATCGGAAGGCGCAGCAGACGTGCCCCTGCGACGAGACCCAGCGCCACGGCTTCTGCGCCGGAAATCGTGCGATAGAGGCCCGGCGCGCTCGGTACCGGATCGACATGGACCTGCCGCAGTGGGCCCGAAAGCTCGGCCGTTTCGCCATAGGCATGGCCGGCATCGAGTGCGGCGATGTTGGCCTTCGCAATGTCGGGCTTGGACTTGAACTTGTCGTTCAGCCAGTCGTGGATCGGCTTGCGCGGGCGACCGAACATCCACAGCGCAAGGCCCAGCGTCCACATGTTCTTCGACCTCAGCGCATCCTTGTTGCCGAGTCCGAAGGGTTTGACCGCCTCGATCGTCTTTTCGCTGATGTCGAAGGCCAGCAGGCTGTATTTCGCAAGGCTGCCGTCTTCCAGCGGATTGGTGTCGTATTTCGCCTTGTCGAGGTTGCGCTTGGTGAAGGCGCCGGTGTCGGCGATGATCAGCCCGCCGGGCTTGACCGCGGAGAGGTTGGTCTTGAGCGCGGCCGGGTTCATCGCGACGAGCACGTCGGGCGCGTCGCCGGCCGTATCGATTTCGCGGCTGCCGAAATTGATCTGGAAGGCCGAAACGCCGAACAGCGTGCCCTGCGGCGCGCGGATTTCGGCAGGAAAATCGGGGAAAGTGGCAAGATCGTTCCCGGCCAGCGCGGTCGAGAGGGTGAACTGCCCACCGGTCAGCTGCATCCCGTCGCCCGAGTCTCCGGCGAATCTGACTACGACGGCTTCGGGGCTTTGCGGGGTACCGTCCTGCGGCTTGGTGGCGGCTGTTGCCATCCGTACAATTCCTTGTCGCGCGCCGAATGTCCGGCGCTGTTCATCGGAAGCGCCACCTAGGAGCCGCTCCCGCCTCTCGCAATGAAGTTTCTCTGCTAGCGGGAAAAAGGCAGGTGGAAAAGCGCGAGCGACACGGTTAGTCCCTTTTTGCAACGCGAAGGGAGAGAACGATGGCAACTGACGAACATTTCGTGCGCGAGGATGTGCGCGCATTTCTCGAAATGCTCGAAGCGATGGGCGGCCAGGGTGTCGAGGAAGTCGGCGCGGAGGAAGGCCGTACGCAGATGAAGACGCTCGGTGCGCTTGCGGAATCGCCGGCTCGCAATCTCGCAGTGATCAAGGACCTGTCATGCCCCGGTCCGGCGGGCGAAATCCCGCTGCGTTTCTACGATGCGAAGAAGGAACGCGGCCCCGGCCCCTGTGTGGTATTCATACACGGCGGCGGCTTCGTCATCGGCGACCGCGACGTCTACAATTCGCTGTGCACGGAAATCGCCGCCCGGCTCGATCTGCCTGTTGTCTCGGTCGAATACCGGCTTGCCCCCGAACACCCCTTCCCTGCAGCTCCCGACGATTGCGAGGCGGCGGCGCGCTGGATCGCCACTTCGCCCGAAGCGCTGGGCCGCGAAATCACCGGACTCGTCATCACCGGCGACAGTGCGGGCGGCAATCTTACAATCGTCACCACCAACCAGCTGGTAAACGATCCCGCCGACGTGCCGGTGGTCGTACAGGCACCGATCTATCCCGTGGCCAACGATGTTTCGCAGCACAGGTCCTACGCCGATTTCGCCGAAGGCTTCCTGCTGACCGGCGCGGCAATGGCCTGGTTTACCGAGCAATATGCCGCCGACCCGCAGGACCCGCGCAACATGCCGATGGTCGGCGATTGCGCGAATACGCCGCCGACGGTCGTCTGCACTGCCGGGCTCGATCCCTTGCGCGATTCGGGCCGCGACTATGCCGCACACCTCATCCAGCAGGGAACCGAAGTGGTCTATCTGGAATTCCCGGGTATCATCCATGGCTTCACGACATTGCGGAAAGCGATGCCGAGTGGCCAGAAGGATCTCGACGCCTTCCTCGACGCGGTCGAACTGATGCTGGAGCGAAACAGGTGAACGAACTGGGATACCGGCCCTGCGTCGGAGTGATGCTGGTCAATGAGGACGGCCGCGTCTTCGTCGGGCGCAGGATCGACAACAAGGAAGGCGACTGGTGGCAGATGCCCCAGGGCGGCGTCGACGAGGGCGAGGACCTGAAAGAGGCCGCGCTGCGCGAACTGGCGGAGGAAACCGGGGCAAGGGCCGAACATGTCAGCCTCATCCGCCAGACCCAGGAGCCGATCCGTTACGATCTGCCCGAAGAGCTCATCGGCAAGCTATGGGGCGGGAAATTTCGTGGACAGGAGCAAATCTGGTTCCTGGCCCGCTTTTCCGGCGCGGACGAGGACATCGACCTCGATGCCCACGATCCGCCCGAGTTCTGCGACTGGAAATGGGTCGACGCCGAGCAGTTGCCCGACCTCATCGTGCCTTTCAAGAAGCGCGTCTATCGCGCTGTTCTCGAAGAGTTTCGCGAGCTGGTGTAACGCTCAGTTCTGCTGCGGTTGCGCGGGCAAATTCGCCTCTGCCGTCATGACCGGCTTGCGCGGGCCTGCGGCGATGGCATTGGCCAGCGCGAGCGTTTCGGGGCAGCTTTCGCCGCAGAGCGACTGGACCTTGGCGAGATTGAGGCGTGCCTTCTCCAGAGCACCCTTTTCGGCCATGGCCGCGCCTTCGCCCGCAATGGCGGCGAGGTTGTCCGGATCGCGGTCCAGCGCTTCACGATAATAGCGGATCGCCTTGCCCTGGAGATCGTCGGCGCGGGCCGCTTCGGCGAGGTGGAGCAGGATCGGCGTATAGCCCGGGTCCACAGCGAGCGCGGCTTCATAGGAATCTATCGCACCCTGCGTGTCGCCCGCCCGGAGCGCAGATTGCCCTTCGGCGATCAGCACGCCCGCGCGCGGATCGGGATCGCGGGATTGCCCGACGCTGACGCTGGCGGTCATGGCAAGGGCCAGTGACAGGGCGGCGGCGGCAGGGGCAAAACGCATAATCGTCTCCGTTAGCGAAGGTTTCGCGGATGGTTGGGTACTAACCATAGGGCGAAAGCTATCACGGTCTAGCTGCACAGGCGATGAAAAATCCGTCAGTACCGTCGTGATACGGTGTCAGCCGCATGCCGTTCCCGCGCGCACGACCCGCCGGAAGAGAAATTTCCTTTGCAGAGAACCCGTTAACCCTCCCCAGAAAGGCTGCGAACTGGTCTGCGCCTTCCTCGTCGAGCAGCGAACATGTGACATAGATGATACGCCCGCCGGGTTTCACCAGCTTCGCGGCAAGGTCGAGAAGATCCGACTGGAGCGAGGTCAGGCGGGCGAGCTCGGCCTCGTCGAGGCGCCAGCGCGCTTCGGGATTGCGACGCCACGTTCCAGTGCCAGAGCATGGCGCATCCACCATCACCGCATCGGCCTGTCCCTCGAGGTCTGCCAGCGTCTCGAATTCGCGCTTCGGGTCGAGCAGGCGAGTTTCGACGATGGTCGCTCCGGCGCGTTCGGCGCGGGGCGCAAGTCGGGACAGGCGCCCACGATCGGTGTCGGAAGCGATGAGCCGCCCGAGATTGTCCATCGCGGCAGCCAGGGCCAGGGTCTTGCCCCCTCCCCCTGCGCACAGGTCGACCACGGTTTCGCCCGGCTTCGCATCGACCGCGAGGCAGGCGAGTTGCGAACCGCTGTCCTGCACTTCGATCTTGCCATCGCGCCATTCGGCCCATTGTTCGACCTGCGTACCGGTTTCGATGCGCAGGCCGTGCGGCGCGCGGGTGGTCTCGGCTTCTACCGGAAGCGGCAACACCGCCCTGTCGGCCTTGAGCGTATTGACGCGCAGGTCGAGCGGAGCGCGCTCGAGCAGCGCCTCGGCTTCCGCGCCGGAAATATCGGAGCTGGCGAGGCGATCGCTCAGCCACCGGGGTGCGACACCGCCTTCGGCGACCGGCTCACCGGTTTCGATGGGGCGCGGGCCGTAGTTCGAGCCATCGAACAGGGGGGCGATCGCCGCATCGGTTTCGGCAAGCTGCAGCATGGCCGCGCGGCCGCTTTCGGGCACCGGGCCACAGGCACGGATAGCCGAGAAGACCAGTTCGCGAATGGCGCGGCGGTCTTTCGATCCGGCAAAGCGATTGTTGCGGAACCATTCGGCCAGGATGCGGTCGGCAGGCGCACCCTTCGATTTCGCCGCTTCGATGATCGCATCGAGCAGTTCGATCGAGGTCTGGATGCGTGCGGCGGGAGTCATCGGCCCGCTCCCCGATCAACGCGTCGGATAATTGGGCGCTTCACGCGTGATCGACACGTCGTGGACGTGGCTTTCGGCCAGACCGGCATTGGTAATTCGGACGAAGCTCGCGTTCTTGCGCAGATCCTCGATCGTGGCGCTGCCGGTATAACCCATCGCCGCCTTGATCCCGCCCACGAGCTGGTGGACCACCGCGCTGGCGGGGCCCTTGTAGGGCACCTGTCCTTCGATACCTTCGGGCACCAGCTTCTGCTGGCTGACGTCTGCCTGGAAATAGCGGTCGGCACTGCCACGCGCCATCGCGCTCACGCTGCCCATGCCGCGATAGGCCTTGTAGCTGCGGCCCTGGTAGATGAAGGTTTCGCCCGGCGCTTCTTCGGTTCCTGCGAGCATCGATCCGATCATGATGCTGGAGGCACCCGCAGCAAGAGCCTTGGCGGCATCGCCGCTGGTGCGCAGGCCGCCATCGCCGATGACCGGCACGCCCTGCTTTTCGGCTTCCTCGACGCTGTCCATGATTGCGGTGAGCTGCGGCACGCCGACACCGGCGACTACGCGCGTGGTGCAGATCGAGCCGGGGCCGATCCCGACCTTCACGCCATCCGCACCCGCACCGCACAGCGCCTTGGTCGCTTCACCCGTCGCCACGTTGCCTGCGATGACCTGCACCGAATTGGACAGCTTCTTCACGCGTTCGACCGATTTGGACACTTCGCGGTTGTGGCCGTGCGCCGTATCGATCACGACGACGTCCACACCGGCATCAATCAAGGCTTCGGTCCGCTCGAAACCCTTGTCGCCCACCGTCGTCGCTGCAGCGACGCGCAACCGGCCCTGGTCGTCCTTTGTCGCTTCGGGATAGGCGACCGCCTTTTCGATATCCTTGACCGTGATGAGGCCCACGCAGCGCCCGCCGTCATCGACGACGAGCAGCTTTTCGATCCGGCGCTGGTGAAGCATCCGGCGCGCCTCTTCCTGACCGGTGCCCAGCGGAACGGTGGCGAGGTTCTCGGTCGTCATCAATTCGCTGACCGGCTGGCGCGGATTTTCCGCAAAGCGTACGTCGCGATTGGTGAGGATGCCGACCAGCTTGCCGCTGCGATCGGTTACCGGGATGCCGCTGATGCGGTTGGCGGTCATGATCTGCTGCGCATCGCCCAGCGTCGCATCGGGGTGGATGGTGATCGGGTTCACCACCATACCGCTTTCATAACGCTTCACGGCTCGCACCGCGGCAGCCTGCTCGTCGATTTCGAAATTGCGGTGGAGAACGCCGATCCCGCCCAGCTGCGCCATGGCGATCGCCATGTCGGCTTCCGTCACAGTGTCCATGGCGGAAGACAATACCGGGATGTTGAGCTGGATGTCCCTGGTCAGGCGCGTGGCGGTATTGGCCATCGAAGGAAGGATGTCGCTCTCCGCCGGACGCAGGAGAACGTCGTCGAAGGTAAGACCGAGGGGAATGTCGAGATGTGCCACTAAGAGAATCGCCTGCCGGGGGTAAATGTGGCGGCCCATGTAACGACGGATTGGGCGATTAGCTAGTGGTGCAGACAAACGAAAGGAGCCCCGCAAAAAACGGAGCCCCTCCAGGACAAGCCGGGGAAGCCGGACTTGTCGCCTGATCGTTATTCCATTTCGTCGGCTCGTTCGTTCATGGCGTCGGCTGCATCGTCGCCGATATCGTCGATTTCTTCGGCACGAGCGTTGAGTGCGTCTTCGCGCGCATCGGTGTCGGCTTCATCGGCCATTTCCTCCAGCGCTCCAGCGCGATCGTCCCCGACGTTTTCTACTGCGTCAGCCTGTTCTTCAAGCATGTCGCCGCGCTCTTCAGTGGCGCTGTCCTGCCCGCAGGCAGCAAGCGCAAGCGGTGCGGCCGCGGCAAAAATAATAAGCTTTTTCATTGATTTCCCTTTCGTGTGCTCAGGAAACCAATGGGTGGTGAATGTGCATGTTCCGAAAAAGGCAAGAAAGTGGCACGG
>CAYOWF010000109.1:0-7572 GCA_964407585.1 uncultured Qipengyuania sp.
TGCGGGGGTATTGCTGCTGACTTCCATTTCAAACTTCCTCTCGAATGGGGGTAATCGGAGCGCCTCTACGCTGTGATGCCTTAGTACGCTTACAGAGATTCAACGATAGTGACATTGGCGACGCCGCCGCCTTCGCACATCGTCTGGAGGCCGTATTTCTTGCCGCGCGCCTTCAGGGCATGAACGAGCGTGGCCATGAGCTTGGTGCCCGATGCACCGAGCGGGTGGCCGAGCGCAATGGCGCCGCCATTGACGTTGAGCCTGTCCGGATCGGCACCGGTGTGCTTGAGCCACGCAAGCGGGACGGGCGCGAAGGCTTCGTTGACTTCGAACAGGTCGATATCCGCAATGTTCATGCCCGCACGCTGCAGCGCACGGTCGGTAGCGAAGAGCGGTTCTTCGAGCATGATCACCGGGTCGCCGGCCGTCACGGTCAGGTTGTGGATGCGCGCCAGCGGCGTGAGGCCGTATTCCTTGAGCGCCTTTTCGCTGACCACCAGGACTGCACTGGACCCGTCGCAGATCTGGCTGCTCGATGCGGCGGTGATCGTACCTTCGGGGCTCAGCAGCTTCACGCCCGCAATACCTTCGAGCGTCGCATCGAAACGGATGCCCTCGTCCACCGTGTGCATTTCAGTGCCTTCGGGGGTTTCGATCTCTACCGGGACGATTTCGGCCTCGAACGCTCCCGAACGGGTCGCCTCGATCGCCTTCTCGTGGCTCGACAGGGCGAAGCGGTCGAGATCGTCCTTCGAGAAGCCGTGCTTCTTGACGATCATCTCGGCGCCCATGAACTGGCTCCACTGGATGCCGGGGTATTTCTCTTCGAGGCCGGGCGATTTGTAGTTCCCCAGCCCCTCTTTCATATGGAACATCGCGGTCGAGCCCATCGGCACGCGGGTCATGCTCTCGACACCGCTGGCGATGACCACGTCCTGCGTCCCGCTCATCACCGCCTGCGCGGCGAACTGGATCGCCTGCTGGCTCGATCCGCACTGGCGATCGATGGTGACGGCCGGCACGCCCTCGCCCAGGTGCTTTGCGGCGAGTACGGCATTGCGCCCGACCTGCATCGCCTGTTCGCCGCCCTGGCTGACGCAGCCCATCACGACATCGTCGATAGCCTTCGCTTCGAGCCCCGAACGCTCCATCACCGCATCGAGCGACTTGGCGGCAAGGTCGACCGGGTGAATGCCCGCAAGACGCCCTCCGCGACGCCCCCCGGCAGTGCGAACGGCTTCGACGATATAGGCTTCGGGCATGGCGGATCCTCTCCAGTTGCAATTTGCGACTGGAGTATGGGCGGTTTCCGTTTACGTCAAGGGTAAGGTGGCAGAGCCGCCTGGCGACGCTTGCCAAAGCCATGCCGCAGGGATTACTCGGCGATGCCATGAGCGAACCGATCAACATCTTCGAAGTCAATTCGGCACTCGACACCGATGCACTCGCCCGCGAATACCAAGCGGATCAGCGCATCCAGGTCCAGAACGTCCTCACCACTCCAACCGCGGAGGCATTGCGCAAGGCGCTGGCGGAAAGCACGCCATGGGGTATGGCAATGCAGGCGGCGGACGGTGACCCGCGCGATTTCCGGGCGGAGGAATTGCGCCAGCAGGCGGGAGCGGCTCGAGCGCAGGCTATGCTGAAGGAAGTGCATGAATCGGCCGCCCGCGGGCACTATGCATTTCGCTACGCGCGCTATCCGATGGTCAAGGCCTACCAGGAAAAGTGGAATCCCGGCGGCCTCCACGATGTGCTCATCGAATATATCAATACGGAACCGTTCCTCGATCTGGTTCGCAAGGTCACGGGGCGGCCCGAACTGGTCAAGGCAGATGGGCAGGCCACGTTGTTCGGCCCACAGCATTTCCTTGGTCGACATCAGGACCAGCAGCTCGATGAAGGCTGGACGATCGCCTACGTGCTCAACATGACAACCGTAGACTGGCATCCCGACTGGGGCGGATATCTCCTGTTTTTCGATGATGATGGCGACGTCATCGACGGGTACATGCCCCGCTTCAACACGCTCAACCTCTTCACGGTACCGCAGCACCATGCAGTGAGTTATGTACCACCACATGCACCGCAAGGCCGGATCGCGATAAGCGGGTGGTTTCGCGACCGGTGACGCGAACCAGGCAAGACTATCTGTTCGCAGCACAACAGGCGGCATCACGCGGGGACATCGCCGGGGCGCAGGCTGTGTTCGAAGAAGCACTTGCCGCATTTCCGGACGACCCGGAACTCCACGCCAACGCCGGCTCTTTCGCGCTCAAACAAGGAAATGCGGAACGGTCAGTCGATCTCTACCGTCGTGCCGTCGCGCTCGCCCCACAAGTGGATGAAGTACGGCTCGACCTTGCGATCGCGTTGAGCGCAAGGGGAGCCAACGCCGAAGCGCTCGAGATAGCAAGCGAACTAGAAAATTCGATGGGCAGGAAACCGCGCTACTGGTCGGTGCGTGCCAATGCGGCGCGCTCTGCCGGACAGCTCGCGAAGGCAGCGGAATATTACGACAAGTGCCTCGAACTGGAACCGAAGCATCCGCGCGCGCTCCATGGCCGCGCCCGCGTGGCTCTGGCACGTGGAGAGGACGATATGCTGGAGCGTTTCGATCAAGCGCTTGGGGTCTTGCCTTCCGAAGCCGACCTCTGGCTCGCGCGGGCGCAGGCGCTCGACGCAGCGGGTTCGACGCAGGAAGCACGCGCGCTCGCCGGGCAACTGGTCGATCAGGTCCCCCATTGGATCGATGCATTGAACCTGCTGGCCCAGCTGCGAAGCAGCTTGAAGGAAGAACAGCCGGAAGATCACTTTACCCTGGCGCAAGACAAGGCGCCGCAGGCCGTCCAGATCTCACAGGCGCATATTCGTCTGCTCGCCAACCAGGGGAGGTATGACGAAGCGGCACGAATTGCCCGCGCCGCGGTGAGCCGGTTTCCGGGCGACACATGGTTCCAACTGGCCGAAGCAACCAATCTGGGTATGGCCGGCCACCTCGACGAGGCCGACCGACAATTCTCCCGACTGACGCTGGAGACGCCCGGGCGGGCGCTACAGGAAGGCAGGCATCTCCTGCGCCGAGGTGAGTACGAGCGCGCCGAAGACCTGCTTCTGCAGGCCAGCGAACACGCCGAGCTGACGCATAGTGCCCACGCCCTCTTGGGTATACTCTGGCGCATCACCGGCGATGAACGCAACGAATGGCTACACGGGCAGAAGGGCCTGGTGGCGAAGATCAGATTGCCCGATGCCGAAGCGATCCTTGCTCAAGTCGTACCGCTGCTCGACCGGCTACACGATACCTCGAGCTTCCCGCTCGGGCAGTCCCTTCGGGGCGGGACCCAGACACGACACATCCTGTTCGAACGCCATGAGAGCGAACTTGCGCGCCTGCATAGGGCCATTGGGCAGGCACTGGAAGACTATCGCGAGGGTCTCGCCCCGGAAGACGAAGCGCATCCCCTGTTGCGACACCGCGATACTCCATGGGCGCTTGCCGGATCGTGGTCGGTGCGCTTGCGCGGCGGCGGCGATCACCATGCTTCGCATATACACCCGCAGGGCTTGATCTCTTCGGCCCTTTATCTGGTAGTGCCGGACACGGACAACGCGCAGGGCTTGCTCGAGATCGGGCGCCCGCCTCCCGACCTCGGACTGGATCTGGGCCCGATCGATACCATCGAGCCCGAGCCGGGTTATCTCGCGCTGTTTCCCAGCACGCTGTTTCACGGAACGACGCCCTTCACCGGGAAAACCCGCATGACGGTGGCATTCGACGTAGTCCCAGCTATAGCCCCGCAGCATGGATAGATCGGCCAAAGAGCAAGTCTGGAAAGCCTTCTGGGAGCGGCAGCGCACGGCAAAATCGCCTGCCGTGGTTTCGAGCGAGTGGAACGCGATTAGCAAGGCACAGTTCGAAGCCTGGGTCGAATTCTGCGAAAGGTTGCCCGAGGGGGCACATGTCCTCGATATTGCGACGGGCAGCGGCAAGGTCATCGAAATGTTGCGGGGCGTCCGCGCCGACGTGACCGGTACCGGGATCGATATCGCCGATCCGCTTCCGCCGTCTTCCGATGGGATGAAACTCATCGGGGGTGTATCCATGGACGCGATGCCTTTCGAAAATGCCACATTCGATGCGGTCGTCAGCCAGTTCGGTTTCGAGTATGGCGATCCCGAAGCTGTGGCCGCTGAGGTCCTGAGGGTCATCAAACGGGATGGCCCAATCGGACTGATGGTTCATCGCGGGGACGGCCCCATCCTGGCGCACAATCGCAAGCGCGAAGCCCAGCTCGACTGGATCGCCGGGGAGCATGAACTCTTCAGGCGGGTTCACGCCATGTTGCCCGACGACAATTCGCTTGCCGAAGAAGCCATTGCCTTTGCGCAGGACGTAGCGCGCCGAGGTGCCGAACGCTTCGGACAGGGCGCAGTCGGCTGGGAAATCCCGGAGGCGGTACGGCGCACTCTCCTGCTCGGTCCGAGCGGGTCGCGCGACAAGCTCGTCGGAACGTTGCAGATGATCGAAGACCAGGCGCAGAACGAACTGGGTCGAATTCATTCCCTTGCCGAGGCATGTGCGACTGCCGACGACAGGCAGTCCCTGCTGGAGGGGTTCCGGCGGAACGGTCGCGAACCCATCAGCACCGTCCCGGTCTCGCTCACCGGCGAAAAGCCTTTCGCGGATCTGATCCTGCTCTGAACCGGTCTTGCATAGCCGGTTCGCCCCGGCGCCGCGATTTCACTCTTGGATACAAAAAAGGCGGCGGACCGAAGTCCGCCGCCCTCTTTTTGGCGAATGACGCCGTCTCTTAGAACTTGAAGCTCACCGAGGCGAAGAAGTCGCGACCAAGCACGTCGTAAGTGCTCGGATAGGTGTTCATCTGCTCCGCATTGTTGAAGTCGCCGAGAAGCAGCGAGTTGGTGTTGTTGATCACCTGCCCGCTTGCATCGAATTCCGGCGTCGAGGGCAGTGTGTCGAACAGATTGTTCACGCCGACCGAGAAAGTCAGCTTTTCCGACGCAGCGAACGAGAAGGTAAGATCCATCAGATCGTACGCATCGATGCGCTCGACGTGGTAATCGACACCCGGATCGTCGTCTTCGACGGCCGAAAGGTGACGCCAGCGAATCGATGTGGTCAGCGGACCGTCCACGAAGCTCGCACGCGCCGTCCATTTGAAGGACGGTGTCGGCTCGCCACAAGTCAGACCGAATTCGCCTGCGCAGGTATCGATGTCGTCCGGATTGGACTGATCGGCTGCGAAGTTCGAGGTTTCGGTCCAGGTGCCAAGGAACGACAGGGAAAGGTCCTGTTCGCCCCTGTCTGTCAGCAGCGAGAATGGGATCGACGTGTTGTAAGATGCCTGAAGGTCAATACCCGATACGCTAAGTTCAGCGATGTTGGCACCACCGAGAACCGGCGGATTGTTCCGGCTGAACGAGCCTTGTGCATCGCGGGTACCAACGAAGTTGGCACACTGCGGTGCGTTCAAGTCCTGAATTGTGTTGTAGCACAGATCCAGAGCCGTCTGCAGGCTGATCGTGGTGATGGCGTCTTCAACGACGATATCGAAGTAGTCGGCCGTGAGGGTAAAGCCCGGAAGGAAGCTAGGCTGCAGCACCACACCGAAGGTATAGCTGTCCGAAGTTTCTTCCGACAGGTTCGGGTTACCACCGAATAGGGCTGCAATCTGGCCGTCAGGCTGGATCACCGCATTAAGGCCGATGTTGCCTGCCGGAACTCCATTCGCGATACACAGAGCAAGCAGATCACCGGTAGGCGTCGGGCCGTTTGCAGGCGAACCATCGCCGGCACACGGGTCGTTCGCACCGGGGAAGCCGATTGCCGTACCCTGGAACAGTTCACCTACATTCGGAGCGCGAATTGCACGTTGATACTGGCCGCGAAGCGTCACGTCCGGGATCGGTGTGAATTCGACGCCAGCTGCATAGGTCCAGACGCCGCCGACGGTGTCGAGCGAATAATCCGAGTAGCGACCAGCGCCGCTGACTTCGAGGCGCATTCCGCTTTCGGTTTCGAACGGGATGGCCACTTCGGCGAAAAGCTCGTTCACATCGTACGAACCCTGCGTGGGCTCACCGGCATTGAAGCCGGCAACGTCGCCCGAGGCGAGGAATTCGTCAGGAATGAAGCGCGAGCCGACAGCACGGTGCTCGGCACCGAATGCGAAGCCGACCGGTTCCGCGGCACCGAGAGCGAAATCGCCGAAAGTGCCTGAAATCGCAGCGGAGACCACTTCCAAGGTAGAAATGTCGCCATTCTGCGCCTGAATGCGGAATTGATCGACCATATCCGGAGTCAGCTGATTCCTACCGAAAATGTTGATCTGCTCGTCCGCAGTACCGTTGACCGCTGCAGTGAAGCGGGAAACCGACGCGTTACCCTGCTGGATATTCGCATTACGGGTACGTGCGAACAAGTAGTAAGCATCGTAGCTGAGGTAGCTATTGATGTCGCCACGTGCACCGGCAACCACGCGGAACGCGTTGCGCTCGTCGAGGTTACGACGACCGCCTGCTTCTAGAAGGCGACGACGGATCTGGACGTCGATGGTTCCATCATTGGCGTCCGCGCCCGTTTCCGACGCGTCGAGCTGACGGAACTGAGCTTCGGTTGCAGCGTCGATGAAGCCGTTGGCAACCAGCGAATCGATGTCCAGGAAGGTGTTCACGAGGATCGGCGTCGGAGCCAGTTCCGAATCGACCCGGTTGTTCACATACGTAACTTCACCGTACAGTTCGAGGCCGCTCGACACTTCGTAGCTCGCGAGGCCACCGAGCAGGTAACGCTCTTGCGGCAGCTGCAGGTAGTTAACCGGCGCGTAGTTATAGAGGTCACGCGGGGTTTCGTAAGCACTCAACGAACCCGGCTCGCGGAAGATCGCGAGGTTGTTGTTCGGTTCGAAGGCGGTACCCGTGACGTCGCCGTCGCCCTGATAGGTCAGGCGCGTTTCGGGCGGAAGCGAAGAACCGAGCTGCTGGAGGGGCGAGCCACCCAAAGCGAAGTTCGAGAATGAGCGATCACCTTGGAAGATATCCGCGCGATTGTAGTATTCGGCGAATGCTGTGACGTTGCCGCGACCGTCATCAAAGGTCGATCCGATAGCGCCATGGATCTGGTAACGCGTACCATCACCACGTTCCGTGATCGAGTACTGCCCACCCAGTTCGACACCATCGATATCGCGAAGGCGGAAGTTCACGACGCCTGCCAGCGCGTCCGAACCGTAAACTGCCGATGCACCGCCGGTAACAACGTCGACCGAATCAAGCAGGAACTGAGGGATGGTGTTGAGGTCGACGATCTGGTTGGTATCGTAGAACATCCAGCGACGGCCATTGACAAGCAGCAGCGTGCGGGTCGAACCAAGGCCGCGCAGGTTGAGCGAAGCGGTACCATTACCCGGATTGTTCGAGAAAGACGTTGTGCCAGGAATGACCTGCGGCAGAGTGTTGATCACGTTTTCGACGTTGACCGTACCCGACAGCTGGAACTCTTCGTCCTGGACGACTGCGACAGGAGCAGCGGTTTCGACGTTCCGGCGC
>CAYOWF010000110.1:0-7472 GCA_964407585.1 uncultured Qipengyuania sp.
CATAGGCATGGCCGATATGCGGCTTGCCGTTGGGATAGTGGATCGCGGTGGTGATATAGTAAGGGTCAGCCATTGCCGCGCTCGCTAGCCGCGCCCGCCTGTGCGAGCAAGGTCCCGATTTCCATGCCGAGCAGTCCGGGGTCGAAATTATAGGTTGGCTGTTCGCCGGTCAGCCGGACGAGTTCGGCATGCGTATCGACCAGCTTGCGCGGATCGCCGAGGGTGGAATCGATGCGTTCCGCGAGGATGGCGCGGGCAAGGTCGAACACCGCCTGCAACCGCGGGATGTCCTGCTTCGCCCCGATCGCCCCGGCCAATTGGCCGCGCAGCGCGAAATCGCGATCGCCTTCCTCGACGATGCGGCGCATCAGCTGGGCCGATTTGCCGAGATCGAAATCGAGGAACGAGAGCGCCGCCCCCGGGGAGCCCGAGGCAGCGGCGATCGCCGCATCGCGTGAGGCGACATCCGCCTCTGGCGCAAGCCGCAAAAGGAGCTGGTCCATCTCTTCGCGGGGAATGGCCGGGAAGCGCACCGTTCGGCACCGCGAGCGAATGGTCGGCAGCAAGCGCGCGGGGCTGTGGGCGACGAGCAGGAAATAGGTCCCCCTCGGCGGCTCTTCGAGGCTCTTGAGCAGCGCGTTCGATGCCGAAACCTCCATATCGTCGGCCGGATCGATGATGACGACACGCTTCGATCCCATGGTCGGCCGTGTCGTCAGGCGGCGCTGTATGGTGCGTACCTGATCCACCTTGATCCCGCGCGAAAGCTCGAACGGCTTGCCCTCGTCGCGCTTCTTTTCCTCTTCCTTGTTCTTGGGTCCGTATGTGAGCGTCAGGATGTCGGGATGATCCCCTTCCCCGCTCGCGCCGAGCAGTTCGCGCGCCGCGGCCAGCGCGAAGCCGGCCTTGCCCAGCCCTTTCTTGCCCGCAAGCAGCCAGGCGTGGTGCATCCGTTCGCCATCCATGGCGTTGCGCCAGGCCTGCCAGGCGTCCGAATGGCCGATCATGCTCACGGCATTGCCCCTTCAAGCAGTGGCGAAAGCGCTGCCATGATACGGGCGTGTACCTCTTCGACCGAACCGCTCCCGTCGATACGGGCGAACCTGTTCGGCTCTTCGGAAGCAAAGGCATCGAAGGCGGCATTCACCTTGCCGTGATAGCTTTCGTCCCGGCCTCCGATCGCATCCGACGCGTCTCCATCACGAGAACGAAGCCGTTGGCCGACTTCGGCACCGTCCGCGGCGATCACCAGCGTAAGGTCCGGCACCAGGCCGCCGCTGCCGATATCGTGCAGCTTGCGAACCTGTGCATCGCCCAATTCGCCGGCGATGCCCTGATAGGCCCGGCTCGAATCGACGAAACGGTCGCAGACGACCCATTTGCCCGCATCGATCGATGGGTTGATGAGGCGGGCAACATGATCCGCACGGGCGGCGGCGAACAGCAATGCCTCGGCCTGCGCACCCCACCCTTCCCCCGGTGGATGGAGGAGCAATTCGCGGATGGCTTCGGCTCCCGGGGTTCCGCCCGGCTCGCGCGTCAGCACGATCTCTAGGCCACGCTCTTCCAGCGCCGCTTTCAAGAGCCTGGCCTGGGTGGACTTGCCCATCCCCTCCCCGCCCTCGAAGGCGATGAACTTCCCCCGGCTCACGTGATCCAGCCCAACATGCCGTTGAGGATGCGGCGGCCGAAATTCGCTTCGTCAATCGCCTCGCGCGCGACGAGCGGGATCGTGTAATCCGCCATTCCATCGATGGAGACCTTCAGTTCGGCCACCTTTTCGCCCTTCCGGATCGGCGCGCGCAGGGGGCCATCATAGGATACCGTGAGCGAAACGTCCGGAGGCGCACCCTTGGGATAGTCGATATAGACGCCGTTCGTTGCAACGAGCGCGATCCGGCTCGACGAACCGCCCTGCACCTCCGCCAATGCGACCGGCACGTCGGGCGCGAAGAGGCGCTGCTGTTCGAAGGCCGAGAAACCCCATTCGATAAGGTCGCGGGCCGCACGATTGCGGTCGCGGGCGCGCGGACTGGCCGCTACCACCATGACCAGCCTGCGCCCATTGCGCTCCGCAGACCCCAGGAACCCGAAACCGGCCTGGTTGGTGAAGCCGGTCTTGATGCCATCGGCGCCGGGCACGACGCCGCTGATCGGATCGTGGTTGGGCTGGGTTATATCGTTATAGGTGAATTCTCGGTGGCCGACGAAATGGCGGTATTTGGCCGGGTGGCGCCGCAGCATGCGCGTCGCCAAAACAGTCAGGTCGCGCGCGGTGGTGAAGGTCCGCCCCTCGTCCATCCAGCCATTGGGTGTCCCGAACCGGCTATCGCGCATGCCGATGTCCACCGCCTTGGCATTCATCGCCGCGACCCATTCCTCGATCGAGCCTGCCGCCCCGTCGGCCAAAGCGGCGGCGCCATCGTTGGCTGAGACGGTGGTCACGCCGTGGACCAGCTCATCCACCGAGACGCGCGCGTCGTGGGGCAGAAACATGGTCGAGCCGACGTTGTTCCATTTTTTCCAGGTTTCGGGACGAATGGAAAAACTCTGCTGCGGGGCAATCCTGCCTTCCTCCATCCATTCGAAGGCGAGAAAGGTCGTCATTACCTTGGTGATCGATGCGGGCATGAAGCGGCGCTCGGCCTCGCGCTCGAACAGCACCTGCCCGCTGGTGACGTCGAACAGATAGGCGATCGGTGCGGCCTGTGCATCGGGAGGCAGCGGTGCATTGTCCTCGCGCCCCGATGCCGGGACACTCAACAGCGCCGATGCGGCGCAGACGGTGACGATGTGTCGCAATTTCGGTCGCAAGCGGTGTGCGGCCCCGCCCTTCGGCGGCGCTTCCCTATCGAGAGTTGGTCTTGCAGCGAGCTATAACCGTCACCCCCGCTCTTGGCGAGTGGTCGCACCGGCTTTCCACGGCACGGCGTTCAGCGCACGATTTCGTCCGCCAGGATGCCCACGCTCATCGCGTAATAATTCGAGCAATTATACTCGAGGATGACGCGATAGTTGCTCGTCAGGAGCCATGCCGGCGTGCCCGGGCCGTCGGGCTGAAACAGCGAAACAAGCGTGTCGTCCGAAAGGGGCCGCTGGGGCTGGATGCCGAGCGCGCGCCACTCGGCTGCGGTCTTGTATTCGCTATGCCGCTCATGCACCCGCGGGCAGACCGGGGCCACCAGTTTCGTCCGGTAGCGGTCGACATCGAAGCCCGCAGGGACATAGGCCCGCACGCCCCAGGGCTGCCCTTCGCGCCACCCGGCATCGCGGAAATAGTTGGCGATGGAAGCGAGCGCATCGGCGCTGTTGTTCATGATGTCGGCGCGGCCATCTCCGTCGCCGTCGGTGGCGAGGCGCAAATAGACGCTTGGCAGGAATTGCGGATTGCCGAAGGCTCCGGCCCAGCTGCCTTTCAGCTCGTTGCGCGAATAGCCCTTGTCCGCAACTTTCATCAAGTCGACCCATTCGCCGGAGAACAGTTCGCGGCGGCGGCCTTCCCAGGCGAGAGTTGCGAGCGATTGCGAGAGGTCGAAGCCCCCCTTCACTCGGCCATAGGCGGTTTCATGACCCCAGATCGCGACGACGATTTCCGCTGGGACGCCATATTCGCGTTCGATCGCGCTCAGCGTGCTGCGCCAGTTTCCGAACTCACGCCGACCGCCGTTGATTCGTGCATCGTCGACATGCCTGCTGATGTATGGAGCGAGCGGCGGGTACCCGGGAGTGCTGGAAGAGCCCGGCTGCGACTGGTCGAGTTCGATGACGCGGCGATTGGGCTCGAGCCCGGCGGTCATGCGTTGCAGCGTCGATTCGCTCACGCCTTCGGCTCTGGCACGGGCGATCAGGAGCTGGAGGTAGGCGTCGAACGACATGTCCTGCGCCAGTGCGGGTGCGGCAGGCAGTCCGAGCAGCGATGCGCTGGCGAGGAGAAGGATTTTTCGAAGGCTCATGTAAGCGTTGTCGCACCCTGAAGCTGAATGGCAAGTGTCATGAGGGGCTTACGCTGTACTTGCAGGCCCGTTCCAATATTGCGGGTGACAATTACGACCGCCTTGGCTAGCTAGCCACGCGCTCGCGGACAGGTGGCAGAGCGGTTGAATGCACCGGTCTTGAAAACCGGCAAGGGTGCAAGCCCTTCGTGGGTTCGAATCCCACCCTGTCCGCCAGCATGGCCCGCCCGCAGGGCAGGCGATGATGGTGGATCGCGGTGCGGAAAGAATGCACCGGGTTCGGAGTCGGTGGCGCCAAGCGCCGGAGACGGCCGCAGCGAAGCACAGGCCAATCCCACCCTGTCCGCCAGCATCAACCCTGCTGCTGCGGCGTGATCAAGTAGCTGGCACGCCGGAAGTCGTCCGGGTAATCTTCCGGTCGGACGCTGGACTGGTTCCTCAAGGCGATATGGTCTTCCACCAGACCGCCGTCGCGGGCCGCCTCTTCGGCTTCGTCGATACCCTGCGGATCGTCGTCGATTTCATATTCCATCGGTCAACTCCTCGTAGGGGCAACGCTCTGCAAGCGAGGTCGGGATCGGCAATTGCGACGGCCCGCCTCGGGTTTGAGGCGAATTGTCAGGCAGTTATGCGATATCGGGCAAGCTCTTCGTAATCCGCCTTACATGCTTCCGCAGTGGCGAGGTACTCGCCTTCCAGCGCGGGGCTCTGCCCCGGAGGAGGACCGAAACCGGTCGAGGCATTGACCTTGTCGTACCAGTGCTCGCCCCAGATGCCGTCCTCCTTGTGGGGCCCCTTCTCCCATCCGAGCATGGCGGGATCCCACGCAATGCCCAACGTCTCGCACAGCCTGGCCAGCACGCCGGGCGGATCGGCAAGGATATCGTCGCTATCGATCACCGGCGGGACCGTGCCGCTGCGCTCGGCCTCGAATTCGAAATATTCACGCAGTTGCGCAAAGCCGAGCATCTCCGGCCGCCGCAGCTCGTTTTTCCTGCGATAGCTGGCGACGACGCGCTCGGGCGCGCGGATCAGGAAGGCGTGGCGGTGCTGCGTGAACGACGCGATGGAGACCGGGCCGGTCATGTGATGCGGCATATGCTTCTGATACCATACCGGCGCACTGCCCGGAGCCTCGCCGGACAGGGATTCGAGCACCGAGTTCCAGTCGCAATCCATGCTATCTATGGTTTCACGGGCCATCGGGTGCGGCTCTCCGGTCGCCTTGAGGAAGGCCCCGTAAAAGGGTTCGTCCGACACCGCACAATCGGGCCGAGCGCCGAAGCTGCGCATCATGGCGGTGGAGATATTGCGCGGACCCGACCACATGGCGATCCTGATCGTCACGCATGGCCTCCGCCGCCCGTATCGCGGGTCAGGCGCTCAAGATACAATTGCTGGAGCCGCGCGACCATCGGCCCCCTGCTTTCGCCCAAGATCCGTCCGTCGACCGACCCGACCGGGGCCACACCCGCGAAAGTGCCCGTGGTGAAGGCCTCGTCCGCGCCGTAGACATGCGTCAGCGAGAAGTTCCGCTCGTGCACGACTATCCCGGCTTCGCTGGCCACTTCGATGACGATCCCCCGCGTGATACCGTCGAGGCAGTAATCACCGCTCGACGTCCAGATCTCGCCGTCTTTCGCGATGAAGAAGTGGGTCGAATTGCACGTGGCGACGAAACCGTGGGGGTCGAGCATCAGGCCTTCGTCCGCGCCCGCCTGCGCCGCCTGGATGCAGGCGGTGATGCAGTTCAGCTTGCTGTGCGAATTCAGCATCGGGTCCTGAACATCGGGATAGCCCCGCCGTACATGGACCGTTGCAAGCTTCAGCATCCGCGTTGCGGTTTCGGGGGCTGGCTCCTTCCATTCCGGAATGATGACGATGGTTGCCGGGGTCACGACCACGCGCGGGTCCTGATAGGGCGTGGAACGGATACCGCGCGTCACCATCAGCCTGATATGCACCCCGTCGCCATCCATCCCGTTGGCTTCGAGAATGGCGTAGAGACGGCGAACCATCTCCTCGCGGTCGATGCCGATATCCATGTGGATCGCCTTGGCGCCGCGCCATAGCCGGTCGAGATGGCGGTCGAGGAAGGCGAGCCTGCCGCCGTGCAGGCGGATGCCTTCCCACACCCCGTCTCCGAGCATGAAGCCGCTGTCGAACACGCTGATCTTCGCATCGGGACGCGGAACATGCTCGCCATTGATGTCGATCAGGACCTCTTCGTTGCGCTGGTCGGCAACGTAATGATGCGTACCCTGCGTCATGTTCCCCTTTTCAGGATTTCATCCATCTGTTCGCGCAGCACCGGGTCCCACTCGGCGCGCAATTCCTTGACCCGGGCCATCAGCGGTTCGTTCTCGTGATAGGGAATGTCGAGACGATAGAGGTCGGCGACCTCGGGCATGAACTTGCGGTCCATCTCTTCCCACGCATCCGTGGCTGCCACGGCCTGCTGTCGATCCATCCCCAATGCCTCATAGGCAGAACGCCCCATGCGCAGCGAGCTGTCGTAGGTCTCGCGAACGATATCGCGGCAGCCATAGGCCCACAGCTCGTAGACATGGTTCCGGTCGATCGCCCGCGCGATGACGTGCACCTTGGGATAATGCTGGACGACGTGTTTCACGAGCCGGTCGATCTGCTCCCGCTCGTCGAGCGCCACGACCAGCAGTTTCGCCTTCTCGATCCCGGCCGAATGGAGCAGGTCGGGCCGCGTCGCATCGCCGAAATAGGTGCGGAAGCCGAACTTGCGCACGATCTCCAGCTGCTTGCTGTCGTAATCGATCACGGTGGTCGAGAACCCGGCCGCCTGCAGCATACGATCGACGATCCCGCCCACGCGCCCGCGCCCGGCGATGATGACTTCGTTCTCTTCGTCGATCGTATCGGCTTCGCGTTCTTCGCCCCTGCAATAGGCCGCAGCGATGACCTTGTCGTAGAGGATGAAGAGCAGCGGCGTGACGAGCATGGTCAATGCCACGATCAACAGCAGCATGTCCGCCAGGGCTTCTGGCAAAACGGCATTGCCCACGGCGAAGGCGATCAGGACGAAGGCGAATTCGCCCGCCTGCGGCAGGCTGAGGCAGAAGAGCCAGAGGGCTTGCCGGCGCAGGCCGTAGAGCCAGCCAACCACGAGCAGCACGAGGAACTTCGCGGCGATGGTTACGGCCGCCCAGAACACCACTTCGCGCCAGATCTCGCTGGCGAGGACGAAATCGATCCCCGCACCCACGGTGATGAAGAACAGGCCCAGCAGCAGGCCCTTGAACGGGTCGATGTCGCTTTCGAGCTCGTGGCGGTATTCGCTGGTCGCCAGCACGACGCCCGCAACGAAGGCACCCAGCGCCGGGGACAGGCCGACCAGCGACATCAGCAGGGCGATCCCGATCACCACGCCGAGTGCGGCAGCGGTGAACAATTCGCGCAAGTTTGCGCCGGCGATGTAACGGAAGAGCGGACGGATCGCGTAGATGCCGATGGCCACCACCGCCGCGACTGCGGCGATGCGCGATA
>CAYOWF010000111.1:0-7410 GCA_964407585.1 uncultured Qipengyuania sp.
GACTCTCTCCTCTCTCAACCGGCGGCCCCGCCCACCCATGTTCCTCCTGCGAACAAAGCCTTTTCAAGGGCCGGGACTTCACCAAAGTCCCGGCCCCTTTTTCTGGCAGTACGTCGCAATTTTGCAACAATTGGGCCGTGGGCGGATTTGCATTTGTTAAGAAACGGGAATATCGGTCCTTCCGCAGCCACAGGTAATAGTGGCGGGAATACTATCGGGAGGAAGACTATGCTTCGTGACAACACGTTGAAATCACTAGTGCGTCCGGCGTTTCTGTCGAGCGTTGCGGGCCTTGCAATGGCTTCGCCGGCCTATGCGCAGGATACCGAAACGCGCATCGGCACCGACGCAGAAGCCGTGGCCGCGGCCGATGCTCCCGCCATCATCGTGACCGGTACCCGCCAGAACGACCGTTCGGCCGCCGATACGGTGGCTCCGGTCGACGTCGTCGGTTCCGCAGAGCTCAACAACACTGCCGATAGCGACATCGGCAACGTCCTCCGCGTTTCGGTTCCCTCCTTCAACGTCGGAACGCAGCCAATTTCCGATGCCGCCACGCTGGTCCGTCCGGCCAACTTGCGCGGCCTTTCGCCGGACAACACGCTGGTCCTCGTCAACGGCAAGCGCATGCACCGCGCGGCGGTCATCGCCTTCCTCGGCGGCGGAATCTCGGACGGCTCACAAGGCCCAGACATTTCCGTCATTCCTTCCATCGCCATCAAGCAGCTCGAAGTGCTGCGTGACGGTGCGTCCTCGCAATATGGTTCGGACGCCATTGCGGGCGTGCTCAACTTCATTCTCAAGGACGCACCCGACGGCGGCACGGTTTCGGCGCAGTGGGGCGAAACCTACGAAGGCGACGGCGATACCTACAAGATCGCCGCCAATGTCGGCGTTCCGCTCGGAGAGGCGGGCTTCATCAACCTGTCGGGCGAGTATGGCGAACAGGACGCAACCGTCCGTTCGGTCCAGCGCGACGATGCGGCGGCGCTGATTGCCGCGGGCAACACGGCCGTGGCGGATCCGGCGCAGATCTGGGGCCAGCCCAACGTCAATGACGACATGAAGTTCTATGCCAATATGGGCTTCGACTTCACGCCGGAAATCAGCTTCTACGCTTTCGGTAACTATGCCGAACGCAATGTCGACGGCGGATTCTTCTTCCGCAACCCGACCAATCGTGGCGGTGTGTATGAAGGGCCCACAGTGGATCCGGCCACCGGCCAGCCGCTCGATGCAGCTTCCGGCGGCGTGCCTTCGGTGCTGGTTGGCGACCTTTCCATCGATACGGCGGGCGACTGCCCGGCGGGTATCCCGCTCACCAATGGCGGCCTGATTCCCGATCCGACCATCCTTGCCCAGGTCAGTGCCGATGCAAACTGCTTCAGCTTCGTCGAACTGTTCCCCGGCGGTTTCACGCCGCGCTTCGGCGGCGATGTCGAGGACTATTCGGTTGCGGCGGGCCTGCGTGGCCAGCTGTTCGGCGGGCTCGATTTCGACCTCAGCTATCGCCACGGTCGGAACAAGACTTCCTTCAGCATCCGGAACACGGTGAACGCTTCGCTCGGTCCGAACACGCCGACCGAGTTCAACCCGGGCGGGTATGCGCAGACCGAGAATGTCGTGAATCTCGACCTCGGTTACGAAATCCCGATGGGTAGCGGCAGCGTCTATGTTGCAGCCGGCGCGGAATACCGTGACGAGGAATTCACCATCACGGCCGGCGATCCGGCTTCGTTCGAACTGGGCCCGCTCGCCCAGCCGAGTGCGGCCTACCCGACCGGTCAGGGCTTCTCGACCAGTTCGAACGGCTTCCCCGGATTTGCGACCAATGCCGCAGGTACGAGCAAGGAAGACAACAAGGCGGCTTACATCGATATCGAAGCCGATCTGATCGAAGCGCTGACCCTGCAGGGTGCGGTTCGCTACGAAGATACCAAGAGCTTCGGCGATACGGTGACCTGGAAACTCGGCGGTCTGTTCAAGGTGTCGGATGCCTGGCGCCTGCGCGGCACCTATTCGACCGGCTTCCACGTCCCGACGGCCGGTCAGGCGAACGTTATCAACGTCACCACCCAGTTCTCCAACGGCGAGCTGCAGGATGAAGGTACGTTCCCGCTCAACAGCCCTGCCGGCCTCATCGCGGCGGACTATGTCGAGAACAGCCTCAACCTCGATCGCCCAACGCTTGGGCCCGAAAAGGCGGACAGCTTCACGCTTGGTGTGGCGGGCGATTTCGGCGACATCACCGTCACGCTCGACTATTTCAACATCAAGTTGAAGGATCGTATCTCGCGTTCCTCGACCATCAACTTCCCGGCAGCGCTCTGCTACTTGGCGGACGTTAATGGAGTGGCGACCTCCTGCCCGGCGGACTACAACGATCCGGCAGCAACGCTGCCTTCGCCGGCAGAGCTGCTGACCCAGCTCGATGCGGCAGGATCGCTAAACCGTTCGGACTTTACCGGCTTCGAAGATCTCGTTGCATTCACCTATTTCAACAACGACTTCGATACCCGCACGCAGGGTCTCGACTTCGTGGCGAATGCACGGCTCTATCCCATCGAAGGCGGTACGACCCGCGCGACGCTGGCCATCAACTACACCGATACATCGGTCACCGATGTCGGCCAGACGATCTCGGCAACGCGTGTTCGCCAGCTGGAAGAAGGCCTGCCCAAGTGGAAGGGCTTCCTCAACCTGACGCATGAGCAGGGCCGTTTCCGCGGCCTGCTGCGCGCCAACTATTTCGGCAGCTACTACGAGGCTCACCTCGAAGACAGCACGCTGCCGATCGATGCGGGTGCGGAAATGACCTTCGATGTCGAAGCGGCCTACGAAGTACTCGACGGGCTGGAACTGGCGGTCGGCGCGCAGAACGTGCTCGACAACTATCCCGAACGGAACCCCTATTCGGGCATCGTCGGGGCCAAGTATGGCGAACGTTCGCCCTTCGGCTTCAACGGGGGCAGCTATTACCTGCGTGCCCGCTTCCAGTGGTAAGCGAAGCGATCGGGACCTAAACGGGAGGGGCGGCCTTACGGGTCGCCCCTTTTGGTTGGAGAGAAGGCGGATGCTGACCATCAGGCCGGCAGGGCGTGCGGACGAGGCGGCGATAGCGGCGCTCATGGCGCTGGCGATCGAGCAATTGCAACGCGGTTATCTGACCAGCGAACAGATCGAATCCTCGAAGGCGGGGATGGGCCTTGACCGCCAGCTGATCGACGACGGGACCTATTTCTGTGTCGAAGACGATGGGGAACTGGCCGGATGCGGCGGCTGGTCGCGGCGCGCCACGCTCTATGGCGGCAGTCACTCGGCGGGCCGCGATGCCCGGCTGCTCGATCCGACGACCGAACGCGCACGGATAAGGGCGATGTACACCCATCCGGACCACGTGCGCAAAGGCGTCGGCCGACTCATACTGGAAGCCGCGGAAGAGGCGGCGCGGAAAGAAGGCTTCGGCGCCATCGAAATGGCGGCGACCATGGCGGGCAAACCCTTTTACGAACGCTGCGGCTATGCCGTCGAGCGCGAATGGGAAGACACGAACGGAGCCGTCCCCGTCCCGCTCGCTACCATGGCCAAATCGCTCTAGGCATTACCCAAGAGGGACGAGCCCGTCAGGGCTCGCGATGCAAGTCTCTCAGGCCAGCGCCGCCTTGACGAAGTCGGCACAGCGTTCCCCGATCATGATGCTGGGCGCGTTTGTGTTGCCAGAGACGAGCCGTGGCATGATGCTGGCATCGGCAACCCAGAGCCCGTCCACTCCGCGCACCTTGAGCGCGGGGTCGACGACGTCGTCCTCGCCCGGTCCCATGCGGCAGGTGCCGACCGGGTGATAGACCGTATCGGCCCGATCGCGGATAAGCGCGTCGAGCGCGTCGTCGTCCTGCAGGTCGACGGGGAAGCGGTCCTGCGGCCCGTAAGCCTGCATCGCGGGGGCATCGACGATGCGATGCGACAGGCGCACGCCTTCGCGCAGGGTGGCGATATCGCGCTCGTCATCGAGGAAATTGGGATCGATCAGCGGGGCATCGCCGGCGTTGCGGCTGGCCAGCCTAACCGTTCCGCGGCTTTCGGGCCGCAGGACGCAAGCGTGGAGCGAGAAGCCGTAGCCCTTCACCGAGGTGCGACCGTGGTCTTCGAGCATGGCGGGAACGAAATGCCACTGGATATCGGGGGCGGGCGCATCGGGCATCACGGTCCAGAAGCCGCCCGCTTCGGCATAGGGCGTGGTCATGATTCCGGTGCGCTTGCGACGGTGTTCGACAAGCGCCTTGGCCATGCGCCAATTGCCCTTGAGCGTACTGCCGATGAACTGGTCGCTCTCGGTCTGCCAACTCGAAACGTAGTCGATGTGGTCCTGCAGGTCCGAACCGACGGCGGGCTTGTCGAGCGCGACCTCGATGCCGTGTTCCTTCAGGTGTTCGCCGGGACCTATGCCCGAGAGCATAAGTATCTGCGGCGAGTTGAAGGCGCCGGCCGAAAGGACCACGCCGCCGCGTGCCTTGACCGTGCGCTCGCGCCGACCGACCGAATAGGTGACGCCCGTTACGCGGCCTTCGTCGAGTTCGAGTCTCTGCACCGTCACGCCGATACGCACGTCGAGGTTCTGCGAGCCCCGCTTGGGTTCGACATAGGCGCGCGAGGCCGACCAGCGTTCGCCATCCTTCTGGGTCACCTGGTAGAGGCCGAAGCCCGCCTGCTTTTCGCCGTTGAAATCGGCGTTGAGCGGCAGTTGCAGTTCCTGCGCGGCTTCCACGAAGGCAAGACTGCCTTCGTTCGCCCATTTCTGGTCGCTCACCCACAGTGGACCATCCTCGCCATGGAATTCGCTTTCCCCGCGGACATTGTGTTCGGCCCGTCTGAAATAGGGGAGCACGTCGTCATAGCTCCAGCCGGTACAGCCGAGCGACGCCCAGTGATCGTAATCCCACCGGTTGCCCCGAATATAGACCATGGCATTGATGGCGGACGAACCGCCGAGCCCCTTGCCGCGCGGCTGGTAGCCCGTCCGGCCGTTGAGGCCTTTTTGCGGGACGGTATCGTACATGTAGTTGGCCCGCTTGTTGGGAATGGCGAGCAGGCCGGGTGTGGTAATGCGCATGCCGTCGTTGCGGCCTCCGGCCTCGAGCAGGCAGACGCTCTTGCCCGCTTCGGCCAGCCGTCCGGCAACCGCGCTCCCGCCGCTGCCGCCGCCTACGACGATGACGTCGAACTCGTCCATGAAATCTCCTCTCGATTCGAGAGGTTAGGCGGGCTCGGCGCCGCCTGCAATCGGGTTTTCGGATGAAACCGAATCTTCCGGACGGTCCCGACCTTCGCGCTCGAGCCAGGCGGCTCGAATGTCGTCGCTGGTCTGGCGGCTGCCGTCATGCGTCCAGCCCGGCGCTTTCAGCAAATAGGAAAGCTTGTGCTTCCAAGGCGCGCGCCACATGTCCTGAACGATGCCGATCCATTCATGGAACACCGCCCACAGCAGGTTGAAGCTGCCAAGCTGCTTGATGATGCCGTAACGGATTGTCTCGTCCGCCCTTTCCGGCTCGAACGTCCCGAACATCTTGTCCCAGACGATGAAGACACCGGCATAATTGCGGTCGAGATAGCGCGGATTGGTGGCATGGTGGACGCGGTGGTGGCTGGGGGTGTTCATCACCGCCTCGAACCAGCGCGGCATCTTGTCGATCGCCTCTGTATGGATCCAGAACTGGTAGATGAGGTTGAACCCGCCGCAGATGGCGATCATCGCCGGATGGAAGCCGAGCAGGACCAGCGGCAGGGCGAAAAGGAAGCCCAGGGTCAGGAAGCCGGTCCATGTCTGGCGCAGCGCGGTCGAGAGATTGTAATGCTGGCTCGAATGGTGGTTCACATGGCTGGCCCAAAACCATCGTACGCGATGGCCGAAGCGGTGCACCCAGTAATATTTGAGATCGTCGAGCACGAAGCAGGCGATCCAGGCCCACCAGGCCCAGCCGATGTCGAAGGCACGGAATTCCCACAGGAAGAGGTAGAGCGCGAAGAACAGGCCGCCGAACAGCAGGCCCGAAACGGTGCTGCCCAGCCCGAAGGCGAGGCTCGTGAGCGTATCCTTCGGTTCATAGGCGCGGGCATTGCGTCGCCACGCCCAGATCATCTCGATCAGGACGAGCGCCACGAAACCGGGCACGGCATATTGGGTGGGCGAGAATTCGGGCATGGTTCCAGGCGCTATTCTATAGCTTCGATGCGCTGAACCCAAGCTGGCGCATCATCTATTTCCAACCGGGCCGCACCATAGCGTCGCTCTGCAGTGTCCACGACCAGCGCATCGCCTTCACGGCGCACGGTGGCGGATGGGCCGAGGATTCGACCGGCGAAATGCGTTCCGTGCTGTCGCAACAACAAAATGCGGCCTGCGCGATCGCTCAGCAGGGCGCCGCGCCCCTCGCGGTCGAGCGCAAGCTGGACGGCCTCGAAGCCATCGACCGCTTCATTTGCCACACGGCGTGCATCGTCCTCGCTTTCCAATCGGCGCTCCGGGCCGAGCTTCAAGCCCCATGCGATCGCGGCGAGCACGAGTATTGCGGCGAGAGAGCCGAGGAACTGGGGAAGTTGCTGTTGCAGGTCCATTGCAAGTGCCGGATTGGCACGGGCTGCACTTTCCGGCAAGCAGTCGCGCAAGGGAGACTCAGATGATACGCAAAACCATGTTCACCGCCGCCGCAGCCTCCGCGCTGCTCGCTGGACCCGCTGCCGCGCAGGATGCCGATCCTCTCGCGCAGGTCGAAGCGCAGCAGGAGCGGACCGAGCGCGTGGCGAAGGACATCTGGCAGTTCGCCGAACTGGGCTATCTCGAAACCCGGTCGAGCGCGCTTCTGGTGGACGAATTGCAGGGCGAAGGATTTTCGATCCGCCCGGGTGTGGCCGGTATCCCGACCGCGTTCGTGGCCGAATGGGGCAGCAGCGGCCCGGTCATCGGCCTGCTCGCCGAATTCGATGCGCTTCCCGGCATCAACCAGTCGACCGCACCGACCCGCGATCCGATCGAAGGCAAGCATGCGGGCCATGCCTGCGGGCACAATCTCTTCGGAGCAGGATCGCTGAGTGCCGCCATCGCGATCAAGAACTGGCTCGAGGCAACGGGTACGCCCGGCCGCGTCAGGCTCTACGGGACGCCAGCCGAAGAAGGCGGATCGGGCAAGGTCTACATGGCGCGCGCCGGCCTGTTCGACGATGCCGATTTCGTCATCGACTGGCACCCGGCCGACCGCAACGCCGCGCAGTCGCGCAGCAGCCTTGCCAATCGCTCGGCCAAGTTCCGGTTCCATGGCGTTTCCGCCCATGCGGCGGGTGCTCCCCAACGCGGTCGCTCGGCGCTCGACGGGGTCGAGGCGATGAACATGATGGTCAACATGATGCGCGAGCACA
>CAYOWF010000112.1:0-7249 GCA_964407585.1 uncultured Qipengyuania sp.
TCGACAATGTCGATATCCCCTATGCCAGCGGCAAGGGCGTGGTGGTGATGAACACGCCGTTCGGCAATTCGATCACCACTGCCGAACATGCGATCGCCATGCTCATGGCGCTCGCCCGCCAGATACCGCAGGCCGATGCCCGGACGCAGAAGGGCGAATGGCCCAAGAAGGACTTCATGGGCATCGAGGTCACCGGCAAGACGCTGGGTCTCATCGGCGCGGGCAATATCGGTTCGATCGTTGCCGCCCGCGCGCAGGGCCTGAGAATGAAGGTCGTCGCTTTCGATCCCTTCCTGACCGAAGATCGTGCGGTGGAAATCGGAGTGGAAAAGGTCGATCTCGATACGCTGCTTGCGCGCGCCGATTTCATCACGCTGCATACGCCGCTGACCGACGAAACCCGCAATATCCTGTCGAAGGAGAACCTCGCCAAGACCAAACCGGGTGTGCGCATCGTCAACTGCGCCCGCGGAGGCCTGATCGACGAAGCGGCCTTGGCCGAAGCGCTCGACAGCGGCCAGGTCGCAGGCGCGGCACTGGATGTGTTCCAGACCGAACCGGCGACCGAAAGCCCGCTGTTCGGTAAGCCCAACTTCATCTGCACCCCGCACCTCGGGGCCAGCACCACCGAAGCGCAGGTCAACGTGGCGCTGCAAGTGGCCGAGCAGATGGCGGACTATCTCGTCAACGGCGGCGTGACCAATGCGCTCAACATGCCCTCGCTCAGTGCCGAAGAGGCTCCCAAGCTGCGCCCGTATATGGGCCTGGCCGAAAACCTCGGCAGCCTCGTCGGACAGCTCGCGCATGGCAATCTCACCAAGATCAGCATCGAACGCGAAGGCGCGGCGGCAGCCCTGTCGGGCAAGCCGATCGAAGGGGCGGTCCTCGCCGGCCTGATGCGCCAGTATTCGGACACGGTGAACATGGTCAACGCGCCCTATCTGGCAAAGGAGCGCGGCCTCGACATCCGGTCCATCCGCCACGAAAAGGAAGGCGCGTATAATACCTTGCTGCGCGTGACCGTGGGAACCGATAGCGGCGATCGCTCGGTCGCAGGAACGCTGTTCGGAGCGGACGCGCCGCGACTTACCGAAATCTTCGGCGTGCGCATCGAAGCCGAGCTCGAAGGGCATATGCTCTATATCGTCAACGAAGACGCACCGGGCTTCATCGGGCGGATCGGTTCGCTTCTCGGCGAGAATGGTATCAACATCGGCACGTTCAACCTCGGCCGTCGCACGGCGGGCGGGGAAGCGGTGCTGCTGTTGAGCGTCGACCAGCCGATTCCCGACGACGTGGTGAAGAAGGCCTGCGCGCTGGAAGGCGTGAAGACCGTCATGCCACTGGAATTCTGATCGGCGATAGGGCAGGGGACGCCGCGCCATGACCAAGCCCGACGATCTCCTGCCCATCGGCCTCGAAGACGCGCTGCCCGCGCGCGCCGCCGCCATCACCCGTGCGATGCGCGAGGTGCTGCAGGCGATGGACGCCCATGGTTACGACCGCGTCCGTCCGCCGCTGATCGAATTCGAGCGCTCGCTCGCGGGCCGGATGGAAGGCGTGGCGACGCGCCGCATGGTCCGCTTCACCGATCCCGAAAGCTTGCGTACTCTGGCCTTGCGCGCGGACATGACCGTGCAGGTCGGACGTATCGCCGCCACCGGGCTGGCCGATGCGCCGCGTCCATTGCGCCTCTGCTACGCGGGCGATGTCGCGCTGCTCAAGGCCGACCAGCTCGACCCTGCGCGCCAGCGTCTGCAACTGGGTGCCGAACTGATCGGCAGCGACGGCGTGGCAGCGGCCATCGAAGCCGTCACCGTGGCCCTCGATGCTCTCGAAGCTGCCGGCGTGACCGGGCTTTCGGTCGATTTCACTCTGCCCGACCTCGTCGATACGCTGGCCGAGGAAGCCCTACCGCTTCCCGCCGACAAACGTGAAGCGGTGCGCCGCGAACTCGATATGAAAGATGCGGGCGCACTGAAGGCGGCGGGAGGCCAGGATTATCTTCCGCTGCTTTATGCGACGGGTCCGTTCGAAGAGGCGGTCGAGAAACTGGCGACCATCGATGCCGGCGGCGCCCTGGCGACGCGCATCGCGGCGCTGCGCGAAATCGCGGCAGCCCTCGGTTCGCGTGCACGGCTCACGCTCGATCCGAGCGAACGTCACGGCTTCGAATACCAGAGCTGGTTCGGTTTCACCCTTCACGCCACCGGAGCGCGCGGGGCGCTGGGACGCGGTGGAACCTACGCGATCAAGGGTAGCGAGGAGGCTGCCACCGGTTTTTCGCTCTATATAGAGCCCCTGCTCGAAGTGCTCGGCACATCGGACTTGGTGCCCCGTCGGACACTATACCTGCCGCTCGGCCATGACCGTGAAGCCGCCGCGCGTCTGCGCAGCGACGGGTGGCGTACGATCGCAGCGATCGGAGCGGATGAAGATGCGGCGAGCCTGGGCTGCACCCATGTGCTCGAGAACGGCGAGCCGGTGGCGCTCTAGGCAGCCTGCCACTGTTCGAATTTGGTCATGACCCCGAGAAAGAGGTCCGACTTAACTAGGCCCTCGAGCCATTCCGCCACATGCGGCAGGTCCTGCGCCTCGAACCAAGCCCGGTCTGCGTTCGCGAACTGACGGACGAAGGGAAAGATCGCGATATCCGCGAACCCGCGCCTGTCGCCGGACAGGAAAGGTGAATTGGCCAGGCGGTCGTCGAGAACGCGCAGGTATTCTACCGCTTTCGCGCCGTGCTCTTCGGGATCGACGTCGTCGTAGCGCGTCGAATATTTGTAGCGGTCGAGATGGTGCTTGAAGGGGCCGTCATTGGCGGCGAGCAGTTCCGGGTCCTGCCGTGCGAGCCAGTTTTCCGGGTCGTTGCGGCCGAGCGCCCAGCGCATGATGTCGAGGCTTTCTTCCAGCACTTCGCCTTCCCCGGTCACAAGGACCGGGACCGTTCCCTTGGGCGAGACTTCGAGCATTTCTGGGGGTTTTTCGCGAAGCACCACTTCGCGGTGTTCGTACTGCACCCCGCTGACGGACAGCGCCATGCGGGCGCGCATCGCATAGGGGCAGCGGCGGAAGCTGTAGAGGACGGTCTCAGCCATCCTCTTCCCTCCGACCGATATGCTCGGTACCGCGGTCGAGGGCGAGCTGCTCCTGTCGCTGCCGTTCCCGGTAGCGTGCACGTTGCTCGTCGCTGCGCTCGGGGAAGCACTGGTGGCAGGACACGCCCTCCTCATAGAGCTCATGGCGCAAATCGGCCTCGCTCAGCGGGCGGCGGCAGGCGCGGCACAGGCTGTGGGTGCCGATGTCCAGGCCGTGTTTCACGCTGACCCGTTCGTCGAAGACGAAGCATTCGCCCTTCCAGCGGCTTTCGGCCTGGGGCACTTCCTCGAGGTATTTCAGGATGCCGCCCTTTAGGTGGTAGACCTCGTCGAGCCCTTCGGACTTCACGAAAGCGGTCGACTTTTCGCAGCGGATTCCGCCGGTGCAGAACATTGCGATCTTCGGCTTGCGTCCCTCGGCTTCGAACTGTGCGCGACGCGCGCGGAACCACTCTGGAAACTCGCGGAAGCTCTTGGTCTCAGGATCGATGGCGCCTTCGAAGGTGCCGATCGCAACCTCGTAAAAGTTGCGCGTATCGATCATGATGGTGTTGGGATCGGCTATCAGCGCATTCCAATCCTGCGGATCGACGTAGGTGCCGACGCCGTCGACCGGGTCGAGATCGGGCTGGCCCATGGTCACGATCTCGCGCTTCAGCCGCACCTTGGTGCGATGGAACGGCAGTTCGGCCGCGCGCGATTCCTTCCATTCGAGATCCGCGCAGCCCGGCAGCGCGCGAATATGGGAGAGCACCGCCTCGACCCCGTCGTTGCTCCCCGCGATCGTCCCGTTGATGCCTTCGCCGGCCAGCAGCAGCGTCCCGCGCACGCCATTCGTCTCGGCGCATTCCAGCAGCCCTTCGCGCAGCAGCGCAGGGTCCTCGAAGCGCGTGAAGTGGTAGAGCGCGGCGATACGGATGGGCGGCAGTTCGGTCACGCGCGCGCCGATAGCAGCCTCGCGCCCGCGCCGCACCCCTATTCGTTGAGTTCGGCGGGTTGCGGTCCCATCCGCCCCTTCGGATCGTCGAGCGCGTCGATACGGTCCATTTGCGTGTCGGACAGTTCGAACGACAGCGCCTTGAAGTTCGCTTCGATATGCGCGCGGCTCGATGCCTTGGGTATCGGGCACAGGCCATGCTGCAGGTGCCAGCGCAGGATCACCGCGCTTTCCGGCTGCCCGGTCTCTTCCGCAATCGATTCGATGACATCGTTCGCCATGCCCTTGCCTTGGCCGAGCGGCGACCAGCTCTGCGTAACGATGCCGAGCTCGTCATGCAGCCTGCGCAGCTCGCGCTGCTGGAAGGTCGGGTGCAGTTCGATCTGGTTGAGCGCAGGCGTGATGCCGGTTTCGTCGATGATGCGACGCAGGTCCTGCTCGCGGAAATTGGATACGCCGATGGATTTGGCCTTCCCTTCCTCGCGCAGTTCGATGAACGCCTTCCACGTGTCCACGAACAGGTCCTTCTCGGGGCAGGGCCAGTGGATGAGCAGCATGTCGACATGGTCGCGGCCCAGCCGCTCGAGGCATTTTTCCGCGGCGCGTCCGGCGCGGTCGTATCCCTGGCTCTCGTTCCACACTTTGGTCTGGAGGAAGATGTCCGACCATTCGCCAACGCCTTTGCCGACGCCCTTTTCATTGCCGTAGATCGCGGCGGTATCGACCAGCCAGTAGCCGACATCGATGGCGGTAGAGACCGCCTCGGGCGCGTCGTCTTCCTCGATCTGCCAGGTGCCGAAGCCGAGCTGCGGGATCTGCCGCCCGTCGTTGAGGTTCAGTGTCGGATAGTCGGTCATAAGGTCTCCTTTGCCTCATCAATGGAGAACTCGACGCAAGTTTCCGCCTTGCTGCTTGCCCCATGCTCCATATGCGCCTAGTGCCGCGCGCGTTTGAGCATCCTACACTGCAGGTTTGATACATGGCCAACGTCACCGTGATCGGCGCCCAATGGGGCGATGAGGGCAAGGGCAAGATCGTCGACTGGCTCGCCAGCCGCGCCGATGCCGTCGTCCGTTTCCAGGGCGGGCACAATGCCGGCCATACGCTGGTCATCGACGGCACGACCTACAAGCTGTCGCTGCTCCCTTCGGGGATCGTCTCGGGCACGCTGTCGATCATCGGCAATGGCGTGGTGCTGGATCCCTGGGCGCTGAAGGCCGAGGTCCAAAAGCTCGAAGGGCAGGGCGTAAAGATCGATGCCGACAACCTCGCTCTGGCGGACAACTGCCCGCTGATCCTCCCGCTCCATCGCGATCTCGACGGCTTGCGCGAAACTGCGGCGGGCAAGGGCAAGATCGGCACCACGGGCCGCGGGATCGGCCCCGCCTATGAAGACAAGGTCGGTCGCCGCGCCATTCGCGTGTGCGACCTTGCCCATCTCGACAGCCTCGAACCGCAGCTCGACCGCCTGTGCGCGCATCACGATGCGCTGCGCGCCGGTTTCGACCAGCCACCGGTCGATCGCGAGGCGCTGCTGGAGGAATTGCGCGGCATCGCCGATTTCGTGCTGCAATATGCCCAGCCGGTCTGGAAGCGTCTGAAGAAGGTTCGCAAGGCCGGTGCCAGGATCCTGTTCGAAGGCGCGCAGGGCGTGCTGCTCGACATCGATCACGGCACCTATCCCTTCGTTACCAGCTCGAACACCGTCAGCGGTACCGCGGCTTCGGGCAGCGGGCTCGGCCCGAACTCGACCGGTTACGTTCTGGGTATCGTCAAGGCCTATACCACGCGCGTGGGCAGCGGCCCGTTCCCGACCGAACTCGAAGACGAGATCGGCCAGCGCCTGGGCGAGCGCGGCCATGAATTCGGCACCGTCACCGGTCGCCAGCGCCGCGTCGGCTGGTTCGATGCGGTGATCGTGCGCCAGAGCTGTTCGATCAGCGGCGTGACCGGCATCGCACTCACCAAGATCGATGTGCTCGACGGGCTCGACGAGGTGAAGATCTGCACCGGTTACCGCCTGCGGGGCAATGTCTACGATTACTTCCCCAGCCATGCCGCCGACCAGGCTTCGGTCGAACCCATCTATGAAACGATGGAAGGCTGGAGCGAAAGCACCGCCGGGGCGCGCAGCTTCGCGGACCTGCCGGCCAATGCGGTGAAATACGTCCAGCGCATCCAGGAACTGATCGAAACGCCCGTCGCGCTGGTTTCCACCAGTCCCGAGCGCGACGATACGATCCTGATGCGCGATCCCTTCATGGATTGATCAGCGCTTTTCCAGCATCGCAACCTGCACCTGCAGGCGCTTCACTTCGCGCAGCACGCTGAGCATGTTCATGCGGGCATAGACCCATTCCTTGATGAATCCCTGCGCCAGCAGCGCGGCCAGCGTCACCATGCCCCACCACACCGATTCCTCGAACGAAGGGGCGGTGAAGAAGCGATAGCCGAAATAGAGCAGCGCCACGCCGAGCACGACGGCGACGCCGAAGATCATTTTCGCCCAGCCGGATAGCGGCCCGGCCAGCACGTCGCCGATCTGGTCGAACAGGCCCCGGCCTTCGTCGAGCGAGGCGAGGAAAGCCCGGTCGTCCTCGTCGAGCGCGCTTGCGATGCGTTCGTCGGTTGAAGTCATGGATTTTCTCCTGAAAGCGCCGCCTTCAATTTGCGGCGGGCATGGAAGAGGCGCGATTTGGCAGTGCCTGTCGGCACGCCTTGCACCTCGGCGATTTCGGCGAGGGTAAGGCCCTCGACGAAGAACAATTGTGCGGCCAGTCGCTGGTCGTGCGGAAGGCTGTCGAATGCTTCGCGGATCTGGAACTTCTCCTCGGCGCTGCCTTCCGCCGCAGGCTCCGGTTCTTCCGCCCCTTCGCGGGTGCGCCGTTGCCGTGCCTGCCGAATCCGGTCGGCACAGCGGCGGCGCAGGATGCCGAAGGCCCATGGCGCAAAGCGCGAAGGGTCCCTCAGCGAAGCGATACCGCGCGCGATCGACACCCAGCTTTCCTGCACCGCGACCAGCGCCTGCTCCTCGTCGCGCAGCAGCCGCGTGGCGGTGCGCAACAGGCGCGGTTGCCAGCGTGCGGCCAGCCTGTCGCCAGCCCGGCGATCGCCCGACTGGATATGGGTCACGAGCAGCTCGTCGAAGAGCCTTGCCGGATCGGCTTGGGGGGCGTTGTGACCCGTCATGCCCCTATAGTCGCTCCAGAAGGTC
>CAYOWF010000113.1:0-7225 GCA_964407585.1 uncultured Qipengyuania sp.
CGTCCTCGCCCACGTAACCGGCTTCGGTCAGCGTGGTGGCATCGGCCATGGTGAAGGGCACGTCGAAGGTGCGCGCCAGCGTCTGGGCGAGCAGCGTCTTGCCGCAGCCGGTCGGGCCGACGAGCAGAATGTTCGATTTCGCCAGCTCGACATCGCCTGCCTTGCCGCCGTGCTTGAGGCGCTTGTAGTGATTGTGCACCGCGACCGAGAGGACGCGCTTGGCGCGATCCTGGCCGATGACATAATCGTTGAGCGTTTCGAAGATTTCCGACGGGGTCGGGACGTCGCCGTCCTTCTTGCCCGAAATACCGGCCTTGGTTTCTTCGCGGATGATGTCGTTGCACAGCTCGACGCATTCGTCGCAGATGAACACGGTCGGTCCCGCAATCAGCTTGCGGACTTCGTGCTGCGATTTGCCGCAGAAACTGCAGTACAGCGTGGATTTGCTATCGGTTCCGGTCAACTTCGTCATTTCCTGCTCTGCCCCCACAGCCCCAAAGACAGGGATTCGCCGACTCTAGGCCAGTAGGGGATTCGGTCAATATCATAGGTAATGCAAACCCATTGCCATAAGCTGAAGGCGCAAGGTTGCTGATTTCCTAGGGTAATAATGCAACAGTCCCGCATAGGGACGGTCGGTGAGGACGCCAGGACTACTCCGGCGCGCCACCCGAACCCTTGTCTTCATCCTTGATCGGCTCGTCGTCACCCTCGTTTTCGGGCCGGGCTTCGAAGACCTTGTCGACGATCCCGAACTGCATCGCTTCTTCGGCTTCGAGGAAAGTATCGCGATCCATAGCCTTCTCGATCTCGGTCAGGCTCTTGCCGGTATATTGCACGTAAAGGTCGTTCATGCGCTTGCGGATGCGCAGGATTTCGCGCGCCTGGATTTCGATGTCCGAAGCCATGCCGCGTGCACCGCCCGAAGGCTGGTGGACCATGATGCGGGCGTTCGGCAGCGCAATCCGCATGCCCGGTTCACCGGCGGCGAGGAGGAAGCTGCCCATCGATGCGGCTTGGCCGATGCAGACGGTCGAAACGCGCGGCTTGATGTATTGCATCGTGTCGTGGATCGCCATGCCGGCCGTCACTACGCCGCCGGGCGAGTTGATATACATGCTGATCGGCTTGGACGGATTTTCGCTCTCGAGGAACAGCAGCTGCGCCACGATGAGCGATGCCATGTTGTCTTCCACCTGACCGGTGACGAAGACGATGCGTTCGCGCAGCAGGCGGCTGAAGATATCGAACGCGCGTTCGCCGCGGCTCGACTGTTCGACCACGGTCGGCACCAGTGCACCGGTAAGGGGGTCGCGTTCGAACTGGCCCTGACTGGCGTGTGCGTCGCTGCCGAAGAGGTCGATCATGAAAATCCTTCCGTCTGAATATCGAGCGCCTATGTCGCCATGAAGCGCGGGATGTTCAAGGGGTTTGACCCCGCAAAAGCGCAAGCTGTCCCCGGACTCGTCCGCCCGAGAGCGCCGGTCGGGCAGCGCTGACGGCTTCTTCGCACGCAGAACCCCCGCATGATTTGGATCGACCGCCGGCTCTCGCTCCCGTGCCGGAAGGCAGCCCATTCCCTCATCACACCATATCGGGATGTGAGTTTCTTAGCGCCACTCACCTTGCCGTTCGTCGGATCGCCAAACCGCTCGTCGGACTCGGTTTGTCTTTTGTCGACAGGACCTTGGGCGGATCGCTTACATTTGTAGACGCGACGCCAACGCAAAGGAAAAATCATGTCGCATCTTCGTTCCTCCAGTCTGATTGCGCTCGCATGCGCGCTCTGCCTTCCCGCCGGCGTCGAAGCGCGCGAGGAAGCGCCCGAAAGTGAGGCTCCGAGCGGTCAGTCGCAGGGCGCGCGCGTTTTCGAACCCGCCTATTTCGAACAGTTCGCCCCCCGGAACGCGCTCGACATGGTCAGCCGGATTCCCGGCTTTTCCATTTCCGGCGGCAATGACCAGGGCCAGCGCGGGCTCGGCCAGGCAAGCCAGAACGTGCTGGTCAATGGCGAACGCTTTTCGAGCAAGTCGGATTCGCTGCGCGACCAGCTGAGCCGGATTCCCGCCAGCGATGTCGTGCGCATCGAACTGGTCGACGGTAACACACTGGATGTGCCGGGCCTTACCGGCGTCGTCGCCAACGTGGTCTATGCGAACAACGGTGCTTCGGGCCAGTTCCGCTGGAACACCGGCTTTCGTGCGCACAATACCGAGGCCCAGCTCTATGGTGGCGAGATTTCGATTACCGGAAGCGAAGGTGCGCTCGATTACACGGTCTCCCTGTCGAACGAGAACAATCGCTTCGGTGCCGACGGTCCGATCCTGATCACCGGCGCCGATGGTTCTCTGATCGAGGAGCAATATTCGCAGTTTTCGGGTGGATTCGACAATCCGAAGCTGTCGACCAACTTCACCTATGATTTCGGCGGCGATATCATCGGCAATCTCAACCTCAGCTACGGCGAGGACTTCTTCTTCGTCAACGGAACCGAGGATGCGGTTTCTCCGCTGGGTCCGAACCGCTTCCAGGAAAACGGCCGCAAGGAAAACGGACCGCAATACGAGATCGGTGCCGACTTCGAATTCCCGCTCGGACCGGGCAGGCTCAGGCTCATCGGGCTCGAACGCTTCGAGCGCGACAACTTCTCGAGTTTCCTGATCGACACGTTCGACGATGGGTCGAATCCGATCGGCTCGCGCTTCCTCCAGACTAACGGCATTGGCGAACGTATCGGCAGGTTCGAATACGGCTGGAATATGCTGTCATCCGACTGGCAGCTGTCGGGTGAGGCGGCCTTCAACCGGCTCGACCGCACATCCTCACTCTTCGTGCTGGATTCGACAGGCGAATTTGTCGAACTCGATTTTCCCGCCGGCACCGGCGGTGTGACCGAGGATCGCTATGAAGGCAGCCTTTCCTTCTCCAGGCAATTGTCTCCCACACTATCGATGCAGGCGATCGGCGCGATGGAATTTTCGCGTATCGAGCAGACCGGCTCGGCGGCGAATTCGCGCTCGTTCCAGCGCCCCAAGGGATCGCTGGCAACGACGTGGAAGCCGTCGGAGGATTTCGACGTATCGCTGACCCTGGCGCGCCGTGTGAGCCAGCTCTCCTTCGGCGACTTTCTGGCCAGCGTTTCGCTCGATACCGACAACGAGAATGGCGGGAACAACGAACTGGTCCCCTACCAGAGCTGGAATGTCGAACTTGAAGCGAACAAGACTCTCGGCCCCTGGGGGTCGATCAAGCTGGAAGCGCGACAAGCCTGGTTCGAAGACTTCATCGACTGGTTCCCGCTCGACAATGGCGGCGAAGCGCGCGGCAATATCGGCGATGCCGAACGCTTTCATCTGCAGGCGACGGCGACCGTCAATCTCGGCCCCATCGGCGTTCCCGGCGCGCGTATCGACATTCGTGCGGTCGAACGCTGGATGAATGTGACCGATCCGTTCACCGGCGAAGACCGGTCCTTTTCCTACGACCAGGAAGGGTTCGTCGACATCGACTTCCGTCACGACATCCCCGACACCGACTGGGCCTGGGGATCGAGCCTCTTCAGCCAGGACAACGCCCCCTACGCAAGGCGGTATGAAACCGGTCGCCAATGGGAAGGTCCGGTCTTCATGAACCTGTTTATCGAGCACAAGGATGTGCTGGGACTTACCGTGCAAGCGCGTGCGGGCAATATCCTCGGCGCGCGCAACAAGATGTACCGCACGGTCTTCGAGACCTCGCGCCCGGATGGCGATATCGCCTTCCGCGAAGTGATGGACCGCCGGATCGGCCCCATTTTCCGGTTTACGGTCAGCGGCGACTTCTAGGCCGGGACGCCGTTGGCCTCGCTATCGAGGCATCGCGCTTGCAATCGTGCGGGCTGCTGGCAGTGTGCCTGCCATGAAAGCCCGCACCCTACCGCTCGCCCTCGTCCTCCTCGCCTCGCCGCTCGCAGCCCAGCAGGCGGCAGCGGATGCCGAAGCCTATCTGGACCGGATCGATGCGATCGACGATGCCGGTCCGCAGCTGAATGCGGTCATCTCCATAAATCTGCAGGCACCTGCCGAAGCGGCGAAAGCCGAAGCAGCCGGGCTGCCGCTCATGGGGCGCACCGTGCTGGTGAAAGACAATATCGAGACGCGCGAACTGCCGACCACCGCAGGCTCGCTCGCCTTGGCGGAGAACTATACCGGCCGCGATGCGCCTCTGATTGCCAACCTGCGCGCTAATGGCGGTGTCGTACTCGGCAAGACCAACTTGTCCGAATGGGCCAACATCCGCGATAATGATTCCACCAGCGGCTGGAGTGCAGTCGGCGGCCTCACGCGCAACCCCCATGCTACCGACCGCAACAGCTGCGGTTCTTCCTCGGGAAGCGGTGCCGCAGTGGCAGCTGGGTTCGCCTGGGCGGCCATCGGCACCGAAACGAACGGGTCGATTACCTGCCCCGCCAGCATCAACGGCATCGTCGGATTCAAGCCGAGCGTCGGCCTCGTCAGCCGAACCCATGTCGTACCGATTTCGAGCACGCAGGATACCGCCGGGCCGATGGCGCGCTCCGTTGCCGATGCGGCGCTGTTGCTGTCGGCCATCGCAGGAGCCGACGAGGCGGATAGCGCCACCATGGATGTCGCCCGCAGGGCCGATTTTCACACCGGACTGGAAGACTTTTCGCTCGCCGGGCTGCGTATCGGCGTGATGGTCGGCCAGACCGGCAACAGGCAGGATGTGAAAGATGTATTCGAAACCGCGAAGGCCGATCTCGCAGCGGCCGGAGCTGAGCTGGTGGACATCGAATTCGAGCTGGATACCGAAGTCTACGGCGCCAGCTTCACCGTGCTCATGTACGAATTGCGTGAGGAAATGGGCCGATATCTTGCCAGCCTTCCCGGAGAGAGCATGCCGCGCACGCTCGCCGATTTGATCGCATTCAACGAAGCCAATGCCGCCATCGAGATGCGCTGGTTCGGGCAGGACCTATTCGAACGTGCGGAAGCCACCACCGACAAGGCGGAATACGAGGAAGCACGCGCAGAAGCGCTGCGTATCGCGGGCCGGGAAACGCTCGACAGGATCATGGCCGAGAACAAGGTCGACTTTCTGATCGCCCCGACACGCGGTCCGGCCTGGACGACGGATCTCGTCAATGGCGACAATTTCAACGGCAGCATCGGCTTCGGAACGCCAGCAGCCGTGGCCGGCTATCCGCATCTGACCGTGCCGATGGGCGCGATCGAGGGCTTGCCGGTGGGAATCAGCTTCTTCGGCGGCAAATGGGCCGACTTCGAAGTCCTGCAACTGGGAGCGGCCTACGAAACGGTGCGCAGCGCGGAGCTGCCTGAGCCTTCGTTCCTTCCCTGGTCGCCAGAGGAATAGCGCCGATCGGGCGCGATGTCCCGGAGCCGTGACATGCAAAAGGGCGGCAGGATCGCTCCCGCCGCCCCTTGTGTCGCTTATTGCGAAGCCTGAGGCTTACTTCTTCTTGGCGGCAGGCTTCTTGGCCGGGGCCTTCTTCGCAGCCGGCTTCTTGTCGGCCGCCTTCTTGGCCGGGGCCTTCTTCGCAGCGGCTTTCTTTGCGGGAGCCTTCTTCGCCGCAGGCTTCTTCTCGCCTTCGTCCTTCTTGGCTGCGGCCTTCTTGGGCGCATCCTTCTTGGCGGCTTCCTTTTTCGCCGGGGCCTTCTTCGCAGCTGCTTTCTTCTTTGCCGGAGCCTTCTTCTTGGCCGGCTTCTTGGCGGCTTCGGTGTCCTCTTCGGCTTCGATCGCGGCTTCCAGTTCCTCGCGCGTCACTTCACGGTCGGTGATCTCGGCCTTGTCGAAGAGGAAGTCGACGACCTTGTCCTCATAGAGCGGTGCACGCAGCTGGGCAGCGGCCATCGGCTCCTGCTGGATATACTGCATGAATTTTTCGCGGTCTTCCGGGCGATATTGCTGAGCAGCCTGCTGGATGAGCATGCTCATTTCCTGCGAGGTGACCTGGACGTTGTTCGCCTGGCCGATTTCCGAAAGCAGCAGGCCGAGGCGCACGCGACGTTCGGCGATCGAACGGTAATCGTCCTTTTCCGCTTCCATTTCCTTCAGCATCTCTTCGGGATTTTCCGAACGAGCGGCTTCCTGCTGGAGCTGGGTCCAGATCTGGTCGAATTCGGCATCGACCATGCCCTGCGGCACGGCGAAATCGTGGCCGGCGGCCAGCTGGTCGAGCAGCGAACGCTTCATCTGCGTGCGGGTAAGGCCGGCAGTTTCCTGTTCAAGCTGTCCGCGCAGCAGTTCCTTCAGCTTGTCGATTCCGTCGAGGCCGAAATTCTTGGCGAAATCGTCGTCGAGCTTGGTGTCGCCCTCGACCTTCACCTGCTTGACGGTAACGTCGAATTCGGCCTTCTTTCCGGCCAGGTGCGTCGCCTGGTAATCTTCGGGGAAGGTGACTTCGATTGTCTTTTCGTCGCCGGTCTTCACCCCGGTGAGCTGTTCTTCGAAGCCGGGAATGAACATCCCCGAACCGAGCACCAGTGCCGCATCGTCGGCCTTGCCCCCTTCGAATTCCTCGCCATCGACGCGCCCGACGAAATCGATGATGAGCTGGTCGCCATCCTTCGCCTTGCGGGTCTTGGGCGCATCCTTGTAGCTCTTGTTGTTCTCGGCCAGCTTGCCGACGGCTTCCATCACTTCCTCGTCCGAGACGGGAACCGTCAGACGCTCGATGGCCAGGCCGTCGGTCGAGGGCGCCTCGATCTCAGGGAGCACTTCGAGTTCGACCGTGAGGGTAGCGTCCTTGCCTTCCTCGTAGCCTTCCCCGAGTTCAACCTTCGGCTGCATCGCGGGCTTGAGCTTGTTGTCGGCCATGGTCTTGTCGACCGATTCGCGGATCATCGCATTGACCGCTTCGGCGTGAAGCTGTTCGCCATGCATCTTGCGCACGAGGTTCGCCGGGACCTTGCCGGGGCGGAAGCCGGGCATCTTCACCTGCGGGGCGATCTTCTTGATCTCCGAATCGACGCGATCGTCGATTTCCTTGGCCTTGATGGTGATCGCGTAGGCGCGCTTGAGGCCTTCGTTGGCGGTTTCTTTGATCTGCATGGGGTTGGAACTCGTGGTTTACTGTCTGTCTGTGCGAGAGGCCTGCAAGAGGGCGAAACTGGTGCGGGCGAAGGGACTCGAACCCCCACATCTTTCGATACTGGTACCTAAAACCAGCGCGTCTACCAATTCCGCCACGCCCGCAAACCGCAAA
>CAYOWF010000114.1:0-7225 GCA_964407585.1 uncultured Qipengyuania sp.
TCGAACAGCAGAAGGTGATGAACCAGTACAAGAGCGTGAAGAACAACTTCTGGCGTGCCAACACGCTCAAGGAAGGCGCCACCAAGCTGGAAAAGAACAGCGCATGGCGCCAGCTCGTCGACGATGCCCTCGTTGCCGAAGAGAAGCACGCCAAACTCAGCGACCAGATGGAAGCGCACGACTGGATGCACGGCTCGCTCGCGCGTTCGGAGCACACCATCAACGCCAAACTCGCAGGCGGCCTGCCGTTCCTCGCGACCGTCGGTGCAACCGCTCCCTTCGTCGGCCTGCTCGGTACGGTTATCGGTATCTACCGCGCACTGATCAACATCGGCATGGCCGGCTCGGCCTCGATCGACAAGGTCGCCGGCCCCGTCGGTGAAGCGCTTATCATGACCGCCATCGGCCTGCTGGTCGCGGTCCCGGCCGTGTTCGCCTACAACTGGCTGCAGAGCCGCAACCGCCGTATCGCGGAAAAGCTCAGCGGTTTCTCGACCGACCTTCTCGCCAACATCAACTCGGGCGGTTCGATCAAGCCGATGACGGCAACCTCGACGAAGACCGCGGCCAAGGCTGCCGGCGGCCGTACGGTTCCGGGTGCCAATCCCGCGGCCGGCACCACCACGACCCCGCGTTAAGTGGCATTCGGTGCGGGCAGGCGCTGCCTCGCCCGCACCGGCCACCTCTCGCCTCGTGTGAATATTTGAACGGATAGGATGTAAGCTATGGCGATCCAGATGGGCGGCGGCGCAGAGACGCCGATGTCGGACATCAACACCACGCCCCTCGTGGACGTGATGCTGGTGCTCCTGATCATCTTCCTCATCGCGGTCCCGGTCGCGATCCAGACGATCGAGAAACTGGAGATCCCGGTCCTCGAATCGGTCGAATCGAAGGACAAGGTCGAAAACCTGCTGCTGACCGTCAGCACCAGCGACGCAGCCGGCCGCAGCGCCGGCGAGCCCGGCTTCGAAGGTGCCGCGCGCACGGGCGAATGCCGCGTCTATTTCAACAATACCACGCCCGTGACTTCGGAAGAGCTCTACGACCAGGCTTTCGAACGCCTCGACATCATCGTGCAGCGTGCCGGTGGCCCCGAAGCGATCATGGAAGACCCGGAGAAGATCCCGCAGGTCCACATCCGCGGCGACGTGAATGCACCGTGGTCGTGTGTCGCAGGTGCGATCTACAACGTGCAGGCGGCCGGCTATCCGACCGTCGGATTCATCTCGAATCCGGTCGACCCGAACGGCTGATCGCTTGCGAGCGAGAAGCGACGAAGCAATTTTTCAGGAGTAACCCACCATGGCAATGTCAGGCGGCAAGGACGATGGCGCCCCGATGATGGAAATGAACATGACGCCGTTGATCGACGTCCTGCTCGTTCTCCTCATCATGTTCATCATCACCATTCCGGTCGCGACCCACTCGGTCGATATCGATCTGCCGCAGCCCAATCCGAACCCGCCCCCGGTGACGGTCGAGCCCGACAAAAACAAGCTCGTCCTCACCCAGGACGACCGGATGCTGTGGAATGGCGAGGAAATCCAGATGGGCGATTTGGTCAACCTGCTGCAGCAGTCGATGACCATCAATCCGGAACCCGAACTGCAGTTCGAACCCGAAGCGCTTGCAAGCTACGATCTTTCGGCCCGCGTATTGCAGGTCATCAAGGCCAGCGGCGTGACGAAGTTCGGCTTCGTCGGCAACGAACGTTACCGCACCTTCGGCAAGGCTGGCATGCAGTAATCAGGTTGCACAAACCGATCGAAGAAGGGGCCGAGCGATCGGCCCCTTTTTTGTGTCTGCTACCCGCGGTCGGGTCCAGCAAAGCCAGCCAGCCAATCCGGAGCGGCTTCGCTCCTCTTGCACTCTTTTCTCTTTTGTGATGTTATCACATTAAACGAGAGAGGAGACTGCCCATGCCCTTCGCCGCCCGTCGCTCGCCCGCCCCCGATACGTACTTCAGCGACATGAACGTGACCCCGTTCATCGATGTGCTGCTGGTCCTACTGATCATGTTCATCATGGTCATCCCCATCGCCACGCATGCGCTGCTCATTCCCCTGCCCACGGGACCGGGCCCCGAGCGCATACTCGAGGAGAATGTGGTCCACATCGACCGCAGCGACCGCCTCTACTGGAACGGCGCCGAAATGGACCGCCAGACCCTACTCAACCAGCTCGCCTCTGTCGGAAGTATCGCAAAGGAAGACCAGCCCGTGGTCCGGTTCGAACCCGATGCCCTGGCAAGCTACCGGACATCCGCCAGCACGATCGCGCTGATCAAGGACGCGGGAGTCGAGAAATTCGCATTCGTCGGCAATCACAAGTACCGCAGCTTCGGGCGCGCCGGGGACTAGTCGGCCGGGTCCGGAATGTCCTCCACCCGCATCGCCGCACCCGCAAGACTTTCCGCCTCGAGCAGCAATTCATCGTCGACCGATCCCTGAGGGGTCGCCTCGCGGCCGATCATGACCATCACGGGCACGGCGAGCGGACTGACCCGGTCGAGTTCGACATGGACCAGTTGCTCCGCCGAACGATCGAGCAGATCGCCCAGCCGCCCCACGTCTGTCATCCGCATGCGTGCATCCGCCCATGCCGCTTCGAGCAGCACGTGGTCGGGTTCGTATTTACGCAGCACGTCGTAGATGAGGTCGGTCGAGAATGTGACCTGCTTGCCCGTCTTGCGCTTGCCGGGATGCTGGCGTTCGACCAGCCCGCCGATAACCGCAACCTCGCGGAACGCCCGCCGCAGCAAGTGCGAATTCTGCACCCATTCGATGAATTCGTCCTGCAGGATATCGGGCGATAGCAGGGGTGCCGGGTCCTCGACCGGCTTGAGCCCCCACACCGCAAGCGAATAGTCGTTGGCGACGAAGCCGCCCGGCATCAGCCCGCGGTCCTCCATCCGGCGCGTGATCAGCATTCCCAGGCTCTGGTTCGCGTTCCAGCCTTCGAAGGTGTAATACACGCTGTAATGCCGCTTCGCGTGCGGGAAACTTTCCACCAGCAGCTGACCCGGTCCGGGCATTTGCGAGCGCCAATCCTGCACTTCCAGCCATTCGCGCACATCATCGGGGAAGCGCGCCCAGCCCGCGCGATCGACCAGCATCGTCCGCACCCGTTCGGCGAGATGCGTGGTCAACGGCATGCGCGCCCCGCCGTAGCTTGGGATCATCGCGTTGGAGGTGGCGGCCTTCACCAGCACCTCCATGTCCTGCAGCTTGACCACTTCAAGGCTCATCCCGGCAAAGGCGAAGGTATCGCCCGGGCTCAGCTGGGCGGCAAACCTCTCCTCGACCTTGCCGAGGCTGCGCCCACCGCGCCCGCGGCCGGAATTGATGCGCACCTCCAGCATTTCGCTGTCGATGATGATCCCGGCATTCAGCCGGTGCCGCGCCGCCTGTTCCGGGTGGGTCAGCCGCCAGACGCCCTGCCCGTCGCGCACGATGCGCTTGAACTTGTCATAGGCCTGCAAGGCATAACCACCGGTCGCGACGAAGGTCAGCACCCGCTCCCACACCTGTTCGTCGACCCAGGCATAGGCCAGGCTTGAGCGCACTTCGTGCAGCAATTCGTCTTCCTGGAAGGGCCCGGCGCAGGCACAGGCCATGACATGCTGGGCCAGCACGTCGAGCCCGCCCGGACGAAAGTCCTCGCCATCGCGCTGGCCTTCGTCGACGGCTTCCCTGGCGGCTGTTGCTTCGAGGAATTCGAACCGGTTTCCGGGCACGAGCAAGGCGCGGCTCGGCTGGTCGAGGCGATGATTGGCGCGCCCGATCCGCTGTAGCAGGCGGCTCGATCCCTTCGGCGCACCCATCTGCACCACGAGGTCGATATCGCCCCAGTCCACCCCCAGATCGAGGCTGGCGGTCGCCACCAGCGCGCGCAACTCGCCCCGCGCCATTGCACCTTCCACCTTGCGCCTCGCTTCTTTCGAAAGCGACCCGTGGTGGATGCCGATGGGGAGGTTCTCCTCGTTCACATCCCACAGGTGCTGGAAGATATATTCGGCGAGGAAGCGCGTGTTGGTGAACACAAGCGTCGTCCTGTTGCGGCGGATTTCCTCGTAGAGCTGCGGGATCGCCCAGGTCGCGGCATGTCCGCCCCAAGGTACGCGCTCCTCTTCCGGCAGCAGGATTTCGACTTCGGCGGGCGCACCCTCTTCGCCGTGGACCAATTCCACACCGTCGATATCGCCCCAGGGCGCGAGCCATTCGCGGAACCCCTCCGGTGCCGCCACCGTCGCCGAAAGCGCCGCGCGCTGGAGCTCGGGCGCGATCTGCTGGAGGCGGGTCAGCGCCAGCGCCAGCAGGTCCCCGCGCTTGCCCGTGGCGAAGGCATGGACCTCATCGATGACGATGCGCTTGAGCCCTTTGAACATTTCGAAACTGTCGGGATAGGACAGCAGCAGCGATAGGCTCTCCGGCGTCGTCAGCAGCACGTTGGGCGGCCTGCTTCGCTGCCGTTTCTTGCGATCGGAGGGCGTATCGCCGCTGCGCGTTTCGACCGTGACCGGCAGGCCCATCTCCTGCACCGGGGTGAGGAGGTTGCGCTGCACGTCATGCGCCAGCGCCTTCAGCGGCGACACGTAGAGCGTGTGCAGCCCCTCCGGCGGCTCGCCTGCGGTCCGCGAGGGCGCGAAAGCCGCCAGCGTGGGCAGGAACCCCGCCAGGGTCTTGCCGGCTCCCGTATCGGCGACCAGCAGGGCATGCTTCCCGGTATCGCTCGCCGCCAGCATTTCCGCCTGGTGCCGCCGCACGCGCCAGCCGCGCCCGGCGAACCAGTCGACGATTTCAGGCGGGAGATTTGCGGCGCTCACCTGGTAAGAGCGTCGGAGACACAGGCGCGTTCCGATGCGCTCGTCATATGCCGGAGGGTGGTGCCACCGTCAGCCGTGTCGAGATCGAACCCGATAGTCATTGCGCCTCCCAATCCGCCGCAATTCTATGCCGAGCGGCCTGCACGCCATCAAGCGGAGATAGGCGCAGATTCGGGAATGAGCCCGACGGCGGTCCGCGGGTCGCTTCGGGATGGCGGCGAATTGTGCTATGCGGCTGCACATACCAAAAAGCATTCCACGCATTTTCCGGGTCGCCGCTTTGTCGAAGAGGCTAGCTTCAACGGAGGACGTGCCGATGCCATTTATCGAACTTGCGACGCAGGGCGAAAGCAGCAACGCGATCGTCAATACCAAGCAGATCGCATTCATTACCGAAGGCGTCTACGGGCCTTGCATGCATTTCGCCTCAGGCGAACACATCGTCTGCGTAGCCGAAATGTCCGAACTGAAGGCATTGCTCGACAGCATGCCGCTCGGCAACGGATCCTACTCGGATACCTTCCTGTTGAGCGAGTCCGAAAGCCCCGGATAGCGCGCCACACACGAAAGGATCAGTGGCCTACGCTCTCGCCGCGTTCGAGGCCCGACAGGGCTAGCTGTTCGTCGATCTGGCCGACCAGCCGCGCAAGGCCTTCCTCGCTATCGCTTTCGGCGCGTGCGACCAGGACGTCCTGCGTGTTCGAGGCACGCAACAGCCACCAGCCGTCGGCTGTGTTCACGCGCACCCCATCGGTACCGTTGACGTCCGCATCGGTGCCGGACAGGCGATCCTTGACCTCTTCGATCGCGGCGAACTTGCGGCTTTCGTCGACCTGGAAGCGCAGTTCCGGGGTGTTGATCATCTGCGGCATGTCGCTGCGCAATTGCGTGACCGATTTGCCCAGCCGCGCGGCGGCGGCCATCAGCCGCACACCTGCGTAAAGCGCATCGTCGAAGCCGTAATATTCGTCGGCGAAGAAGACGTGGCCGCTCATCTCCCCGGCCAGCGGCGAACCTGTTTCCTTCATTTTGGACTTAATCAGCGAATGGCCGGTCTTCCACATCAGCGGCTCGCCGCCACAGGCTGCGATGTGGTCGTAGAGCGCGCGGCTCGCCTTCACGTCGGCGATGATGGTGGCGCCCTTGCGGCTGGCGAGCAGGTCCTCGGCATAGATCATCAGCAGCTGGTCGCCCCAGATGACGCGGCCCTTGCCGTCGATCGCCCCGATCCGGTCGCCGTCGCCGTCGAAGGCCACTCCGAAATCGAGTGACTTTACCGAGACGAGGTTTTTCAGATCTGCAAGGTTTTCCTCGACAGTGGGGTCAGGGTGATGATTGGGGAAACCGCCATCGACTTCGGCGAAGAGGACATGATGTTCGCCCGGCAGCCGGGCGACGAGCCGTTCGAGCGCAGGCCCTGCGGCGCCGTTGCCCGCATCCCAGCCGATGCGCATCCCCGAGAGGGTGTCGGTGTCGATCCCGTCGAGGGCGGACAGCATCCGGGTGACGTAAGCATCGAGGATATCGCGTTCCTCGACCTCGCCCGCACCGGCAGTCCATTCGCCCGCGGCGGAGCGGCGACCCAGCTCCTGGATGTCCGAACCGAAGAACGGCCGGCCCTGGAATACCATCTTGAAGCCGTTGTAATTGGGGGGATTGTGGCTGCCGGTTATCTGGATGCCGCCGTCCACTTCCTCGTCGCTGGCTTCTGCATAATATAGCATCGGGGTCGCCCCGAGCCCTATGCGCACGACGTCGCAACCGCTCGCGGTCAGCCCTTCCACCAGCGCATGTTCGAGCATGGGCGAGGACCGCCTGCCGTCATAGCCCACTGCCACGCGGCTGCCGCCCGCATCGCGCAGCATCGATCCGAATGTCCGGCCGATCGCCCGCGCATCGTCGGCGCCGAGCGTTTGGCCGATGATCCCCCGTATGTCGTATTCGCGCAGGACGGTGGGATCGAAATCATGTGTCATTCGGAAGGCTCCGGCGGTTCGTAAGGCAGCTCATCCAAAAGAAGATCGCGCGCCGCATTGAGTTCCTGCATCTGCGCCTTGCTGCCGCCCTTGTCGGGATGGGCGAATGCGGCCATGCGCCGGTGCGCATCGCGGATTTCCTTGTGATCCGCCCCCTGCGGGACATTGAGGAGGCGCCGGGCGCGGAAGACCGCCTGGCTGCGCGTCGGAGTCGATCGCAGGTATTCCCACGGCCATTTTCCCAGAGCCCAGCGACAGAAGAACGACAGGCCCACGGCCAGCATCAACAGTTTGATCACGCGTCGACTTTCTCTTCGAGCGGCAATTCGTGCTTGCGCGGCTCGGGCAGCCGCAGCGCCGCCATGAGCTGGCGCAGTTCCTGCCGGGCGACAAGGTGGCTGGTGCCGAGATCGCCCAGATG
>CAYOWF010000115.1:0-2877 GCA_964407585.1 uncultured Qipengyuania sp.
CTCATGGCAAGGCTGCCGACATGCTCGCCGCTGATCAGGCCGGGCAGGTATTTGGCCTTCTGTTCGTCATTGCCCCAGCGCGCGATCTGGTTGACGCAGAGATTGGAATGCGCGCCATAGGAAAGGCCGACCGAAGCGCTTGCGCGGCTGACTTCCTCGACTGCGATGACATGCTCGAGATAGCCGAGGCCGAGCCCGCCATCGGCTTCGGCTACGGTGATGCCGTGGAGGCCGAGTTCGCCCATTGCGGGCCAAAGTTCCTGCGGGAACCAGTCCTCGCGATCGACCTTCTCGGCCAGCGGGGCGATCTGTTCGTCGGCGAAGCGGCCGACGCTCTCGCGGATCATCTCGGCGCTTTCGCCGAGCTGGAAATCGAAATCGGGGGTCGCGCGCATGGTCTCTCCTCGAATGCCTCGCGATGGCAGATAGCTGGCGTGCCCCGTAGCCGAGCCTTTCGCGCGGGGCAAACGCCAAGCACCGCGATGGGCAGCCAAAAACAGCAAAGCCTTTGTCCTCGCTGCGAAAATCGCTAATGGTGCTGCAGGACGGCGATGTATCACAAGGACACTATCCTTTGGCCGAGAGGGCAAGCACCCGATCCCGCCTATTGCGGCGAGGACGAACGGCTTGCCGTGCTCGCCGTCTACGGCACCGATGAACTCCAGGGAGATCCCGAACTCCAGGAACTCGTCGAATTCGCCGCGCGGCTGTGCGAGGCTCCGATGGCTACCGTTTCGGTGGTGGACGAGGAGCGCCAGCTCTTCATAGCGAGAACCGGAATCGAAGAGGTAAGCACGCCGCGTTCGACCAGCTTCTGCGCCCACGCCATGCTGCGCGCCGAACCACTGGTGGTCGAAGATGCCAAATCCGATCCGGAGTTCAGAGATTTCTCGCTGGTCACAGGCGTGGACGGCGTGCGTTTCTACGCCGGATTCCCGCTGGTTTCGTCCGAAGGCGCCCCGCTCGGTGCGCTGTGCGTCATCGACACCGAGACGCGTCCCGGCGGCCTGACCGAATTCCAGCGGCAGGGCATGGAAGTGCTCGCCAAATCGGTCATGCGGCGCATGTCGCAAATGCGGCTCGGGCAAAGTGCGCTGGAGGCGGTCAAACGGCGAGAGACGGATTTGCGCGACATGATCGACAGCGTGCCCGGCATCGCCTGGACGGGCGACGGCGAGGGGCATTTCACCTACATCAACGCCCGCTGGACCGAAATGACCGGTCGCAGTCCGCCCACGAGCACCGAGGAATGGCGGGAATCGATCCATCCAGAGGACTGGGATGCCTCGCTCGAAAAGTTCAACGCAACGATCGCCGCCGGAGACCTTTTCGAGGACGAAGTGCGGTTGAAACTTGCCGACGGCTCCTATCGCTGGGTCCAGTCGCGTGCGGTACCGGTCGTGCGCGAGGGGCAGCCGACCCGCTGGTTCGGCACCCTCATCGATATCGACAAGGCCCATCGCCTGTCCGAGGCGCGCGACTTGCTCGCGAACGAGCTGTCGCACCGCATCAAGAACATCTTCGCCGTGATATCCGGCCTTATCGCCCTACGTGCGCGCGGCAAGCCCGAGGTCAAATCCTTCACCGACGAACTCAATTCCGCGATCCGTGCGCTCGGGACCGCGCATGACTACGTGCGGCCGGGCGACGGGCACGGGACCGACCGGCTCAAGGGCCTGCTGGAAATATTGCTGGCCCCGTACGAAGGCGCGCAAGGAGAACGGATCGAGATAAGCGGCGACGATGTCGAAATCGGATCGCGCGCCGCGACGCCGCTGGCACTGATTTTCCACGAGCTCGCCACCAATGCCGCCAAGTATGGCGCGCTGGGCGACGAGGACGGCAAGGTGTCCATCGAAATATGCCTCCCCTGCGGCGGTGAAGACGAAGTCGTCGTCTTCTGGCGCGAGTCCTCGAAATCCGATGATGCGCGTGAGGGCGGGGAAGGCGAAGGATTCGGCTCGCGCATGCTGCGCATGGCTATCGAGGGCCAATTGAGCGGTCGCTTCGACCGCGCCTTTTCGGACGACGGTCTCGACGTGGAAATCGCTTTCCCCCTGAAGTCCCTCGGCACCTGACGCCCCCTCGCCATGCGCCAAGGCTTTACCTATGGTCGGTCCGACGTGGAAGAGATGGAGGAAGGATTGCAATCAGGATTTGCGATTTCGCTGGTGGCGTTAGTCGGGCTGGCGGCCTGCACACCGGCTGCGGATGAGGTCGGCGGCACTGACGATACCGCCGCAGTGGAGCGGGGTGTCGACGAGTCTGACAATCCCGCCCCCGATACCTTCGGCGGGACCGCCTGGCGCGTGACTGCGGAGGATGGTGCGCGCTATGTGACGCTGCTCGATGCGGACGGCGCCTATCGCGACTTGCGCAATGGCGATCCCTGGCAGACCGGCAACTGGACCTATGCCGATGGGCCGGGCGGCAAACAGCTGTGTTTCGTGCCCGATCACGAGAATGGGCTGGAGCGGTGTTGGCAGCCGGGACGGATAAGCGACGATACGATGGTGGCCACCGGCCCCGGAGAGAGGCGGATCGAACTGACCCGCGTCGAATATCGGCCACCGGCAGTCGAAGTGGACCAAGAGGCCGAGTGAGCTTGCCCGACACGCCCGCGCTCGCCTTCGACAGGCTGGCGAAGTCCTATGATGCGACCCACGCCGTGCGCGAGGTCTCGCTCGACATTCCGCGCGGTCAATTCGTTGCGCTTGTCGGTGCGAGCGGGTCGGGGAAATCGACGCTGCTCAAGACCGTCAACCGACTGGTCGAACCGAGTTCGGGACGCGTTCTGTTCGAAGGAGAGGATGTTGCAGGGCTGCCGCTTCCCGCGTTGCGCCGCAGGGTCGGTTACGTGTTCCAGTCGATCGGCCT
>CAYOWF010000115.1:2977-7184 GCA_964407585.1 uncultured Qipengyuania sp.
CGCGACGCACTGGGCGAGCGTGTACGCGGCCTGCACGAAGAGTTCGGACTCACTACGGTTATGGTCACGCATGACATGTCCGAGGCCCTGCTGCTGGCCGACCGCGTTCTGGTCATGGACGAGGGACGAATCGTTGCCGATGAATTGCCCGAAGCGCTGGTCGCAGGCGCCGGCGGAGAGGTGGCGCAAGCGCTGGTTGCGGTACCGCGCCACCAGGCGCAACGGCTGAAGGAGCTTTCGCGGTGAACGGTCTGTGGACCGCGCTCACCGCCCTGGGGGACCAGCTCGCGGCGCATGTGCTGCTTTCGGCGGCCGCGATCGGGCTGGGAATTGTCGTGGCGCTGCCGCTGGCGGTGTGGGCGAGCCGGTCGGACAAGGTCGCGCGCGCTTCGCTTGCCTTCGCCAGCCTCGTTCAGACCATTCCGTCGCTGGCCCTGCTGGCGCTGTTCTTCCCCATCCTGCTGAGCCTCCGAAGCGTTTTCGGCGAGGGGCTGCCGACTCTCGGCTTCCTGCCGGCGCTGTTGGCGCTCTCGCTCTATGCACTGCTGCCCATCCTGCGCAATGCAGTGACGGCGCAGGCGAACTTAGATCCCGGCGTCATCGAGGCGGCGGAAGGCGTCGGCATGAGCTTCGGCCAGCGATTGCGGCTGGTCGAGGCACCGCTAGCCGCGCCATACATCATGGCGGGCATCCGGACGGCTGCGGTGTGGACCATCGGTGCGGCGACGCTGGCGACGACCATCGGCCAGAAGAGCCTCGGCGATCCGATCTTCGCCGGGCTGCAAACGCAGAATTGGGTCCTGGTGCTGGCGGGCTGCATCGCAAGCGCGGGGCTGGCGCTGGTCGCCGACACCTTGCTCGGCGCGATCGAGCGCGGCTTTCGCGAACGCAGGCGGGCCTTCTGGCTTGGCGGTATGATCGCAGTTGCGCTGGGCGTCGGCACGGCACTGTTCGTCCAGTTCGGCGGAGCCGACGACGAGGACCGGATCGTGATCGGGGCCAAGGGATTCTCCGAACAATACATCCTCGCGCGTCTGATCGGGCAGCGTCTGGAGCAGGAAGGCTTCTCGGTCGAATATCGCGACGGGCTGGGTTCGGCAGTGGCGCACAGCGCGGCGGCAAGCGGCGAAGTCGATGTCTATGTCGATTACACCGGCACGATCTGGACCAACCAGATGAAGCGCGAGGACAATCCGGAGCGCGAGGAAATGTACCGGCAGATCGTCGAGTGGGAGACTGAAAACACCGGCTTGCGGGTAATCGGGCGGCTGGGTTTCGAAAACGCCTATGGCTTCGCCGTGCCCGACGAGGTCATGCGGATGCGCGGCATCGAATCGATCGAGGACCTGGCGCGGGTCGCGGGCGAGATGACCGTGGGCGGAGACCCGGAATTCTTCGAGCGGCCCGAATGGATCGCGGTGCGCGATGCCTATGGCCTGCGCTTTGCCGAGCAGCGCAATTTCTCGCCGACCTTCATGTACAACGCGTTGCAATCTGGCGAAGCGGACGTGATCGGCGCCTATACTTCCGACGGACGGATCGAGGCGGACGATCTCCATATCCTTGCCGACCCGCTGGGCGCTTTCCCCAATTACGATGCGGTCTTGCTGGTCGGCCCGCAGGCGGCGCGCGACGATGCGCTGGTGGCAGCCCTGCGCCCGCTCATCGGGGCGATCGACGTCGGCGCCATGCGCGAGGCGAATTACTCGGTCGACCGCGAGGACGACAAGCTCTCCTTCGAGGAAGCGGCGCGGCGCCTGGCCGCCCGCTCCGGCTTCTAGCCTATCGGGCGCGCTTCCAGGTTTGCGTCCGGCAGAAGGGGCCGAGGCAGCCCTTCACTTCGAGTGTGCTCGCATTCACCCGGCGAATGACCGAACGATAGCTCTTGCCGCTTTTGGGATCGTAGATCCGTCCGCGCCATTCATCGCCGTCCTCGGTCAGGCCGGTCAGCACCGCCATGCCGAGGAGCTTGCGGTTGCGCAGGTCGGGATTGCGATTGTTGACGTCGCGTTGATCCGCTCCCTGCGGCGGGGAGACGAGGAACCTGGTGATGCGCCCGCACAGTGTCCGACCGCAGTCGTCGATAGTGATGACCGCATCGCGCTCTTCGGTCAGCCATTTGCCCTCGACCGGTTGTGCCGCGAGAAGCGGCGCGGCGCCGACCAGGGCTGCTAGGGCGAGAAGTCTTTTAATCATAGGGTCCTGCTTTCACGCAATCGACGCATGGCGGCGTGGCAGGGTTCCGATGAACCTCAGCCGAAGCCCGCACCGCGTGGCGCCTGACGCGGCGTGATTGCCATGACCTTGAACAGGTCGCCCATGGCATCGGTTCCTACCAGCCGATCGTGCGCAACGGCAATGTCCCGGGCGCGCTCGGGTGTTCGCTGTGAGAGACCCTGCGCGCGCAAGCCGATGCCCATGGCCTGCAGCCACTGTCCCTGGGTCGAAAGATCGACACCCAGCCCTTCGCGCCTTGCGATGTCGGCAAGCTTGGCGAAATCGACCAGAGCAGTGAGATCCATTTCGCCCGGAGCGTCGAACACTCCGACCTTTTCATGAGCCTTCACGGCCTGCAGCGTCTCGCCGGTCTGCGCCTCCAGATAGCCATAATCGATGAACAGCGCCGCGCCTCCCTGCGTATCGATACGGCGCGCGATGGCCTCGATCGTCGTTGCGGCGGCGGGCGAGGTCTCGATAATCGTACCGACGGGCTGTGCCCGGCGATCCTTCGGTACCGCATCGTCCATCGAATTGGGGCCGGCGGCGAAGACGAACTCCTCGCCTTCGAGCGCGATCATGCGTTCGCGCCAGCCCCTCTCGGTCATCACCAGCTGGCGGATCGGAAGAGCATCGAGAAATTCGTTCGCCACGATGTAGAGCGGGCGGTCGTCGGGCAGCGTGTCGATGCCGTCATGGAATTGCGCTTCGGCCAGCGCGCCCGATTGTATGCCGCGCAGCGCCCCGGACCCTTCGACCAGGTGTACTGGTGGACGCAGTCCCTGACTGCCCATCGCTCGCAGCGCATCGCTTGCCAGAGTTCCGCGTCCGGGTCCCAGTTCGACATAGGCGGCATCGGGCTTTCCCGAACGGCTCCAAAGATCGGCGACCCAAAGGCCGACCATCTCGCCGAACATCTGGCTGATTTCGGGCGCGGTGGTGAAATCGCCGCCCGCGCCCAGCGGGTCGCGGGTGGAGTAATAGCGGGCGTTGCTTTCACCCATATAGCGCGAAACGGGCATGGGCCCATGCCGTTCTATCAGCCGCCGGAACGTCGCGGCGAGGTCGCTGGCGGACCCGCCGCCGCTCATGCAGGTTGCGGCTTGGGCGGTGCCTTCTTCCCGCCGACAGGCGGTTGCATCAGGGCGTAGACGATCACCGCAAGGCCGATGGCGATCATCGGCAGGCTGAGCCACTGGCCCTGGCTGAGGCCGGTCTCGGTTACGCGGTATGCGAGATGTGCGTCGGGTTCGCGGAAGAACTCGTTGACGAACCGGCCCACGCCCATGCCCACAGTGAACAGGCCGACCAGCAGCCCTGCACGATAGCGCGCGCGGGTTTTCCAGAAGAGTGCGATCAGGAGGATGCCGAGCAGCAGCCCCTCAAGACCCGCCTGGTACAACTGACTGGGGTGGCGAGCGATATCGCCGCCGGTCGGGAATACCATGGCCCAGGGCAAATCGCCTTCCACGGGCCGCCCGTAAAGTTCGCCATTGATGAAATTGGCGATCCGCCCGAGCATGTAGCCGATCGGGACGTTGACCGCGATGTAATCGCACACGCGCAGCCAATTGAGACCGCCGCGCCAGGCGACCCAGCTGATTGCCGCGAGCACGCCGATGACGCCGCCATGGAAGCTCATGCCGCCGTTCCAAAGCTGGAACAGTTGCACGCCGCCGAACAGTTCGGGCTGGTAGAAGGCAGCATAGCCGAGCCTGCCGCCGATTATCACGCCGAGCGTGCAGTAGAAGAAGAGATCGTCCGCATGACGCTGCGCGAGGGGGGCGCCGGGCGACTTGATCATCTTCGACAGGTGCCAATAGGCGAACAGGATGCCGAACAGGTAGGCGAGCGAATAATAGCGCAGCTGGAAGCTGCCGATCTCGAACAGATAGGGGCGCAGGCCCAGTTCTGCCCACTGGATGGGTTCGGATACAGCCGCGGTCGCAGCCAGTAGTGACAGCAAGGTCTTATCCCCTTAGAGACATTC
>CAYOWF010000116.1:0-7153 GCA_964407585.1 uncultured Qipengyuania sp.
GCGAATAGGCCGCACCGTCGATCACCACATGGCCGAATTCCTCCGCCAGCGAGGGAAAATCGCCTTCGGGATCGATCACCACCTGCTGGACCATGCCCGCGCTTTCTTCCAGCAGGCGGCGCAGCAGGTGCGACTTGCCGCTGCCCGAATTGCCCTGGACGAGCAGGCGGGTGGCGAGGAGCTCCTCGATATCGAATTCGACCGGCTTGCCGGAAGATTCGTGTCCGATGGTGATCTGCGCTGTCACACCCCTTCGCTAGCGGGCCGAATCCGCCATGCGATAGTTCGCTAACCATGGTTTTACCCAGAGCATTGCCTCGTTTCATCGTGCTCGCTAGGTGCGTTGCAAGAGAGGACCGACATTTATGAAGAAGTGGCTCGGGCGCATCGCCGCTGCCCTGCTTGCAATCCTGCTGGTGGCCTTCATCGCACTGGCGACATGGGAACCGTTCTGGGCCAAGCGCGATGGCGTCGACACGCCGCCGGCCAGCTATTCCGCCGAGATCGTCAGGGACGAATTCGGCGTCCCCCACATCTATGGCGAACGCGACCGCGACGTGGCCTATGGCGTCGCGATCGCCCATGCCGAAGACGATTTCTCCACCCTCCAGGATGTCATCGCCATGGCGCAGGGGCGTTACGGGGCGATCGCCGGGCCCGACGGTGCGCAGGTCGATTTCTTCTACCACCTGCTCGATGCGCGCCGCACGGCCGAGCGCGAATATCCCTCCATGCCCGACGACACGCGGGCGCTGTTCGAAGCCTATGCCACCGGCCTCAACGATTATGCGGAGCAGAATCCGGACGAGATAAAGCTGGGCAATCTGTTCCCGGTCGAAGGCGTGGACGTCGCGGCCGGTTTCGCCCTGCGCCAGCCGCTGTTCTTCGGACTTGGCAACATCGTCGGGAGGCTGGTGGAAGGGGAAGACCTGCGCCATGAATACGGTCCGGACATTCCGGGTTTCCCGCGCGACAAGTCCCCGGAAGCGACGATCGGTGCCGCTGCTGCTGCGTCCGAAACGCCTGCCCCCGGCAAACAGGCGCGCGCCCTTCCGGTGCACCTGGGTGAAGACGGCGCGCTGGCGGGATCGAACGCTTTCGCCGTGACGCCGGAAAAATCCGGCGGGCCGACCATCCTCGTCTCGAATACTCACCAGCCCTGGTGGGGCGGGGTGGCGTGGTACGAACTCGTGGTCGAGAGCGAAGAAGGCTGGCACTTTGCCGGGGCGAACTTCCCCGGCTCGCCCTTCCCCTTCCTCGGCCATAACGAACATCTCGGCTGGACCAATACGGTCAACACGCCCGACATGACCGATGTCTACCAGCTCGAAATGGACGACACCGGGACACGCTATCGCTTCGGAGGCGAATGGCGCGATCTCGAAACCAGGACGGTGACCCTGCCCGTCCGCATCGGCCCGATTGTCCTTCCCTTTCGGCAGGACATCCACCGCAGCGTGCACGGGCCGGTGATCGTCAACGACAGGGGCGCTTTCGCCATCCGTTACGGCGGCATCGGAAATCTCGGCCAGCTCGACGCCTATTACCGGCTCAACAAGGCGAAGAATTTCGAGGAATGGGAAAGCGTGATGGCGCGGATGGACATCCCATCGACCAATTTCATCTACGGCGATGCCGAAGGCAATATCGCCTATGTCTACAACGCCGCCCTGCCCGACCGGCAGGAGGGACCGAACTGGCGCGGCGTGCTCGACGGGACCGACCCGTCGCTCCTCTGGAATGGCACCGTCGATTACGAGGAACTGCCGCGCTATGTGAACCCCGCTTCGGGCTGGGTGTACAATGCAAACAATACGCCCTTCACCGCGGCAGGCGCGGGCAGCGACCTTTCCGCAGACGATTTCGCGCCGGAACTGGGTATCGAGCTCAAGCAGACCAACCGGTCGCGCATGGCCTGGAAATTGCTCAGCGAGGTCGATGTGCTCGATCGCGCGGCGCTCGAAACAATCAAATACGACACCGGCTATGCCCGCGAAGGGTACATTGCCGACGTTTGGGACGAGCTCGAAGCGCTCGACGTGTCGGACGACGAGACCCTGGCCCTTGCGCGAAAGCTGTTGCTCGAATGGGATTTCGAGGCCGACAACATGGGCCGTGGCGACAGCCTCGCGCTGCTCGTCATCCGCGAATTCATGTCCTGCCGGTTCCAGAACAAGGCCTGCCCCACGGTGCGCGAGGAACTGGAAAAGGCCGTCGATCATCTCGAAACGCATTTCGGCCGGATCGACCCGCCGATGAGCCAGCTTCTGCGCCTGCGGCAGGGCGAAGTCGATCTGCCGATGGACGGCGGTTCCGACACATTGCGCGCTTCGACCCTGTGGCATGTGCATGAAGACGGCCGTCTCGCGGTGCGTCATGGCGACAGTTTCATCCAGTGGGCCGAATGGCTCCCGGGCGAACGGGTGACGTCGCGTTCGATCATGCCCTTCGGCGCTGCGACGACACGGCCCAATTCGCCGCATTACGCCGATCAATCCACGCTGTTCGTCCAGCACCGCTTGAAGCCGGTGCGCTTCTGGCGCGAAGACGTGCTGGCGAATGCGGCGACCAGAAAGACCGTGACGCACAGGCGCTGATTGCCTAGCGTCCGTCACCGCGAATCGTTTGTAACTGAATGATTTTTCGTAGCGAACAAGCGCTGCAAAATGGGGAAGACATGATGAAGAAGCTGACTGCCGTTACGAGTGTTATTGCACTGGCGCTGGGTGGCTGCGCGAATATGGCCGATGGCGAAATCGCAAGCGCCCCCGTCGCTCCGGTCGAAGCCGAAGCCGGCAATGGCGATCTCGCCCAACTGGTTGACGAGATCCAGATCCCGTACGAGACTTTCACCCTTCCCAACGGACTGACCACCGTCGTCCATACCGACCGCAAGGCGCCGCTCGTTGCCGTTTCGGTCTGGTACGATGTCGGTTCGAAGCACGAACCTGCCGGCAAGACCGGCTTCGCGCACCTGTTCGAACACCTGATGTTCAACGGTTCCGAAAACGCGGACGGCGACTTTTTCGAACCGCTCCAGCAAGTCGGTGCGACGGGTTACAACGGCACCACCAATGCCGACCGCACGAATTACTTCGAGACCGTGCCGACCGCCGCTCTCGACCGCGTCCTGATGTTGGAAAGCGACCGGATGGGATACCTCCTCGGCGCGGTGACGCAGGAAAAGCTCGATAACCAGATCGGCGTGGTCCAGAACGAAAAGCGCCGCGGCGACAACCAGCCGTTCGGCCTGCTGCGTTACGAAATCGTCGAGAACATCTTCCCCAAGGGGCATCCCTACCACCACTCGACCATCGGCTCGATGGACGACCTCACCAATGCATCGCTCGAGGATGTGAAGCAGTGGTTCCGCGACAATTACGGGCCGAACAACGCAGTGCTCGTGCTGGCCGGCGATATCGATGTCGCTACCGCGAAGGAAAAGGTCGCCAAGTGGTTCGGCGACATTCCCCGCGGCGACGAGGTGGTCGATCCGGCCATTACCGTACCGCAGCTGCCCGCAGACAAGGAAAAGGTCATCAACGACCAGGTCTCGACCACGCGCATCTATCGCATGTGGCCGATCCCCGGAGAAACTTCGGATAGCAACATCCCCCTCGCCCTTGCACAGGTCACGCTTGGCGGCCTTGCCAGTTCGCGTCTCGACAATGCGCTCGTACGCGGCCAGGGGCTCGCGGTGTCGGTTGCCAGCTGGGCGTGGACCAATGAGGATGCCGGCGTGTTCGTCGTACAGGCCGATCTCAAGCCGGGTGTCGAACGCGCCACGCTCGAAGCCGCTCTCGACGAACAGATAGCCGAATTCCTCGCCCAGGGGCCGACGCAGGACGAACTCGACCGGTCGAAGACTTCGATCGTTTCGGGCCTTATCGGCGGACTTGAATCGGTCGGTGGCTTCGGCGGCAAGGCCGTGACGCTGGCCGAGGGCGAACTCTACCACGACAATCCGGGTCACTTCCGCAAGCAGCTCGACCAGATGGTTGCAGCAACTCCGGAAAGCGTCCGCACAACTGCGCAGCAATGGCTTACCAAGCCGCGTTTCGCGCTGGTGGTCGAGCCGGGCGAACGGACCGAAGGCGGCGAAAACCGTGGCGGCGCCGTTGTCGCCGATACGACGGGCGATGGCCTCCGGGCCGCCCCGGTCGAATATTATTGCAACCCCGAATACTGCGATCCGGAAGAACTCGGGTCCACGCATGCGCAGGATCGTTCGCAGCTTCCCGCCGTCGGCCCGCTGACCGATCTCGATTTCCCCGAGATCGAGCGCGCCGAATTGTCCAACGGCATGGAAGTGTACTTCGCCCGCCGCGATGCGGTTCCGAAGGTGACGGTGCGCATGGTCTTCGACGCCGGCTTCACTGCCGACAGCCGCGATGCGCTGGGCACCCAGTCGCTGATGCTGGCGGCAATGGACGAAGGCACCGACACGCTCGACGCGACGCAGCTCGCGATCGCGCAGGAACGGCTCGGTGCGAATGTGAGCGGTTTCGCCGGTCTCGACGAGACCAGCTTCCAGCTCTCGGCGCTGTCGACACGGCTCGCGCCGTCGCTCGAGCTGCTGGCCGATTTCGTGCGCAATCCCGCGTTCCGCAGCGACGACCTCGAGCGCGTTCGCGCGCAGCAGCTCAACCGCATCAGTGCGGAACTGAAGAGCCCGCGCGACGTCGCGCGCCGTGCCTTGCAACCCCTCGTCTATGGCGACCATCCCTACGGCATTCCGAGCTCAGGTCTTGGCGATGCGGATGTCGTTGCCGACCTCACCCCGGCATCGCTCGATGCGGCGCACCGGCGCTGGATCCGTCCCGACAATGCCAAGGTCTTCGTGGTCGGGGATACGACGCTCGCCGAAGCGGTAAGCCTTCTCGAAGCCTCCTTCGGCGACTGGCAGGCACCTTCCACGCCGCTGCCGACCAAGGCATTCGATGTCGACGTGCCCACCCCCGATGGTCGCATCGTGCTGCTCGATCGGCCCAATTCCCCGCAATCGGTGATCCTCGGCGCCCGCGTGCTCGAAGCGCGCGGCTCCGACGACAACACCGTGCTGCTGGCGGCCAACGAAGTGCTGGGTGGCAGCTTCCTTTCGCGGATCAATATGAACCTGCGCGAGACCAAGGGTTGGTCCTACGGGTCGCGTTCGTCCTTGATCTACAACCGCGATCGCCTGCTCTATGCCGTTCAGGCCGAGGTCCAGGCCGACCGGACCGGCGATTCGATCGTCGAGCTGGAAAAGGAAATCACCGGCTTCACGGGCGATAACGGCGTGACGCCCGCCGAGCTCGAGCGCACCATCAACGGCAATGTGCGCGAACTTCCGGGACAGTTCGAAACTTCGGGCTCGGTGCTCGGCGGCATGGTCAACATCGTGAAATACGGCCGCCCCGACGATTACTACGAAACCATCGCCGACAAGTATCGCGGCATGACCGCAGGGCAGATCGCGGCGGCCTCGCGCGAGAACTTCGTCTATGACGATATCGTCTATGTCGTGGTCGGCGATGCCGAAGTGGTCGAGCCGCAGCTCGAACGCACCGGCCTGCCCTATACGGTCCAGCAGCCGGAGCAGTAATTGACAGAGGTGTCAGTTAAAGCGAAGAAGGGCGCATCTTACATCAAGGAGAATACGCATGTCCGTAGCAGGAACCTATGACACCGTCGTCAAGAGCCCGATGGGCGACCAGAAGGGCACCTTCACCGTCGTCCCGGGCGACGATGGCAAGAGTTTCACCGGATCGATGGCCGGCGGCATGGGTTCGATGGACGTCAAGGACGGCAAGATCGATGGCGACGAGCTGACCTGGGCGATGGACATGACCGTCCCCATGCCGATGACGCTCAACTGCAAGGCCACCGTCAATGGCGACCAGCTGACCGGCACCGTCAATGCCGGTGCCTTCGGCGACATGGCGCTGACCGGCGAACGCCAGGGCTGAATAGCTTCGCCCGACAATTGAGAAAGGGCCCCGCGAGCGCTTGGCTCGCGGGGCCCTTTCCGCTTTGGGGGCGCATCCGTCGGAGCCGGATCAACCGTCCAGCTTCGCCTTCAGCAGCTGGTTCACGACCGCCGGATTGGCCTTGCCCTGCATCGCCTTCATCGTCTGGCCGACGAAGAAGCCGAACAGCTTGTCCTTGCCGCCGCGATATTCCTCGACCTTGTCGCCATTGTTCGCGAGGATTTCGTCGATCTTGGCTTCGATCGCGCCGGTGTCGCTGACCTGCTTCAGGCCCTTCTCGTCGGCGATGGTTTCGGGTTCGCCGCCATCCTTCAGGACGATCTCGTAGATCTCCTTGGCCTGGCCGCCCGAAATTTCGCCCTTGTCCTGCATGGCGAGGATGCTCGCCTGGGCTTCGGCGGTGGCGTTGGCCATATTCGCCTCCTCGCCCAGCGATTTCGCCACGCCCGGCGCGACCGACAGCGCCCAGTTGGCGACCTGCGTCGCGACCGCGGCCTCGGGCTTACCGATCTTCGCCGCAGTGGCCGCCAGAAGCGTCTCGAACCGGCCGAAAGTCTCGACCTCGGCGGTCAGTTCGCGGGCGTTGTAGGGCGTCAGGCCCAGATCGCTTTCGTAGCGATTGCGCTTGGCATCGGGCAGTTCGGGAAGCGATGCGCGGCATTCCTCGATAAAGCCGTCTTCCAGTTCGAGCGGCAGCAGGTCCGGATCGGGAAAGTAGCGATAATCATGCGCGTCTTCTTTGCTGCGCATGGTCCGCGTGGTGCCGGTATTCGGGTCGAACAGGCGGGTTTCCTGATCCACCGTGCCACCGTTTTCCAGCACGTCCACCTGGCGATTGGCCTCGTATTCGATGACCTGCATCACGAAGCGCACCGAATTGACGTTCTTGGTCTCGGTCCGCGTGCCGAATTCCTCGCCCGGCTTGCGCACCGAGACGTTGACGTCGGCGCGCATCGAGCCCTCTTCCATATTGCCGTCGCACGAGCCGACATAGCGCAGGATGCTGCGCAGCTTGCGCACATAGGCACCGGCTTCGGAAGGGCTGCGCATGTCCGGCTTGGAAACGATTTCCATCAGTGCGATGCCGGTCCGGTTGAGATCGACATAGGACATGGTCGGATGCTGGTCGTGCATCAGCTTGCCCGCATCCTGTTCGACATGGATACGCTCGATGCCGATGACCT
>CAYOWF010000117.1:0-7146 GCA_964407585.1 uncultured Qipengyuania sp.
CAGTCGAACGGGCCGGCCTCGAAGGTCTTGCCGAAGGGCAGGAACTCGAATTCAATCTCGTCGATCGTGGCGGAAAGGTTTCCGCGCAGGACCTGCAGGTCGTCGGCGACGTCATTCCCGTAGAAGAACGCAGCGCCGCACCGCGCCGCGAACTGACCGGCGAAAAGGCGACCGGCACGGTCAAGTTCTTCAATTCGATGAAGGGCTTCGGCTTCCTCACCCGCGACGATGGCCAGCCCGATGCTTTCGTGCACATCAGCGCGGTCGAGCGTTCGGGCCTCTCGGAGATCAACGAGGGCGAGCGTTACGAGTTCGACCTCGAAGTCGACCGACGCGGCAAATATTCCGCGGTCAATCTGGTCCCTGCCGAATAAGGTATCGACCACTCCCTCTCGCGGCGTTTGACCAAACTGTCGCGAGGGAATAGATCGCTGGCAAATACGCAGATGGCGGCTCCCGTTCCGGGGCCGCCATTTGTCTTTGAGTTTCCCGAGGAGTGCTACCAGAAATGTCGATCAGTCCGCTGATGCCCGTCTATCCCCGCTGCGGCGTGCGTCCCGTCGAGGGCGACCATTGCCACCTGATCGACGAGGACGGCACGCGCTATCTGGACTTTGCCAGCGGCATTGCCGTCAACTTGCTCGGCCACAGTCACGAAGGCCTGATCGGGGCCATCCAGCGTCAGGCCGAAAAGCTGATGCACGTCTCCAACCTCTATGGCAGCCCGCAGGGCGAAGCGCTGGCGCAGAGGCTCGTCGACAAGACCTTTGCGGACACCGTCTTCTTCACGAATTCGGGTGCCGAAGCGGTGGAAACGGCGATCAAGACCGCGCGTGCCTATCACCAGCACGAAGACGGCGATTCGAACCGCACCGAGCTGATCACCTTCACCAATGCCTTCCACGGCCGCACGATGGCGACGATCAGCGCTTCGAACCAGGAGAAGATGCACAAGGGCTTCATGCCGCTGCTGGCCGGGTTCAAATATGCCGAGTTCGACAATCTGGAGAGCGCCAGGGCGCTTGTGAGCGACAAGACCGCGGGCTTCCTCGTCGAGCCGATCCAGGGCGAAGGCGGCATTCGCCCGGCATCGGACGAATTCATCCACGGCCTCAAGGCACTGTGCGACGAACACGAGCTGATGCTGGTCTTCGACGAGGTCCAGTGCGGCGTTGCGCGCACCGGCAAGCTCTATGCCTATGAGCATTACGGGATCGAGCCCGATATCATGGCCAGTGCCAAGGGCATCGGCGGCGGCTTCCCGCTGGGTGCCTGCCTTGCCAGCGAAAAGGCTGCGCGCGGCATGGGCTTCGGAACCCACGGTTCGACCTATGGCGGCAACCCGCTCGCAATGGCTGCCGGGATGGCGGTGATGGATGCCGTCGCCAACGACGAGTTCCTCGCCGAAGTGACTGAGAAGGGCGAGCGGCTGCGCAGCCGGCTCGAACAGTTCATCGGCAATTATCCCGACCTGTTCGATTTCGTGCGCGGCAAGGGGCTGATGCTCGGGATCCGCATGAAGGTCGAAAGCCGGCCCTTCTTCGTCCATTTGCGCGACAATCACCAGCTGCTGACCGTGGCTGCGGGAGACCAGACGCTGCGCGTGCTTCCCCCGCTGGTGGCGGACGACGCCGAATTCGACGAGTTCATGGACAAGCTTTCCGCTGGCGCGGCGAGCTTCAGCCCGGAGGACTGAAGGCAATGGCGGTGAAGCATTTCCTCGACCTGACCGATGCGGGTGGGGACGCGATCGCCGCCATGCTCGCCGATGCGCAGGACCGCAAGGCGGCGCGCCTCGACTGGCCCAAGGGCAGGGCCGATGCCGATGCGCCGCTCGCCGGCCACGTCCTCGGCATGATTTTCGAGAAGAATTCCACACGGACCCGCGTCAGCTTCGATGTCGGCATGCGCCAGCTCGGCGGGACGACGCTGATCCTCGATGCGGGGACCAGCCAGCTCGGTCGCGGCGAAAGCATTGCCGATACCGCGCGCGTGCTCAGCCGCATGGTCGATGCGATCATGATCCGCACCGACGACCATGCGAAGGCCGAAGAGCTCGCCCATCATGCGGATGTTCCGGTGATAAACGGCCTTACCGACCGTTCGCACCCCTGCCAGATAGTGGCCGATCTGCTGACCATGATCGAGCAGGGCAAGTCGCTGCCGGGCCTTGAGATCGCCTGGCTGGGCGACGGCAACAACGTCCTTCATTCCATTCTCGAGGCGGCGGGGATCTTCAAGTTCAACGTCCGCGTCGGCGTTCCGCAAGGCTATGAACCCGACGCCGAATTCGTCGATATGGCGCGCAAGGGCGGGGCGAAGGTCACGGTGACTCAGGATGCGGCAGAGGCGGCGCGCGGGGCGGACATCATCGTCACCGACACCTGGGTTTCGATGGGCCAGGACCACGCGCACAACAAGATCGCAGCCATGGCGCCCTTCCAGGTCGGCAGCACGTTGATGAGCCTCGCCAAGCCCGATGCGCGTTTCCTCCACTGCCTCCCCGCCCATGTCGGCGACGAGGTCACCGAAGAGGTCTTCGAGGGACCACAATCGGTGGTGTTCGACGAAGCGGAAAATCGCATCCACGCGCAGAAATCCATTCTGCTGTGGTGCTTCGGGAAGATCGCCGGCTGAGGAGCCCCCTGTTCAAGCGCAGCGTGCCTTCCCATATGCGCCCGCATGACTGAGACCGCTTCCGAAACCTATTCCGGCCGAACGCTCGGCTTCACCATCCCCTCGCGCGATACACGCGGACGGATCGTACGCCTCGATACGGCGCTCGACGAAATCCTCGCCGCGCACGACTATCCCGCGCCGATCACGCATTTGCTGGCCGAAGCGCTCGTGCTCGTCACCCTCATGGGCTCGCTGCTCAAGGACGATGGCTCGCAGGTCACCATGCAGGCGCAGACCGAGGCCGGCGCGGTGAACCTGCTGGTTTGCGATTATCGCGGCGGGGAATTGCGCGGCTATGTCGATTTCGACGAGGAGCGACTGGCTGCGCTGGGCGCGAATCCCTCGCTCTTCGCGCTGTTCGGCAAGGGCTATCTGGCGATCACCTTCGACGTGGCGAAGGGCAAGGGGCGGTATCAGGGCATCGTCCCGCTCGAGGGCGAGACGCTGGCCGAAGCCTGCGAGACCTATTTCTTCCAGTCCGAACAGGTGCCTACGCTGATCCGCACTGCAGTCCGTTCGGACGGCGGGAGCTGTCGCGCCGCCGGGATGCTGATCCAGCACCTGCCCGATGGCGAGGAAGGCCGCGAGCGCCTGCATGCACGGCTCGACCATCCCGAGTGGGAGCATGTCGCGATTCTGGGCGGTTCGGTGAAATACGAGGAACTGCTCGACAAGGAGCTGTCGCTCGAAGCGATCGTCTGGCGCCTGTTCCACGAGGAAGAGGAAGTCCGCATCGAAGCGGGCGCCGCCATCGAGCGCGGTTGCCGCTGCTCGGTCGCGCATTACGAGGAAGTGCTCGCCAAATTTCCCGAGGAAGACCGTGCCGAAATGCGCGATGACGCGGGAAAGATTGTGGTCGATTGTGCGTTCTGTTCGCGGAAATTTCCTATCGAGGCCTGATAATCCTTGGTATTATGCACACTTCGGCGCTGTTCCAGAACGGTTCATCGACGAAATATACCATAAGCAGTAAATCATCCGCGCACCGGATGTGGTAAGAGTCGAGACATGAAGCCGATGTTGAATCGCAGTTCTTTGAAGATTGCCGCCCTCGTCACGGGTGTGCCCGCCGTCCTTCTGGGCGGTGCTGCGCTTGCGCAGGGCTCGCTCGCCATGCTCGACACGCTCGACAAGGGTGGATGGGAACTGCGTTATCGCGACGGTACCGCTCCAACCGCAATCTGCCTGCGCAGCGGGCGCGAACTGATCCAGCTTCGCCACAAGGAAAACGGCTGCAACCGCTTCGTCGTCGAAGACGGCAAGACCGAGGTCACGGTGCAATACACCTGCCGCGGCAACGGTTACGGTCGCACCAGCATCCGCAAGGAAGGCAATGGGCTGGTGCAGATCGACAGCCAGGGGATCGTCGATGGTCGCCCGTTCCAGTTCTCCGCCGAGGCGCGCCATTCGGGCAGCTGCCGATAGGCTTGCGGACGCGGCTGCGAGCGAATAGTTGCGCCGCATGAACGAAACCACCTTCAGTCCAGCCGGCCCTGCAGTCGTCCTGCTTTCGGGCGGGCTCGATTCGATGGTCACCGCGGCCCTGGCCCGGGAACGGGGCCACGATGTGCACGCCCTGACCATCGATTACGGCCAGCGCCATGTGCGCGAACTGGAATCGGCGCGGGCGATTGCGGCAAGGCTGGGCGTTGCGCGCCATGTCGAATTGCCGCTCGACCTGCGTCAGTTCGGCGGTTCGGCGCTAACGGCCGATATCGATGTGCCGAAGGGCGGCGTGGGAGAGGATATCCCGGTCACCTATGTTCCGGCACGCAATCTCGTCTTCCTCGCGCTGACGACCGCCTTTGCGGAAACCTCGGCCTCGCGCGACATCTTCATCGGCGTCAATGCGCTCGACTATTCGGGCTATCCCGATTGCCGCCCGGAATTCATCGCCAGCTTTGCCGAGACTGCGCGGCTCGGCACCAAGCAGGGCGTCGAAGGCGCGCCGTTCACGATCCGTGCACCGCTGCAGCATATGAGCAAGGCGGATATCGCGCGCGAATGCCACCGGCTGGGTCTCGACCCGGCGTGGAGCTGGTCCTGCTACGACCCGGCCCCCGACGGTTCGGCCTGCGGGGCCTGCGATTCCTGCCGCCTTAGACGAAAAGGGTTTGAAGAGGCGGGACTTGTCGATACGACTGCCTATTCCAAGGATGCACCTGCCCTGACGGAGTAGATAATTGACCCAGCCGACGTCCGCCGAACCTGTAGAGACACCAGCGGAGGGAGCGGAGGCGAAGGTCCCGGCCTATAGCTGGTACGCACTTGGCGTCTTGGTCGTGGTCTACATGCTCAACTTCATCGACCGGCAGATCCTGTCGATCCTGGCCAACGACATCAAGGCGGACCTCGGCGTCGAGGACGATTATCTCGGCTTCCTTTACGGGACGGCCTTCGCGGTTTTCTACGCGCTCTTCGGGATCCCGCTGGGCCGGCTCGCCGACAGCTGGAAACGCGTGAGGTTGATGGCGATCGGCCTGACGCTGTGGTCGACCATGACCGCCCTGTCGGGCTTTGCGAAGAATTCCGCGACGCTGACGATCGCCCGCATCGGCGTCGGCGTCGGCGAAGCGACCGCCAGCCCTTCGGCCTATTCGCTTATTTCCGATTGGTTTCCCGCTCGCCTGCGCGCGACCGCGCTCGCGGTCTATTCTTCCGGATTATACATCGGCGGCGGTATTTCGCTGCTGATCGGCGCGATGGTCGTCGAAGCCTGGAATGCCGCCTATCCCGGTGGCGGCCCGCTGGGTCTGGCCGGGTGGCAGGCCGCCTTCCTTGCGGTCGGCGTTCCGGGGCTGCTTCTGGCGCTTTGGGTGCTCAGCCTGCGCGAACCGGTGCGCGGCGCGATCGACGGTATCCCGACTCCCGAAGACCCGGCTCCGTTTCGCGGCTTCGTGCGCGAGCTGTTCCAGGTCATCCCGCCTTTCACCATCTTCGGAGCGGCATCGCGTGGCAGTGCAGCGCTGATGGCGAACCTTGCAGGGCTGGTCGGCTTTGCGGTCCTTGCATGGGTCATGACCCAGATAGCCCCGGCCAGCGCATCGCTGCTGCCAGGCCTGGTTTCGGACCAGTGGCTGTTTCTCGGGATCGGTTATTACGCGGTCTACAGCTGGGCGATGGGGCTCAAGGCGCGTGATCTTCCGACATTCCGCCTGACATGGGGCTCGCCGGCCTTCCTGACCGTGATCCTGGGCTACGGCATGGTCGCCTTCATGGCCTATGCCGGATCCTATTGGGGTGCCCCCTATGCGGAACGCGCGCTGGGCGCCGACAAATCGGACCTCGGCTGGTTCCTCGGCGCGCCCGCGGCGGTAGCCGGATTCCTCGGGGTCATCCTGGGCGGCCGCATGGCCGATTACCTGCTCGAGCGTCGGCCCGAGGGCCGCCTCTATGTGGTTCTGTTCGGATTGCTCGCGCCGATACCGGCGATCTATGTCGCCTATACGACGCCGGATCTCACGACTTTCTACATCGCCAGCTTCTTCGCCAATATGTTCTCGGCTGCAGCGCTGGGTGCTGCGGCTGCGAGCAGTCAGGCGTTGGTCCTGCCGCGCATGCGCGGGTTGGCCACGGCGACCTTCTTCCTGTCGACCACGCTGATCGGCCTCGGCCTCGGGCCTTTCATGGCGGGCTATGTTTCGGCAACCAATGCCGACGACCTGTCGCTGGGCGTGCTTTCGACGCTGGTGGCGGTGCCTGTCGGCCTCGTGCTTCTGCTGCTGGCTATCAAGCTGGTTCCGGCCGCGGGCGCGAGCGTAGTAGAACGCGCCCGCGCAGCCGGCGAGAATGTCTAGCGACTAACCGGCGCTGCGGAGCACGCCGCAGGCCACGCGCGAACCGGCATCGCCGGCCGGGTCGCTGCGGTAATCGTCCGCGCCCGCATGGATCACGATGGCAGTGCCATCGGCATCGAACAGCGTTTCGCGCAGGCTCGGCGTATCCGCACCGAGGTCGATCTCGGTGCTCGCGCTGCGCGAGGCACCGATGACGAGGTTGGGCAGATCGCCCAAATGCTTCCCGTTCGGATTGAGGCTGCCGTGTTCGCGGCCAGCCGGATTGAGATGGCCGCCTGCGCTCGTGAAACCGGGCGCTTCGCACCGTCCGGTCGTGTGGAGGTGGAAGCCGTGCTCTCCCGGCTCCAGGCCCGTGACTGCGAGGGCCAGTGAAAGCGTGTTTCCGTCGGAAAGCAATTGAGCGGTGCCGGCAGGTACGCCGTTGGCGAAATCCAGCCTCGCTTCGCCTATGCGGTCGGTCGGAATGGTATCGATGGTACTGCAACCGCCCAGGGCAAGGGCAGCGATGGAAAGCGGAAGGAATAGGCGCATGGTATAGGATCCCTGTGACATGGTTCTTGGCATCAACGAAAAAGGGGCCGGATTGCTCCGGCCCCTTCTCGGTGTTCAACTCCTAAGAGTGAATTACATGCCCGAACCCGGACCGTAGGTGACTTCCACACGACGGTTC
>CAYOWF010000118.1:0-7100 GCA_964407585.1 uncultured Qipengyuania sp.
GGCACCACTTCGCCCCGGTCGATTTCGACGATCCCAATTTCGAGAACCGCCCCTATGAAAAGTGGCAGAGCTACGGACAGTCCAAGACCGCCAACGTCCTGTTCGCCGTGGGGTTGGAAGAACGGCTCGGCGGGCGCGGCATCCATGCCTATGCGCTGCACCCCGGCGGCATTCAGACCAACCTCGGCCGCCACATGACCGAGGACGACATGGCGAAACTGCTCGACAGGATCCGGAAAGCGGCAGAAGCGCGCGGCGAAGAGCCCCAGCCGTTCAAGACTATCCCGCAAGGCGCGGCGACGACCTGTTGGGTCGCCACCGCCGAGGAACTGGAGGGCACGGGCGGGCTCTATTGCGAAGACTGCCATGTCGCCGACGAGGACAATGAAGACACCGGCGGCGGCGTGCGCAGCTATGCCATCGACAAGGGCAATGCCGACCGGCTGTGGGCGATGAGCGAGGAGATGGTCGGGCAGAGTTTCGCCTATTAGGCGAAGACAACTGCCATAGGGCGAAACCTCGAGGTGTAACCAGGCGGGATGCCCCTTCGAATGAAGGTGCAGGAGACGCTCGATGATTGCCGATGAAGCCAGCATGGCGAACATGATGGCGGCCGCCCAGAAGGGCGACCGGGCGGTTTATCGCGCGCTTCTGGCCGAAGTGCAGTTGTGGCTCGAACGCTATTTCAGGAAACGCGTGCCCACAGCCCAGCTCGACGATCTGGTGCAGGAAGTGATGCTGGCGGTGCACAACAAGCGCGCCACCTGGGATCCGGAGCGTGCCTTCTACCCCTGGCTTGCCGCCATCGCCCGCTATCGCTGGATCGACCACCTGCGCAAGGCCTACCGCTCGGCGGAAGACGAACTGGGCGATAACGACGCGGCAGAAGACAGCGAGGAAGAGGCGGTGATGGCCCGCATGAGCCTCGAGCGGCTGTTCGTTCACCTGCCCCCAAGGCAGGTCGAAGTCATCGAACTCGTCAAGATAGAAGGGCTCACCATCGCCGAGGCATCCAGCAAGACCGGCCAGAGCGAGAGCCTGGTCAAAGTGAATATCCATCGCGGACTGAAAAAGCTGTCCGCGCTCGTAGAAAAGGCAGAATGACGATGAACCCCCGGATGGGCCACCCTTCCAAAACGCTGATCGACGATCTGGCGGGCGATCTCGCCCCCGTCAGGCCGCTGCGGATCGGCCAGGGCCTTGCGCTGGTAGCCGGTGCAGCGCTCGCGACGGTCCTGCTGGTAGAACTGCTCAAGGGCCTGTGGAACGGCATACTGGCAGGCGAGGCTGCGCCGATGTTCTTCATCACCAATGGAATGCTCGGCCTGCTCGGTGCCGCCTCGAGTCTGGCCGTCGTCCGCATGGCAAGCCCCCGCGTCGGCAACAGCCATGACGGCGCACGCTGGTCGGCGGGCATGCTCGCCCTGCTTCCCGTGACCGCCCTGCTGATGCTCGGGACGGGCGGCTTCGCGATATCGCTGACACGGGACATGTACGGGCTCGGCTGCTTCCTCGCAGCCAGCGCTTCCGGCCTCGTCGTTGCCACGGCGCTCGTCGCCTGGCTGAGGCGCGGGGCACCCGTCTCGCTTGCGGCGGCCGGAACCTATACCGGGATCGCCGCCGGTGCGATCGGCAGCCTGGCTTACGGCCTGGCCTGCCCTGTCGACGACATCGGTCACCTCGGCATATGGCATGTCGCGCCGGTCGTGCTTTCCGGCCTCCTGGGGCGCCTCGTCATACCGTCGCTCGTCCGCTGGTAACGCACCTTCGTCGGGCGCGGGCTTGCAAAGCGCGGCTTCGCCCGCCACCCCCCTCCGCGAAGAGAGGGAGAAATAGCCATGAAGACCTTCGCCGCCGCAGTGGCACTTGCCGCTGCCAGCGCCCTGCCCGCCGCCCCGCTTTCGGCACAGGATGCGGCCGAAACACCCGCCACGCCCGACTGGGTCGAAACGAGCAATGCCTATACGCAGAAGCTGATCACCTACCAGGCGGAGTTCTTCCCGCTCAACGCGTCCTTTTCGGGCTATGAGCAATACGATGGCCTGGTCAACGACATGGCCCTCGACCGCGACGAACGATATCTGGAGGGCGCGCGCGAACTGCGGGCCGAATTCGCTGCCGCGATGCAGACCGAGGCCAATCCCTATGTCCAGCAGGACTTGCAGATCCTGATCGACTCGCTCGACCAGAACATCCGCGGCGTTGAACTGAACCGGGACTATGCGCTCGAATTCGCCAAGGTGCCGGAAGACATCTTCGGCGCAATCAGCGTCATGCTGTCCGAACAGACGGCACCGCATCGCCGCGAAAAGGCGCTGGAGCTGCTGCAGCGTTTCACTGGCACCTGGCCGGATACCGAACCGATGACCGAACTCGCCAAGCGAAGGTTCGAAGCCAGTCGCGGCGAGGGCAAGATCGGTCCCTATGTCGTCGAAACGCGCGAATCTCTGCCCAAGATCGACACCTATGCCGCCGGTATCCGCGAACTGTTCGAGCAATACGGGATCGACGGTGCAGGCGAGGCGCTCGAGGCCATGGATGCGCAATTCGCCGACTACAAGCGCTGGACCGAAGAGGTGGTCCTGCCGGTCTCGCGCGATGATCCACGCCTGCCGGAAGAGCTCTATGCCTTCAGCCTGAAGGCCTGGGGCATCGATGCCGACCCGCGCGAAACCATGGCGCAGGCGCGGCGCGGTTTCTATGAGATCCGCGCGCAGATGGAAGCGCTCGCCCCTCAGATCGCCGCGAAGAACGGCTGGCAGGATGCCAGCTATGAAGGCGTGATGCGCGCGCTCAAGGCGCAGACCATCCCGAACGACGAGATCGAGGCCTTCTACAAGGGGGTGAATGCCCGGCTCGAGGAGACCATCCGCGAGAAGGACATCGTTTCGCTACCCGAATACGAACTGGCCATGCGCCTTGCATCCGAGGCCGAGAGCGCTGCGCAACCCGCACCGCACATGCGCCCCCCGCGCCTCATCGGCAACACCGGCGAACAGGGTACCTTCGTCCTCACCGTCAGCAATCCGAGTGCCGGGGAAGGCGAAGTCTACGACGATTTCAACCACGCCGCGGCCAGCTGGACGCTCAGCGCGCACGAGGCGCGTCCCGGACATGAAATGCAGTTCGCCGCGCTGGTCGAGCAGGGCGTCAGCCTGGCCCGCCTGCTCTATGCATTCAACAGCGTGAACGTCGAAGGCTGGGCGCTCTATGCCGAGGCGGAAATGCTCCCGCACGAACCGATCGAGGGTCAGTTCATCGCGCAGCAGTTCCGCCTGCTGCGCGCCGCACGCGCCTTCCTCGACCCGATGCTGAATCTCGGCATGATTACCCGCGAGGAAGCGGAGAAGGTATTGCTCGAAGACGTACTGCTGTCCGTGCCGATGGCGAAGCAGGAACTCGATCGTTACCAGTTCAACCTGCCCGGACAGGCCGGGTCCTATTACTACGGCTATCGCAAGCTGGTGGACCTGCGCATAGAGACCGAAGTGGCGCTGGGCGATGCCTTCAGCGAAAAGGCATTCAACGATTTCCTGCTCAGCCAGGGCATCATACCGCTCGAACTGATCGCACAGGCCGTCCGGGAGGAATTCATCCCCTCGCAGCAAGCCGGCGGGTGACGTCTAGAGCCAGCGCAAGCGCCTGAACACCACGATCAGCGCAATGAACAGCAAGCCGCACAGGACGACCACGGCCCAGAAGGCGTCGGGGTCGTCCATGCCGGGCATGCCGCCGACGTTGATGCCCAGCAGTCCGGTCAGGAAGGACAGCGGCAGGAAGATGCCCGCCACGATGGTGAGCATGTAGGTCGCGTGTTCGCTGCTGGCGAGGCTGCGGGCGCGCAGTTCGTCCTGCAGCACCAGCGCGCTCTCCTTGCTGATGTCGATATCGTCGAGATAACGGCGCAGCCGTGCGATGCTTTCGGCGATTTCGCGGCGGTCGTGGTCTTCGAACCAGAAAGGCGCTTCGCGGCTGATCTGTTCGAGCGCTTCGTGCTGCGGGGCCATGTGGCGCTTCAGGCCCAGGCAATTGCGGCGGATCGTCGAAATGCGCCCCAGCATGGCCTCCGCATGCTCTTCCGGATCGTCGTCCTCGAGATCGTCGAGCACCTGGTTCATGTCGACGATCGACTGGCTCATCCGGGCGATGAGAAGCTCCGCCAGCAGCGTGATCGTCGCGCCCGCATCGGGCGGGCCGTCGCCGCGGTCGAGCAGGCGGACGACTTCGCGCGGGGTCTGCAGGGGGTGCCGCCGCAGGGTGATCAGCCGCCGCCCGTCGCACCACAGCTGCATGGAGATCATGTCCTCCGGTTCCGCTCCGGGATTGAAATTGATCCCGCGCAGCGTGCCGACCAGCGTCTCTCCTTCGGAAAATGCGCGCGGGCGGGTCTGGTCGCTGGTCAGCAGTTCGGCAGTGGGTTCGGGTATATTCAGTTCGTCCTGGAGCCATTCGTAAACGCCGGGCCGGCTGCGGCAGATATGGAGCCACATGACCTCGCCCGGGGCGGAGGGCTGCCATCCCTGCGCCTCTTCCCAGCCGATCTCGCGCGCGCCGCCCTGCCCGTCGAGCACGCGCCCGAACAGGAGGGCGCCATCGGTGATCGTTTCGTCGGTCGCTTCGCTCATGCCGCTTTCATTGCCGCAACCCGGTCCGCGTTGGAAGGGGGAACGCGCCAGCCCCTCAATCCGATCAGCAGCCTGAAGCCGGGTATCTCGCGTCCAATCCGGTAGAACAGCCAGCAGCCGAGTGCGGTGGCCCCTACGGTCAGGCCGATTGCCAGCGGCAGCGGCATGTCGAATGGTCGCAGGTACCAGATGAAGACCACGATCACCGTCTGGTGGATGATGTAGAAGGGAAACACCGCTTCATTGAGCATCGTCCGGTGGCGAGCATCGCGGTTCCAGTAACGGTCGGCCATTCCGATCAGTGCGACGATCACGAACCAGGACTGCAGGTCCCGGACCACGGTAAATACCGCTTCCTGCGCTGCACTCCATTCGCGCCCCGTCAGCCACCAGACCTGGGCCAGCATGAGGATCGTGGCCGTCCCGCCGATGACCGCTGCCAGGCGCCAGTGGTTACGTATAGCGGTCCAGACCCGGTCCGAATGACGCAGCAGCATGCCGAACAGGAACGCGGCGAAGTATATCCAGTGTGCGGGGAGATCGTCGAAAAGCGCATGGGTATCGGAATGGCCGGGGAACAGGAGTGTATGCCGGATGAGTATCCAGGCGACCGGAAGCAGCAGCAGGCCCCAGCCGTTACCCAGCATACGGCCGGACAGCTTAACGATCGCGCTGCGGATGCGGGACGGTAGCGCGGCATGCAGTCCGATCAGCGCCAGCGTGTAGGCGAACAGGTAGACCACGAACCACAAATGCTGCCAGGTCGGCATCACGATGCCCGCCAGCGTGCCGAAGCGGAAATAGTCACCGCTCCAGAATTGCGCGAAACCCTGCGCGTATCCGTGGTTGAACATCAGGTCGATCCAGACCTGCGGCGGGATCACGACAATCGCCGCGAACACTGTCGGGATGACCAGTCGCGCGCTGCGCGAACGCAGGAATGCGCCGCGGCTGCTCTTTGCCAACAGGGCGGCACTGGCATAGCCCGAGACCACGAACAGCAGGGCCAGCCGCCAGCCGTTGAGCGCCAGCATGGGCAGCCGCGCCAGCTCGCTGATCTCGGTCCATTTCACGTGCCAGTCCCACGGCACGAAACCCATGCCGGTATGGTAGAGGATCAGCAGGGCGAAGGCCGCTATGCGCAGCCAGTCCATGCCGAAGTGACGGCCGCCGGTCGGGCTCGGGAGTGTGTCGTTTTTCATGGCCGTTGCGCTAGCCTTGAAGGCCCCTGTCCTGCTACGTCCACGCCATGAACGGCGATGCGGCAGGGACGGGCGGTAGGCAAGCCGGGACGAGCGGCGGGCCTCGCGTGACGAGCGGCAGGTCGCGCCGCGTCGTGCTGGCTGCGATTGCCGCTCTCTTCGCCTATGCTCTGCTGCAATTATGGGCCAATGTCGGTTCGATCCTGACGGAACGCGGTGCCGACGCCGATCCGGTGACGGTCTGGACCCTGGAATTGACCAGCCTTCTGGGCTGGCTGGTAGTGGTCGCCGTCCTGTGGCGGGCGATGCCGCACATGTTGCCGCCGAAACGGTCATGGGCGGCGTCCATCGTGCTCGTCCTTTTCGGCGCGCCGCTGGCTTCGTTGCTCCATGTCGGCGTGATGGTGGAACTGCGCGAGATCGCCTGGACGATCATGGGCGGCGATTACAGTTTCCCGACCGGCGCCGCTGGCTTTCCCTATGAATTGCGCAAGGACGTGGCCGACTATGCGCTGCTGGTCGTGTTGATTGCAACGTTGCAATGGTACGCAGGCAGGCCCGCAGGCTCCGAAGACGCCGTGGCGGAGCCAGTCCTGGAAGTCGTCGACGGCACCCGCCGCACCCGCATCGCCCATTCCGCGATCGAGCGGATCGAGGCGGCGGGCAATTATGTCGAAGTCCACGCGGACGGCGACACTCACCTGCATCGCGGCACGATGGCGGCGATGGAAGCCGAGCTCGGACCCGGTTTCGCCCGCATCCACCGTTCGCACCTCGTGCGGCGCGATGCGATACGGGTCGTGGAAGGCGACAAGAGCGGCGATTTCGCGGTAACGCTGCATGACGGCACGATCCTGCGCGGCAGCCGAAGGTATCGCGACAATTTGCGCTAGTCCTGCGTCATTGCCCCTTCACATTTGCGTCTCTATATCGCTTGCATGTCTTCCGTACGCCCCTGGCGCGATATCGAGCGCCGCCAGTCCCGCCAGATCATGGTCGGCAACGTCGCCGTAGGCGGCGATGCGCCTATCAGCGTCCAGACCATGACCAATACGCCGACCGAGGATGTCGCGGCGACGATCGACCAGATCCGCCGCTGCGAGGATGTGGGCGCGGATATCATCCGCGTGTCGTGCCCGACCGAAGAGGCGACGCGCGATTTCGACAAGATCACAAGGGCCGCGAACGTCCCGATCGTCGCCGACATCCATTTCCATTACAAACGCGCACTCGAAGCGGCCGACAAGGGCGCGGCCTGCCTGCGCATCAATCC
>CAYOWF010000119.1:0-7076 GCA_964407585.1 uncultured Qipengyuania sp.
GAAGCAGTGGGCGGTGGAAGCCGCCAGCGCCGCGTCGGTGAGGGCCATCTAGGCGTGGTGTTGGATTCGGTCAACACCCTTTTCGAAAGTTTTTTGAACTTTTTTCGAAAGCCGCAGATTTCCGCGGTTTCGCGCCCAGTTTCCTCAGCAGCAAAGATAGGAGTTGAACCGGCGGATTCAAGCCTCCCTACGGATCCGGCCCCGAAAGGGCCCATAATGAGCGGAATCGCCGGCCGGTGACTCGCGATTGACGCCGGTGCCCGGGTGATATTGATCGGTCTTCCGTGATTCTCGCGCTCCGCTTCACGCGACAACCTAATGGCAGACCAAAGGGCCATGGCACTCTGCCGGCGAATTCGGTCCTCCGGCGCCTCTGTGGTATACTCGTTCCACCGGGCAGCCTGGAACGGCACCCGGAGGAGAGAGTACATGGCAAAACGCAGCCTCGCCATCGCCGTAGCCTTCGGTCTCGGTACCGCGGCTTTCGCCCAGCAGCCCGCGACCGATACTCCTGCGGCCGAACCGGACACCGATCCATCCGCCAGCGATCCATCCGCCGGCGATCCATCCCTTGCAGATGTCGTATCCGTGGATTTCGACAAGGATCGCTACGAACGCATGACGGTGCCCGTTACCATTGGCGGCAAGGGGCCCTATCGCTTCTTCATCGACACCGGGGCGCAGGCCACTGTCGTAACCCATGACGTGACCGAAGATCTCGAGCTCGAACCGACCGGGCGCGCCAGGCTGGTTGCAATGGGATCGAGCGAACTCGTCGATACGATCGATATCGACGAGCTCGAATTCGCAAATCGCACATTCAGCGGGATTACCGCCCCGCTGCTGCAGCGCAAGAATATCGGTGCCGATGGCATCCTCGGGCTCGACAGCCTGCAGGACCTGCGGGTGCTGATCAATTTTCGCGAAGACAGCATCTCGGTCGCCGATGCGAGAGATCTGGGAGGCAATGACGGTTACGAGATAGTGGTGCGCGCGCGCCAGCGCCTCGGCCAGATGATCATCACCGATGCGAAGCTGAACGGAGTTCGCACCGCGGTAATCATCGATACCGGCGCGCAGAACTCGGTTGGCAACATGGCTCTACTCAAGCGCCTGCGCGCACGCGCGCGCGAGAAGATCACCGCAACCGATGTGAACGGGGCGCTGGTCGAAAGCGACCTGGCCATAGCCAGGAGGCTGGCGATCGGGAACCTGGAACTGACCAATGTCCCGATCGGATTTGCTGACAGTCCCGCAATAGAGGCGCTCGGCCTTGCCGACCGGCCAGCCCTGATCCTGGGCATGGGCAACTTGCGCCTTTTCGAACGGGTCGCAATCGACTTCTCTTCGCGCCGGGTCCTGTTCGATCTGCCGGGCACGACATACCGCCGCCCATTGTTTGACCCGGCCTTTATGGCGACCCGAACCAACTCCTGACCTTGTCCTCGGCACACGCGTGCCCCAGATAACGGGCCATGCCGCCAGACACGATCACTTCCGACCAGCGGCAGGATGCCGAAAGCTGGGCAACGCTCAAGCGTTTCCTCCCCTATCTCTGGCCGAGCGACAATCATGCGCTGCGCTGGCGGATCGCGATCGCGCTGGGCCTCGTCCTGCTGGCCAAGGGGACGATGCTCGCCCTGCCCTTCGCCTACAAATACGCGGTCGATTCCATGTCGGGCGAAGCGAGCGAGGGAGTCATGGTCGCCATGGCGCTGGTGCTGGCCTACGGGCTCGGCCGCTTCGCCGGCACCGCCTTCGACAATCTGCGCAACATCGTCTTCGAACGCGTCGGGCAGGAAGCGACCCGGCACCTGGCGGAAGACGTCTTCCGCCGCCTTCACCGCCTCAGCCTGCGCTTCCACCTTTCGCGCCGCACGGGCGAAGTGACCAAGATTATCGAACGCGGAACCAAGAGCATCGATTCGATGCTCTATTTCCTGCTGTTCAATATTGCCCCCACTGTGATCGAGCTGACCGCTGTCGGCGTTATCTTCTATCTCAATTTCGGCTGGGGGCTCGTGGCCGCGACGGCCTTCACGGTCGTCACCTATATCGTGGTCACCCGCCAGATCACCGAGTGGCGAACCAAGCTCCGGCGCGAGATGAACGATCTCGACGGGCAGGCCCTGTCGCGTGCGGTCGATTCGCTGCTGAATTACGAAACGGTGAAATATTTCGGCGCGGAGCGGCGCGAGGAAGCGCGCTACGCCAAGGCTGCGCGTGCCTATAGCGAAGCGGCGATCAAGTCCGATACCTCGCTCGGCATGCTCAACATCGCGCAGGCCTTCATCACCAATGCGCTGATGGCGGGCGCGATGGGCTATACGGTCTGGGGATGGAGCCGGGGCGAGCTGACGGTGGGCGACCTCGTCTTCGTGAACACCTATCTCATCCAGCTCTTCCGCCCGCTGGACCTGCTCGGCTGGGTCTATCGCACGATCCGCCAGGGCCTGGTCGACATGGCGGAGATGTTCCGCCTCATCGATACGCAGGTCGAGGTGGAGGACGCGCCCGGTGCCCCCGCCCTCATCGTCAAGCGCCCGTCGATCACCTTCGACCATGTCCATTTCGGCTACGAGCCCGGCCGCACCATCCTCCACGGCCTGACCTTCGAGGTTCCGGCGGGCAGCCATGTCGCCATCGTCGGCCCCTCGGGCGCGGGCAAGAGCACGATCGCCCGGCTGCTGTTCCGTTTCTACGATCCGCAGAAGGGCCGCATCCTGATCGACGGCCAGGATATCGCCGGGGTGAGGCAGGACAGCCTGCGCGCGCATATCGGCATCGTTCCGCAGGACAGCGTGCTGTTCAATGATACGATCGGCTACAACATCGCCTACGGCCGCGAGGATGCGAGCGTGAAGGAGATCGAGAACGCCGCCCGGGCCGCCTCGATCATGCCCTTCATCGAGCGCCTGCCCGATCGCTTCGAAACCGAAGTCGGCGAACGCGGGCTGAAGCTATCCGGCGGCGAGAAGCAGCGCGTCGCGATCGCCCGGACGCTGGTTAAGGACCCGCCCATCCTGCTGCTCGACGAGGCCACCAGCGCGCTCGACAGCCGGACAGAGCAGGACATCCTGCGCACCCTCAAGCAGGTCAGCGAGGACCGCACCACGCTGGCGATCGCCCACCGGCTTTCGACAATCGCCGATGCGGACCGAATCCTCGTGCTCGACCATGGTCGCCTGGCCGAGACCGGGACGCATGCCGAACTTCTGAGGCATGGCGGCCTCTATGCCGATATGTGGGCGCGGCAGCAGGCGGAAGAAGCCGCCGAGACTGCCGCGCCCTGATCGTTCCGCAGACGGATCAGCGCCCCAGGGTCTTCGAAGAGAGGTCGACCGAATCGGCGTCGACGACTTCGACATCGGGCCGGATCGCCTTCAGGTCGTCGAGGAATTCCGCCGCATTTCCGACTATGAGGATCGTCGCCTTTTCCGAACCGACGTAATCCGCGGCCGCCTTGGTCGATGCTTCGGGCGATACTGCCGCAAGCCTGTCGGCATAGCGGGCGGCTTCGGCAGGCTCGAGGCCGTCGAGCAAGAGGTTCGCCACGATCGAGTTGAAGCCCGACGAACTCTCGAGGCTGCGGGCATAATTGCCGCCCAGGTAGAGCCGCCTGCGGTCGAGCAGATCGGCACCGATGGCTTCATCGCCCAGCCGGTCGAATTCGTTGAGGAACACCTCCACCACCTCGTCGGCGGTGCTGTTCTGCGTCTGCGCGGAAGCGATCAGCATATCGGTACCCAGGCCGCTGCCTGCGCCATAGCTGATCGAACGCTTGGTCCGCACTTCTTCGAACAGGCGCCCGCTGGAACCGCCGCCGAGAATGGCGTTGGCGATTTCGAGCGCGTGGTAGTCGCTATCGGTACGAGAAGGTGCCCGCATCCCGGCATAGACCGCCGCCTGTCCGGCGTCGGGCATGTCGATTACGATGGTACGTACCGGCTCGCCCGTGCCCGTGGGATCGGCGATCGGATCGGGCGCATCGCCTGCCCCTTCCCAGTCCCCGAGCAGCGAATCGGCCAGCGCGATCGCCTTTTCCGGTTCGATTCCGCCGCTGACGATGACCTGCGCACGCTCCGGATGCCAGTATTTCGCGCGGTGCCGGACAAGGTCGTCGCGGGTCAGCGAGGCGAGGCTGTCCTGCGTCCCGCTGGGTATCGTTCCGTAAGGCGCATCGCCGTAAAGAACGGGCCGGGCTGCCATGCGCACGAGGCCGCCCGGATTCTTGAGTTCGACGGCCAGGCCATCCACCGCGCGCTTGCGCTCGCGCTCGAAGACATCTTCCGGATAGCTGGCCGATTTGATGATTGCGGCGAGCACTTCGCCGGCATCTTCCATGGTCGCCACGGGCGCGGTCAGGCTGAAGAACGAGCCTTGCGATCCGGCAGTCGCCCCGAAACTTGCGCCGAGGCTTTCGAGCCGCCGCGCGATCTCGACCTCGTCCATCCCGCCAGCACCCTTGTCGGCGAGCTGTGCGGCCATCTGGGCAATACCCGCCTTGGCGCGCGGATCGCTGATCGAACCGCCGGGGACGAGCACCGTCATGGTGGCCATCGGCACGTCGCCGGTTTGCGCCGCGATCACCTCGACACCGTTGGCCAGCGTGCGCTCGACCATGTCGGGCGCTTTTACCGCAGGGCGCGGACCAGGCCCGGGGACCGGTTCGCGCTCGCTTTCCGGAGCGACCGCCAGCGGCGCGCCCTTGGCCGGGGGCAGGGTACGGAAAGTCGGCATCGGTACGGGGTTCGCATAGGCAGCAGGATCGTCCTCGCCCGCGGTATAGGTAATGTCGGTCCGCCGTTGGGGCGCGTAATAGGTCCGCGCCACACGCTGGACGTCTTCGGCCGTGACCGCCGCAATGTCCGCCAGCCGCTTGTCCGCGAAGCCGGGATCGCCCGACACCACCAGCGCCTCGCCCAGTTCGAAAGCGCGGCCCTGCGCGGTCTCACGGCGACGGAGCGAAGTCGAGATGAGCTCGTTCTTGGCCTCGGCGAGTTCGGCGCGCGTTACCGGCTCGTCCATGATGCGCTGGCGCTCCGCGACGAGAATCGCCCGCACTTCTTCGGCATCGGATTGCGGATTGGTGACGGCAAATTGGGCGAGCATCCCGCCGACTTCGGACAGATCCGCAAAATGCACCGCCTGCACCGCCTTGCCCGTCCGCACGAGCGCGGCATGCATGCGGCTGTTGTCGCCGCGCGACATGATCGCGTCCATGACCTCGAGGGCAGCGGCATCGGGATGCGTTGCGGGAGGCAGCTTCCAGACGGTGCCGACGAGCGGAAGCGGAACATTGGGCGCGGTCGCATTGACGACACGCGGTTCGGTCCTCTCGGGAACGTCTACCTTCACCGTTACATCCACGGGATCGCTGCGGCGCGGGATGTCGGCGAAATATTCGTCGACCAGCTGCCGCAGGTCGTCGGTCTGGAAATTGCCCGCCACGATCAAGGTCGCTGTGTCGGGTCCGTAATAGGCCTGGTAGAACGCACGCGCATCGTCCAGCGTCGCCGAATCGAGCTCTTCGATGCTGCCGATGCCCGGGCGGCGATAGGGCGAAACGTCGTAGACCGATTCGGGAAGGACGAAGCGCTGGAAGCGGCCGTAGGGCGGCGCCAACACGCGCTGGCGCAGTTCCTCTTTCACCACGTCGCGCTCCTTGTCGAAGACCTCCTGGTCGATGACCGGGAAGCCCATGCGCTCGCGGTGCGTCCACAGCATCGCTTCGAGATATTCGGCCGGCACGATTTCGAAGTAGTTCGTCCGGTCGGGACTGTTCGACGCATTGCGCGTGCCGCCGACATCGGCGGTCAGGCCGTAGATCATGTTGTACGGCATGTTCAGCGTTTTCCGGCTGAGGATATGTTCGAAGAGGTGCGCGAACCCGCTGCGGCCTTCGGGATCGAGCTTGGACCCGATCTCGTACCACATCGAAGTGGTCACGGTCCCGGTCGTGCTGTCGGGGATCGCGATAATCTGCAGACCATTGTCGAGCGTCCAGCGCTCGTATTCGATTGCGGGTGCAACGACGGCTCCTGCATCGGCCCGGTGGTGATCTGCCAGGGCCGGAGTGGCTGCGGCGATGGCAAGCGTGGCCGCGCTGGCGGCGAGAATTTGACGAAACATGGTCTGACCCCTCACTCGGAAAATCCGGACATACGAATTCATCCTAGGGGTAGCGCACCGCTCTGCAAGTACCCGTCCAACTCGACCGACGGCATAGGGGCCTCTGCGACCGTCAGCCCGGAAAGGGATTCTCACGGGTTGTGTTGCACTGCACAATCGCTAAGTAGCGCATGGACTTACCGGGTGCACCCGCGCGCCCTCCATCACTAGCTGGACACTTATCATGCCCGACCTCGGCGCGATCAAACGCGACTGGTTCTCCAATATCCGTGCCGACATCCTTGCCGGGATCGTCGTCGCGCTCGCGCTGATACCCGAAGCGATCGGCTTTTCGATCATCGCCGGGGTGGATCCGCGCGTCGGCCTCTATGCCTCGGTCGCGATTGCGATGGTCATCGCCTTCACCGGCGGGCGACCGGGCATGATCAGCGCAGCAACCGCCGCAGTGGCGGTGGTCGTCGTCCCGCTGGTGCGCGACCACGGGGTCGAATACCTCTTCGCCGCGACCATCCTGATGGGCGTCTTCCAGGGCATTGCCGCCCTGCTGCGGCTCGACCTCCTCATGCAGTTCGTCAGCCGCTCGGTCATAACCGGCTTCGTCAACGCGCTCGCCATCCTCATATTCATGGCGCAGCTGCCGCAGCTTACCAATGTGGGCTGGGAGACCTATGCCATGGTCGCCGCCGCGCTGGCGATCATCTACCTCTTCCCCAAGCTGACAACCGCGGTGCCCAGCCCGCTGGTGGCGATCATCGTTCTGACCGCGCTCAGCATCTGGCTCGATGCCCCGGTCAACACCGTGGCCGACATGGGCGAGCTGCCCGAAGGTCTGCCCTATTTCATGCTGCCCGACGTGCCGCTGACCTGGGAAACGCTGGCCATCATCGCGCCCTATTCGGCGACCATGGCCGCGGTCGGCCTGCTCGAATCGCTGCTGACCGCGC
>CAYOWF010000120.1:0-6901 GCA_964407585.1 uncultured Qipengyuania sp.
CCGCCCGAAAGCCTCAACGTCATCATCGAAGTTCCCACCGGCGGCGAACCGGTGAAGTACGAATTCGACAAGGAAAGCGGCGCGCTGTTCGTCGACCGCATCCTGCACACGCCGATGCGCTATCCGGCGAATTACGGTTTCGTGCCGCACACGCTCAGCGACGATGGCGACCCGCTCGACGCGCTGGTGATCTCGCGCTCGCCCTTCATTCCCGGCTGCGTCGTGCGCGCCCGCCCGATCGGCGTACTCAACCTAGAAGACGAACATGGCGGCGACGAAAAGCTGATCTGCGTGCCGGTGGACACGACCTTCCCCTATTATTCCGACGTCGGTCAGACGAAGGACCTGCCCTCGATCATCTTCCAGCAGATCGAGCACTTCTTCACCCATTACAAGGATTTGGAAGCAGAGAAGTGGGTCCGCATCGGCAATTGGGGCGATGCCGAAGAAGCCAAGCGCATCGTGCTCGAATGCATCGACCGCTACGAGGTGGGCAAAGCTTAGGGTTTATTCGACCGGTCTGGAGTGGTCGAGCAGGTCCTTCTCCTGCTCGCCGCCCGACTCCCTCCGTTCCTTGTCGACCATGTCGGCGATTTCGTTGGTCGGGCGGACATCCTCGTCGGTTTCGGCAACCTCGACCTGCGGAACCGGTTTCTTCGGCGCCGCGCGCTCATGTGCGCCCCCGGCGATATTCTCGAACGGCAGCGTGGCGGAACGCGGGTCGAACCGCAGGCGATAGATCGGTTCGGGCAGGCCGAAGCCGGCTTCCTCCAGCGCTTCCTTCACCGCAGGGATCGCCCGGCTCTGGGCCTTCCACCAGTCGGTCTGGTCCTGGTCGATCCAGCCGAGGAAGCGGATCACCACATTCGAATCGCCGACCTCGACGATCCGCGCTTCGGGTGGCGGCTCGGTCAGGATGAAGTCCAGCCCGGCCAGCGTATCGCGGCCCAGCTGGCGCGCGGCAAGCGCATCGTCATCCGCATCGACGCCCAGTTCGAATTCGAACCGCCGCTGCGGATTGCGGGTGAAATTGGTGATCACCGCCTTGAACACCTGGCTGTTGGGAATGCGCAGGTGGTTTCCGTCGAGCGTCATCAGGATCGTGGCACGGCTGGTCAGGCGGATGACCCGGCCTTCGTAGCTATCGATCAGCACCCAGTCGTTGGCCCGGAACGGCTGGCGCACGCTGAGCATCAGCGAGGCGACGTAATTCTCGATCGTGTCGCGCAGCGCAAAGCCGAGCGCGAGACCGATCACGCCTGCGCCGCCCAGGACCGCGCCGAGCAAGGCACTCGCGCCGATCATGTCGAGCGCGACGACCAGTCCGCCAACGACGAAGGCGAAGCGAATGGCGCTGGCGATGAGCTCGGCGAGGAAGCTGTTCGGTGCAAGCCGGTGCCACAGCGCCCCGAGCCCGGCGATGAGATAGCCCACGAAGGCGATGCCGAGCCACACGAGCAGCGCGAGCCCGATCAGCGGGAGCATGGCGAGTAGCCCGCTCCACTTGTCCGCCAGGCTCGATATGCCGGTCCCTTCGGCGGTAATCGAAACGTCGCGTTCGAGCCCGTTCTCGACCGTAACCACACCGCTGACCCGGCCCGCGATCGCTTCGGCGCGGGCAATGTCCTCCTGCTTCGGGACCGTGCCCGAAAGCGTCACCACACCCTGGCTGACCTCCACCTCGACCGCGGCGAAGGCGGGCAGTTCGGCGAAGATGCCCGCGATCCGTTCGCGCATGCGTTCGTCGGCGCCCGCTTCCTGCGTATCGTCGATCGTCTGGGTCGGCGCGGGCGGGTCCGGTGCAGTTTCGGTTTCCGGCGCGCTGGGCAGCATGGCCGTCGCCGGAGCGGCGAGCAGCAGCGCCAGCGCGGCGACCAAGCGCTTCATTCGCCCGCCACCGTCATGCCGTCGACGCGCAGGGTGGGCACATTGATCGAGCGGTACATCTCCAGATCGTCGGCCGGGGTCAGGGCGCGGAACATCTCGAGCAGATTGCCGGCGATCGTGATCTCGGCGACCGGCTCCGCGATAACGCCCTTGCGGATGCGGAAGCCCGTCGCCCCGCGGCTGTAATCGCCGGTGACCGGGTTCACGCCCTGCCCGAACAGCGCCGTGACGTAGAGACCGTCCTCGATATCTTCCATCAGCGCTTCGGGCGTGACGCTGCCGGGCTCCATATGGACATTGCTCGCGCTGACCCCAGGGGAGCCCCCACCTCCGCGCGATGCATGTCCCGTCAGGCCGAGACCCAGCTGGTCCGCCGAGGAGACGTTGGTCAGCCAGCCAGTCATGCGGCCGTTTTCGACCAGCGTTCGATCGGTACAGGCGATACCTTCTCCATCGAAAGGACGTGAGCGCTGCCCGCGCTTGCGCAGCGGCTGTTCGAGGATGCGGATGGAAGGATCGAACAGTTCGTCGTCCTCATGGCCGAGCAGGAAGCTGGACTTGCGCGCGATCGCAGGGCCGGACATCGCGCCGAGCAAATGCCCGACCAGCCCGTTCGCAATCCGCGGCTCGAACACGACCGACACCTTCCGGCTCGGCATCGATACCGGGTCGAGCCGGGCCACCGCGCGCCGCCCCGCCTCGCTGCCGATCGTGTCGGGCGAGGGAAGATCGGTCTGGAAGCGTGCGCTGCGCGAGGCATAGTCGGTCTGCATCCCGGCACCTTCGCCAGCGATGACGCTGGCGGAGAGCGAAAAGCCGCTGCCGGCATAGGCGCGTGCGAAACCGGTCGAGGTCGCCAGCGCGACGACCGCGCGGCTTGCGCTGGCGCTGCCGCCATTGCTGTTGGTGACGCCCGCGACGGCGCGCGCGGCATCCTCGGTGGCCAGCGCCGCCTCGCGCAGGGCCTCGGGCGAAGGCTGGTCTGGATCGTCGAGTTCGAGATCGGGCAGATCGCCCGTGAACAGCGCGTCTTCGGGCGCGAGGCCCGCGTGCCGGTCTTCGGGCGCATGGCCCGCCATCTGTACGGCACGCGCGGCAAGCGTCTTGAGGCCGTCCTCGCCGAAATCGCTGGTATGGATCGAAGCCGAACGCTTGCCAAGGAAGACGCGCAGGCCGATTTCCTCGCTTTCGGACCGCTCGACTTCCTCGAGCTGGCCGAGCCGCATGCTTACCGATTCGGACGCATTGGCCCGGGCCACGGCATCGGCGGCATCGGCCCCCAGGCTTTTGGCGAGCGCGACGAGTTCCTGGCAGCGTGCAAGGGCGGTTTCTTTGTCGATCATGGTATCGACGCCCTTAGGGGGTGAACCGGCTCACCGCAAACCCGGCGAGAGGTCCGGCCAGGCAAGCGCGGCAAAGGCGCAAGCCTCAGGCGAAGGCGAAGAAAATGGCCTTGAAGAGCCCGGTGAAAACGAGCGGCATGCCGATAGCGGCCACCCACAGGAGCGCCTGGTCGCGGCGGAACTGCCGCTTGAGGGTTTCGTCGCAATTCTCTTCCTCGGAGAGATCCTTCCACCGCTTTTCGGCCCAGCGGCAGGCCGGAATGATCGCGGCGACGAGCAGGATCAGCGCAAAATAGGGCAGCGTGGAGGATACGCCCTTCTTGAGCGCATCGACCGTCACGAAAATCTGCAGGCCGGTGTAGACCACGAGCGCGATCGCGACATTGTCGCTCATCGCCTTGGACCAGTTGCGCTTGCTGCCATGCGCATTGGCGCCGTGATTGTGATCGTGGTTGGCGTCGACAGCTTTGCCCATCGCGTGTCTCCCCAGACATCTCCAAGCATTTATAGTTTCAAACTTATCGCGCGAACGCAAGCCGCCGGCAACGAATTTCCCGCAAGGCCATGTTGTCTATGCAGGAATCCTGCCAATTCGTCGAAATGGTTCTGTCTCGGGGGTTTTCCTGCGCGATTCTGCTGCTATGCCCCGCTCCATGGTCGACGACGTATTGAGCCCCGACAACCAAGCGGTACACGATGCCGCCCCGCCCATCCCGCAAGGGGGGCTGGAAGTCATTTCCATCGCCAAGAGCTACGACAAGCGGCAGGTCCTGACCGACATCTCGCTCACCGTCGGCAAGGGCGAAGTGCTCGGGCTGCTCGGCCCCAATGGTGCGGGCAAGACGACCTGCTTCTATTCGATCATGGGTCTCGTCCGGCCGGACGCCGGGCGCATCCTGATGGACGGAGACGACGTCACCAACCTGCCGATGTACCGTCGTGCGATCCTCGGCCTCGGCTATCTGCCGCAGGAAACGAGCATCTTTCGCGGCATGACGGTCGAACAGAATATCAATTGCGTGCTCGAAATGGTCGAGCCCGACCCCGACACGCGCAGCGCCGAGCTCGACCGCCTGCTCGACGAATTCGGCCTCACCCGACTGCGCGAAAGCCCGGCAATGGCGCTTTCAGGCGGTGAACGCCGCCGCGCGGAGATCGCCAGGGCGCTGGCGGCCAAGCCCTCGATCATGCTGCTCGACGAACCCTTCGCCGGGATCGATCCGCTCTCGATCAGCGACATTCGCGACCTGGTGAAGGATCTGAAGACTCGCGGCATCGGCGTGCTGATTACCGACCACAACGTGCGCGAGACGCTCGAAATCGTCGACCGTGCCTGCATCATCTATGGCGGCCAGGTGCTCTTCGCCGGAACGCCCGAAGCGCTGGTGGCGGACGAAAACGTCAAGCGCCTCTACCTCGGCGAGAATTTCACGCTGTGACGACCGCGCCCGCCTGGAGCTAGTTCGATGGCGCTCGGTCCGAGGCTAGACCTACGGCAGACTCAGTCGCTCGTGATGACGCCGCAGCTGCAGCAGGCGATCAAGCTGCTGGCGCTGTCCAATCTCGAAATCGAAAGTTTCGTGTCCGAAGCGCTGGAAAGCAATCCGCTGCTCGAGGTGGGAGAGGTCAGCCGCGAAAGAGGCGACGATACCCCCGCACCCGCCGAGGCCGAACACGAAGCGACACCCGATTTCGATGGCGACAATGCGCTCGACATTGCCGAATATGCGCGCGATCCGGAATCGGCACCGGGAGACAGCGGCGACTGGGCGCAGGCCGGTGGGACCGGCGCCGGGTCGGAGCAATTGCCCGATCTCGAGAACCGGTCCTCGGACGGCGCGAGCCTTGCCGAACATCTTTCCGGGCAGATCGGCGCGCTCGCCCACGATCCGCGCGAGGCCCTGATCGCCGGGCGCATCGTGCACGAACTGGACGAAGCCGGATATCTTCACGCCGATTTGCGCTACCTGGCGGAAGAACTCGGTGCGCCGCTGGCCGAGGTCGAGCGCGCGCTGACGCTGGTCCAGTCGCTCGATCCGACCGGGGTGGGTGCACGCAGCCTGTCCGAATGCCTTGCCCTGCAGGCGCAGGAAGCGGACCGTTACGATCCCTGCATGGCGCGGCTGATCGACCACCTCGACCTGCTGGCCCAAGGCGAGATCGCGCGGCTCAAGCGGCTGTGCGAGGTCGACGATGAAGACTTCGCCGACATGCTTGCCGAACTGCGCAGCTACGATCCCAAGCCAGGCTGCCGCTATGGCGGGGAAGGCGAAGCGGCCATCGTGCCCGATGTTCTGGTAACGCCCGGCAAGGACGGCGCATGGCAGATCCGCATCAACGAGGCGAGCCTCCCCCGCCTCGTCGTGAACCGCGAATATTACGTCGAGCTCGAAGCCGGCGCGCGCGACAAGGCCTCGCGCGCCTGGCTCAACGAACAGCTTGGCGAAGCGGACTGGCTTATCCGCGCGCTCGACCAGCGGCAGAAGACGATCCTCAAGACCGCGAGCGAGATCGTGACGCTGCAGGAAGGCTTCTTCCGCGAAGGCGTTTCGGCGATGCGCCCGCTGACCCTGCGCGAAGTGGCGGAACGGATCGACATGCACGAATCGACCGTCAGCCGCGTAACCAGCAACAAATATCTGTCCTGCCCGCGCGGGACCTTCGAGATGAAGTATTTCTTCTCCAGCGGCGTGGCGGCGGCGGACGGCGAAGGCGCCAGCAGCGAAGCGATCAAGGCCCGCATCCGCGCGCTGTGCGATGCCGAGGACCCGAAGAAAGTGCTGTCCGACCAGAAGCTCGCCGATATGCTCAACGAGGAAGGCTTCGACCTCGCGCGGCGGACCGTCGCCAAATATCGCGAGGCGATCGGTATCGGATCCTCGGCGCAAAGACGCCGCGCCAAGAAGCTGAAAAGCCTTTGACTTGCGAACCGGCGCGGGTCGGTTCTCCCTCGCAGGACGTGTAGCAAGCCGTCCTCGCTGGGGACGCACTCCGTTTGCGTTCGAGGGCGGAAAATTACACTGGTGCAGCTGCGCCACAGGGAAAATTGTTAACGGTTTTTACCTCACGTTAACCTTTTCCATTCACACCCCAAATGGTTAACAAGGGACAACGCCGCTTCTCAGGGGGGAGCGGCATCGGAAACCAGGCTAGGGGGGACGAACCCATGCGTGTACTGCTGATTGAAGACGAGCCGACAACGGCGAAAGCCATTGAGCTCATGCTCACCACCGAAGGCTTCAATGTCTACTCGACCGATCTCGGCGAGGAAGGCTTGGATCTGGGCAAGCTGTATGATTACGACATCATCCTGCTCGACCTGAACCTGCCGGACATGCACGGTTACGACGTGCTCAAGAAGCTGCGCGTCGCCAAGGTACAGACGCCGGTCCTCATTCTCTCCGGCGTTGCCGAGATGGACAGCAAGATCCGCAGCTTCGGTTTCGGTGCCGACGATTACGTCACCAAGCCGTTCCACCGCGAAGAGCTGATCGCCCGTATCCATGCCGTGGTGCGCCGTTCGAAGGGCCACAGCCAGTCGATCATCCGTACCGGCAAGCTGGCGGTGAACCTCGATGCGAAGACCGTCGAAGTCGACGGGGCCCGCGTCCACCTCACCGGCAAGGAATATGCGATGCTGGAGCTGCTTTCGCTCCGCAAGGGCACCACGC